>NZ_JCALCF010000031.1:0-56835 GCF_059812185.1 Mycobacterium sp. NGS67
GTCGTACAAATGAAATCGAAACTCTTTATCTTGAGTTGGACCGCGTCATCACACGCCACAGCCTTCCCGAGCGGACTATTGATGCGCTGTTCGACGCGGCCATGCGTATGCGTGTCCGGCGGTCTGTGTACAAAGCAATTCTGAAGAGTCAGGGCAATGAGCCCATAAGCGATCAAACTGCTACACGCGACTTGCAAAGCCTTGCCAATCTCGGGCTGCTAATTCCGCATGGCGAGAAAAGGGGCAGGTACTACACTGCCGGGGAGCAGATAGCTGCAATCCGCAAGTCATTAATCGGTAGACGCACTCCAAAGGATGAAACCGATCCATTCAGTGCGCAGGCTGTTACACCGACTGACCTGGGGGAACTTTCCTAGGCCAAGGCGCCTAGCTAGTTGCCTTGGACAGAATCACCGGTGCAAATGTTGTAGTGGCCAGCCGGGTTGAATGTCTCGCCTTTGCTCGGGAAATACCATTTAGCCGCTTGGTACATCAGTTGACCGTTGCAGGTGCCGAGGTTGTAGGCGACGATCGTCGCCGGTTGGGAAACCGCCTGTGCGACGTTGCCGCCAGGGGGCACCCAGTTGGCAGTCCCGGCGCCTGTAGCTTGTTCTTCGCCCCATGAGGACCAGGTAATGTCCCAGATCATGCCAGTAGGGTCACCGCCGTTGTAGACCGTGGCCGGCTGCACTGCCCCATAACCCTGCTGGTTCGATGCCCAGACGCGGCCCAGGGTTGGTGATTGGCCGGCTGAGGCTCCGGCGGCCCCAGCTATCGCAACTCCGACCAATACGGCGACGACGCGTAACGACTTCAGCACGTCCATGAATCCCCCAAATTTCTGATGACACCGTAACTATGACACGTCAGCGGTGGGATGTCGGCGGGGCAGCCAAGATGGCCCGCCGGGCGGGCTGTGCAGGTCAACAACAAGGCATCCGCCGACTATGGGGCGCCGAGTGGGGTTCCCCAGAAAAAGTGGACGCGGTTAGGTTGCTTCCGGGGTGACTTTCAGTGATTGCTCGTAGGTGATGGGTGAGCGCATTCCGATCGCTGAATGCCTACGTCGGTGATTGTAGAAACGCATCCAATTGTCAACTGCTGCAATCAGTTCCGATTTTGTGTGGAAAGTATGCCGGTAGTAGTACTCGTGCTTGAACGTCGACCACAGCGGTTCGGCGCCGGCGTTGTCCGAGCAGATACCCAGGCCGCCGCGCGGGCAGCCGCCCGTGCGCCACGCACCCGGGCAAGTGCGCAGCGTCGATGCGCTCATCGACCAGACGCCACATCGTGGTCGTCGACGCCTTCGCCCCGCACACGTCCTCACGGTCGCCGCACAACTGCCCGACACCGTCGATGCAGTCCGCCCCGTCGGCGACCGCAACCGCCAGATCGGCGAACACCTCGCCAGGTGCATACACCCACGGACCGCGGTAGGTGTCGGCTAACACAGCGGTGACCTGCGCCGATAACCCGGTCCGATCGGCGAGTTCGCGCAGCATGCCCATCCCGGCATGCTGCGCGACACCACCGCCGTCGGCCGACACTTTGACCCGCGAAGAGGCCGCGATATTCTTCACCTGCGAGGTGCCTTCCAGCTGGAACGATCCGAACCTTAGACAAGTCCGATTATTCCTTGCAGGACAGGCACTTTCGCTTATCTACACACCGCCACAAGCGACATTCCACGAAAAATCCGGGCTAGCGCGGCCATCGTCGTGGGGTTGGCCTCGGCACGTGGTGCGATACCGAATTGCTAGAACGGGCTCACTTTGTGCCAACGAACGTCCATTCCGGTTGCCGAGATGAATCACGATGCCAACTGGGTTAGGCCCATCCCGAACGCCCACGCAACGGTGGCGAGCAGTGCGCCGGCGAGCTCGACACCCATCGACAACGCGACACCTTTCACGGCGTGCTTCGTCGAAGCCCATGCCAGCCGCTGGTCTCCGCGGGCGGCCAGCTCCGCCGCGTAGACGCCCAGCACGAAGCCGATCGCCAGGCCGATCACCGGGATCACGAAGAAACCAATGAGGCCCAGCCCCGCGCCCGCCGCCAAACTCAGCGTGCGCACGTCGGCGGCACGCATCCGCTTCACCGGCCAGGTGTACTTGATAAATGTCGCCGCACCAAGCAGGACGACCACCACGCCGAGCGTCACCCACGCGGTGATGTTGTTCTCCACGACGGCCCACACCACGATCGCACCGAGCACCAGCAACGTGCCCGGCAATACCGGCACCACGATGCCGATGATTCCGACGGCGATCGCGAGTGCTACGAGGACGATGCCGACAGCACTCATCTTCTCAAGGTATCTCTAGTGGCCGCTACGGTTCGTGTCCACCAGCGCGGAAGCAGCCCGATCCTCAACAAACGTTTTTCGCGCGCTGACCAGGCGCCCGAAGGCGACACCGTCGACGAATGTGTCTTTACGCGCTACCTGCCAATCGTCGGTCACGGTCACCAGATCGATGCAGTCCCAGCTGACCGCCCGACCGGGTCCGTCGTCCTCCGGCAACAAGCACGTCAGCGTCCAATCCAAAACCCAATGCCGAGAACCGAATTGGGTTCGGTGGACGTCGAACCCGAAGCCGGGGAGTGCGGCGAACATGGCCGTGAACTCGTCATGCACGGCGACACGACCGGTCACCGGGCCTCGGCCGTGATGCAGCCAGAACATGGTGTCTGCGGCATGGAGCGCGACGATCGCGTCGACGTCGCGGGACTCCCAGGCCAGTAGGTAGCGCCGGTAGAGGGCGCGCAACGCGCTCATCGGACCGCGAAAACCCGGTAGCGGACCTCAGAAAGCGACACCTCGTTGATCGCCACCGTGTGAATTGCGTTGAGCCACCGGTAGCGGGGATCGTCGGTGTCGAACAGGGGGCTGGATCGGGCGATCATCTCGTCGTGCCGGATCAGCTCGCCCGCCGTGAATCGGTCGGTCGCCGCACGACTCATGTGCACCCGACCGGTGTTGGTGACGTGGATGTGCGCGCCGTCGTCCGTCCGCAGCGTGGCCCGAACATCCAGTCGTGCCACCCGGTCGGTGCCGAACAGTATCCAGTCGCCGCCGCCCGGCAAGATGTCGCCGGCGATGCGGGGACCCTCGCAGCGCCCACGCCGGACCACGTAGGTGAACCGGGTACCGACCGGCGTCGGGAAGATCTGCACCGGGTCGAATTCGATGCGAATGTCGAGCAAGTGCTCCAGCGACGGGCGTGCGTCGATATCGACGAGGACGGTCATGGTGGTTCCTTCCGACACTCCGAAGCTACGCCTCTTACTTGGAGAAACCAAGTGACGACTTGGAATAGTCAAGTATCTGATACCGTCATGGCGTGGCAGCCAAGTCGTACGGTCAGCATTGCGCGCTGGCGAAAAGCCTTGACCTGGTTGGCGATCGCTGGACATTGCTCGTGGTGCGGGAGCTGCTCGACGGTCCGCGCCGCTATGTCGATCTGCTGCATGCACTGTCACCGATCGCGACCGACATGCTGGCGGCACGGCTGCGGGATCTGGAAAACAACGGCTTGGTCGTGCGCCGTGACCTGCCGCCGCCGGCCGCGGTGAAGGTCTACGAATTGACCGACGAGGGCCGTGCGCTCGAGGACGTGGTCAATGCGTTCGCCCGATGGGGCCGTCGTCTGCTCCACACTCGCAATCCCGGCGATCAGGTGCGCCCCGAATGGCTCGCCAGGGCGGTGCGGGCGTACGTGCGAGCCGAACGACCCGGCGTCGACCTGGTGCTGCAACTGACGACGCCGGAGGGATCGACCACGTTGCACATCGACGAGAACACCGTCGAGCCTACGACGGCAGAGCCGGATGTCACCTTGTGCGGCCCGGCGGAAGCCCTTGCGGCAGCGACGAATCCGGCTCATTTCGCCGACTTGGTCTCGTCCGGAGCCCTGACCGTCGAGGGTCGCCGCGCCGCCGTGCGTCAACTCGCGGTGTTATTCGGTCGATAGCCGGTTAATAAACTTCGCGAAAGCCGCCGATCAAGGTGATCGTGTTGCCATCCGGGTCGCTCAGCGCCGACAGCCGCACTCCCTTGTTCACGTCCTGGATCTCCCCCGGCGCGTATCCGCGCTCGGCGAGATCACCGACTGCCGCATCCAAATCCTCGACGGCGAGGTTGACCGCCGTCCTGCCGGCCTTCTCCGCGTCGGCGAAAACCTGGATCCAGCCCGTGCTGGTCGACCGCCACTCGACCAGTGTCGGCATCGGGTTGTTGCTAGGCGGCGTACCGAAGAAGCCGGAGTACCAGTGCGTTGCCGCTTCGATGTCGGTCACCGGAACGACCGCCAGCACATGCTGTACCTGCATTGAGTGCCTCCCTTCCGGTTGGTAAGACTCCGACCGGAAGGCAAATTCATCGGCAGACCAGCAGTAGCTCAGGATCGGACTACGGAACCCCGGGCGATCCGTCCAAACCGAGCACCCCGCCGGTGCCGCCGGCGCCGGCCTTTCCGGCTTTGCCCGGGTTCACGCTGGTGCCGCCGCTGCCGCCGTCACCGCCATTGCCGATCAGCAGGGCGTTGCCACCCTGACCGCCGTCGCCGCCGACGCCGCTCGGGTTGATGGTGACGTTCATCCCGCCGTCACCACCGTGGCCGCCGTTGCCGATCAGCCCGGCCGTGCCACCAGCCCCGCCCTTCCCGCCGATAATCGCGCTGGTACCGCCGGCGCCGCCGGCTCCGCCCTCGCCGAAGAGCAATCCCGCCTGGCCGCCGGCCCCACCGTCCCCGCCGATCGCGGCGTTCGAGGCGGCACCACCGCCGCCACCGCTGCCGCCGGTTCCGACGAGCATGCCGGCGCGGCCGCCGGCCCCGCCCTTCCCCCCGATGGCGGCTGATGTGCCGCCGGCGCCGCCCGTGCCGCCGGCTCCGGCGAATAAGCCGGCCGCGCCGCCGGCCCCACCGTCACCGGCAAACAAGCCCCCACCGCCACCGGCGCCGCCGTCCCCGCCATCGCCGAAGAACATGCCGGCCGCCCCGCCGGCCCCGCCACTACCGTTGATCGCGCCGCCGCCTCCGCCGGTGCCGCCGGTCCCGCCGTCGCCGCCGAAGGTGCCCCCGTGGCCACCGGCCCCGCCATCTCCGTTGATTGCACCGGCTTTGGCGCCCGCACCGCCGAAGCCGCCGGTACCGCCGCTCCCGACGAACCCGCCGGCACCGCCGGCGCCGCCCGGGCCCGCGACGGCGGTCTCGGTGTACCCGCCGATCCCGCCAGTCCCGCCGCTGCCGAACAGCCCCGCGGTGCCACCGACTCCGCCCGCCCCACCGTTGCCTCCGACGCCGTTACCGCTGCCACCCGCGCCACCAGCGCCGCCCGAGCTGAACAACCCGCCTGCCCCGCCCGCGCCGCCGTTGCCGCCGGAGCCCGCGGCGTTGAATCCGCCGGCGCCACCGCTGCCGCCAGCGCCGAACAAGAGCCCACCGGCTCCACCGGTGCCGCCGTTGGTGGTGCCGGGACCGCCCGCCCCGCCTGCCCCACCGGTGCCCAGCAGCCCCGCCGCGCCGCCGGCACCTCCGTTTTGACCGGCCCCGCCGGACCCGCCGTTGCCGCCGCTGCCGATCAGGATTCCGCCGGCCCCGCCGTTGGCCCCACTGCCCGGCGCTCCGTTGATTCCGTTGCCGATCAGGGGACGCCCGGTCAGCGCCAGGAAGGGCGCATTGATCGCGGTGAGGACAGGTTGCAGGGGTGTGGCGGCGGTGGCTTCAGCACTGGCATACGAGGCCGCACCGGTAGTCAAGGTCTGCACGAATTGATCATGAAACGCCGCCGCCTGGGCGCTGATCGCCTGATATCCCTGGCCGTGCCCGGAAAACAGCGTCGCGATTACTGCTGAAATCTCATCGGCGCCCGCCGCCAGTACCGCCGTCGTCTGCGCTCTCGCGGCAGCGTTGGCCGCGTTCAACGCCGATTCGATACCGGCCAGATTCGCTGCTGCCGTTGCCAGCGCCTCTGGCGCTGCGAATAGAAACGACATATTGGACACCTCCCAGTGCGCCATGGCGCTCAGGCCATGCCCCCCCGGGGAATCGCCGCGTTCAATATGCGGCTAGATACATGATCTCGCTTCAGAGCACGACATCGTGGGGTTTCGCCGAGATTGAGGGCTGACATCGACCCGTCGGTGTGAAACGTCGGCTTTGATTGTGAATCCACGGCTTCGCCGGTGAGCGCAGGGCGAAAAAATCGACGATTCCTCGCCCAGGCTTCACCCGCAACGCCCAGGCTTCACAGTCAAAGCGAGGGCGGGGCGTAGCGCCCGCGCTCGGTGACCACCGCGCTGATCAATCCAAACGGCGTCACGTCGAAGGCGGGGTTGAACACCGCGGCATCCGACGGAGTGACGGCAGACCCGGCAAAGGTCCGCAGTTCGTCAGGCGCGCGTTCCTCGATGGCGATTTCGGCACCGGTGCCAAGCGACCCGTCGATCGTGGACGAGGGTGCCACGACGACGACAGGCACATCGTGGTGACGCGCCGCGATGGCCAAGCCGTAGGTGCCGATTTTGTTGGCGACATCGCCATTCGACGCGATCCGGTCGGCGCCGACGAGCACGCAGTCGACGAGGCCACGCGCCATCGCCGCCGCGGCCGCGCCGTCCGGTTGCACCCGGTACGGCACGCCCGCCTGGGCCAGCTCCCAGGCGGTGAGCCGGGCGCCCTGCAGCAGTGGTCGGGTCTCGTCGACCAGCACCGACTCCACCAGTCCGCGCTCGTGCAGATGCCAGACGACGCCCAGCGCGCTGCCCCACGCCACGGTGGCGAGATGACCGGCGTTGCAGTGACTCAACAACCGCAACGGCCGGCGACCGCACAACTCCAGGACGATCTCGGCGGCGCAAGCGGATGCGGTCCGATTCAGCCGCTCGTCCTCGTCAAGAATTTCCAGGGCTTCGGCGAGCACGGCTTCGGCACCCTGGTCCAGCCGCTCCAGCGCACGTGCCACTCCCCAGCTGAGGTTCACCGCGGTCGGTCGGGCCGCCGCGACCCGATGAGCCGCAGCCCGCACGTCGCCGCCCTCGCGGACCGCGAGCACCACGCCGAGTGCCCCCGCCGCCCCCAGCGCCGGCGCGCCGCGCACGGCCAGGCGACGGATCGCGTCGATCAGCTCGTCGACCGTGCGCAGCCGCAACAAGCGGTAATCAACCGGCAGCGCGGTCTGGTCGATGATCGTGACCGCATCGCCGTCCCAGTCGATGGTCCTGTGCACCAGCCGACCCTACGCACGCCCGTTTACGCTGTAGCCACGATCGGACGAATCGGAGGGTCATGGCCGAGTTGACCAAGGGCGCCAACGCACCGGTACCCACTGCCGAACTGACCGTCGAAGTCAGTTGGCAGGCCGTCGCCGGAGTCGATGCCGACGCCAGTGCGCTGCTGCTGACCACGGCGGGAAAGGTGCGCGACGACACCGATCTCATCTTCTACAACCAGCCCACCTCGCGTGACGGGTCGGTGCGGCACACCGGTTCGATCCCGACGGGCGGTGACCGTCTGGTGGTCAACGCACCGGCCGTCCCCGACGTCGTCGACCGCATCGCGTTCGTGGCCTCCATTCACGACGCCGCCGCCAAGCGTCAGTCATTCGCGCAACTGCCCGGACTGTCGATCAAGATGTCATCCGGCGGCACACCGGTGGCGAGCTATTCGATCTCTGGGCTGACCACCGAGACCGGACTGATCTTCGGCGAGTTGTACCGCCGGCAGGGCGCGTGGAAGTTCCGCGCGGTCGGCCAGGGTTACGACACCGGGCTGGCCGGCATCGCGACCGAGTTCGGGATCTCCGTCGACGACGAACCGGCCACGCCACCGCCCGCGCCCCAAACGCCGCAAGCGCCTCCGGCGATCGACATGAACAAGCAGCGACAGATCAACCTGCGCAAGGCCGTCTCGGACAAGTCGCCGGTACTGCTGAAGAAATTCGACGCCGCCACCGTGTCCCTGGAAAAGCGGGGATTCCTCGGCGAGCGCGCCGAGGTGATCCTGGTGCTCGACGTCTCCGGCTCGTCGCGCCCGTTGTTCAGCAACGGCAGCTACCAGGAACTCATCGACCGGTTCCTCGCTCTCGCACTGCTTTTCGACGACAACGGCACCGTCGACACCCTGCTGTTCGATCACCGCGTGCACGAAGGTGAACCCGTCACCCTGGCCAACCGCGAAGGCTGGACCGACCGCGCCATCAACCGCAAGGGCATCTGGGGCATGACGAAGTACGCCCCGCCGATCGAGCAGATCGCCGGCAATCTAGAGCGCGGCGCCCGGCTGCCCACCTACGTCGCCTTCATCACCGACGGCGGCAACAGCGACCGCAAGAACGCCGCGG
Organism: Mycobacterium sp. NGS67; assembly: GCF_059812185.1. Lineage (NCBI taxonomy): Bacteria > Bacillati > Actinomycetota > Actinomycetes > Mycobacteriales > Mycobacteriaceae > Mycobacterium > Mycobacterium sp. NGS67. The sequence goes on from NZ_JCALCF010000031.1 coordinate 8,341, forward strand.
ACGCCGTCTTGCGCGCGTCCGGGTTGCCGATGTTCATCCAGTTCATGGCGATCGGGCGGGAAAGCGACTTCCCGTTCCTGCACAAACTGGACGAACTGACCGGCCGCGAGATCGACAACGCCGGGTTCTTCGCCGTGGAGCAGGTGCGGGCGCTGAGCGACGAAGCGTTCTACGACAAGGTCATGACGGAGTTCCCGGATTGGCTGGGCGCGGCGCGTAATGCCGGCATTGTCGGCAGAGGGTTCTGAGCGCTCTACCAAAACGCGCCCCAGTGGCCAATGATGGGCGAATGAGTGATGTACACCACACCGATGTGGACGTCGTCGTCGTGGGTGCCGGCTTCGCGGGCCTGTACGCCGCGTACCGCCTGCGGTGCGCGGACCATTCGATGCGCATCTTCGAAGCGGGCGACGACATCGGCGGCACCTGGTACTGGAACCGATACCCGGGGGCCCGCGTCGACATACCGAGCCTGGACTACATGTTCAGCTTCGACCCGGAGTGGTCGCGGGACTGGCAGTGGTCGGAGAAGTACGCCACCCAGCCCGAGATCCTGCGATATCTGAACCACGTCGCCGACAAGCACGACCTTCGTCGCGACATGCAATTCGGCACCCGGGTCACCCACGCGCACTGGGACGACGATCTGCCCGGGTATCACGTGCGCACCGACGACGGCCGCGAAATCACCTGCCGCTACCTGGTAATGGCGACCGGCTGCCTGTCGGTGCCGAAAGAGCTCGACATCCGAGGCATCGAGAACTTCGCCGGTGAGGTGTATTTCACCAGTCGCTGGCCACATGAACCGGTCGACTTCACCGGTAAACGTGTCGGGGTGATCGGCACCGGGTCGTCGGGGATTCAGTCGATCCCGCTGATCGCGGCGCAGGCCGCGCAGCTCACGGTATTCCAACGGACGCCGTGCTTTTCGATCCCCGCGCACAACGGCCCGATCGCACCGGACAAGCTGGCCGCGCTCGCCGACGACGGCGCCTACCGGCAGGCGGCCCGGTACTCGTTCGGCGGGGTGCCGGTGGAACGCACCATCACCCCGTGGTTCTCGGTGCCCCTCGAGGAAAGGCAGCGACGATACGAAGAGTGTTGGCGGCGCGGCGAATTGCTGGAGGTGCTCAATCTCTACGCCGACACCATGAGCAACCCGCTGGCCAACGCCGACTTCGCCGACTTCGTCCGTGCCAAGATCCGCGGCATCGTGCACGATCCACAGACAGCAGACGTCTTGTGCCCCACCACCTATCCGGTCGGCGCCAAACGACTGTGCCTGGACACCGGCTACTACGCCACGTTCAACCTGCCCCATGTGCGGCTGGTCAACCTGCAGCAGCAGCCGCTGCTGGGCGTGTCGAGCACCGGGATCGACACCGCCGGTGAGTCTTTCGAGTTCGACGCGATCGTGTTCGCCACCGGCTTCGACGCCATCACCGGCGCGGTCGCGGCGATCGACATCGTCGGCCGCGACGGACTCGAGCTGAAGACAAAATGGTCGAACGGTCCGGACACGTACCTGGGGCTGACCACCGAAGGGTTCCCGAACTTCTTCCTGATCGCCGGCCCCAACAGCCCCTCGGTGCTGTCGAACATGGCGGTGTCGATCGAGCAACACGTCGACTTCGTCGCCGACGCGCTGACGTATCTGCGCAACCGCGGCTTCGACCGGATCGAACCCACCGCGCTCGCCGAGGCCGGCTGGATGCAGCACGTGGCCGATGCGGCGGCCATAACGCTGTTCCCGCAAGCGAATTCGTGGTACGTCGGCGCCAACATCCCCGGCAAGCGGCGGGTGTTCATGGCCTACGCCGCCGGGGTCGACTTCTACCGGGTGGCGTGCGACGAGTTGGTGGCTCGCGACTACCTGGGTTTCCGGTTGTCCGGCCAGGACGGTTCGCTATGCAACGACGGCATAATCCGCCGCCTGCAGCCCGACGTCCAGATGGTGCTGGAGCAGATGGCGTTGTTGGACCTGCCGCCGTTGGAGTCGCTCGGCGTCGACGGGATACGGGCCTTCATGGACGAGACCAACCTCGCACGCCCACCCGGCCCCGACGTCGGCGCAATAGTCGACGGCACACTCCCCGGCGCTGCCGGCCCATTGAACTACCGGTTATACCGGCCCGCGAGTCCGGGTCCGCATCCCCTCGTCGTCTATTTCCACGGCGGCGGTTGGGTTCTCGGCGACGCCGCATCCGACGAGCCGCTGTGCCGCGACCTGTGCGTGCGCAGCGACACGCTCATCGTGTCGGTGGACTATCGGCATGCCCCCGAACACCGATTCCCGGCGGCATTCGAAGACGGCTGGGCCGCTACGCAATGGATCGCCGAGCACGCCGAAGAACTCGGCGGCATTCCCGGTCAGCTCGTCGTCGGCGGCTGGAGCGCGGGCGCCGGAATCGCCGCCGTGGTTTGCCAATTCGCCAGGGAAGCGGCCCGGCCGACCATTCTCGGTCAGGCCCTGCTCACTCCGGTCACCGATTCCGACCAGACGCGACCGTCCTACCTCGAGAACGCCGAGGGCTACGGTCTGACCGCCCCGCTGATGGCCTGGTTCTTCGACCAGTACGCCGACCCGGACGTCCGCACCGACCCGAGGATCGCCCCGTTGCGCACCCCGGATCTGTCGGCGCTGCCGCCGGCGGTCGTGGTGGCCGCGGAGTTCGACCCACTGCGCGACGAAGGTATCGCGTACGCGGAAGCCCTTGCGGCGACCGGGGTTCCGACCGAGCTCGTGCGGGCGAGGGGACACACGCATCTGTCGCTGACGATGGTCGACATGGTGATGTCCGGAGCCCCCGTCCGGGCCCAGATCGCCGAGGCGCTGCGGGGTTTCTTCGCGCTCAGCGCGGCCACACACTGACGCCGCGCGTTGTCACGAGCACGGCACGACCACAGGCGATAGACGATGGGCGAACGCGTCACCTTCGAGAGTTCCACAGGCCCGAACCTGGCCGGGATCATCGACCCGCCGGAACAGGAATCGCGCGGCTGGGGAGTGTTCGCCCACGGCTTCACCCTGGGCAAGGAATCACCGGCGGCGGCTCGCATCTGCAAGCAACTGGCCTCCGACGGGATCGGCATGCTGCGTTTCGACGCGCTGGGACTCAGTGGCTCCGAAGGCGACTGGGGAGACGGGTCGTTCACCGTCAAGGTCGACGACATCGTGAAGGCCTGCCAGTTCATGGCGGACCGCGGCAAGCCTGCCGACATCCTGGTCGGGCACTCGTGGGGCGGCGCCGCGGTACTCGCCGCGGCACACCAAGTGCCCGGTGTCCGCGCGGTCGTCACGGTAGCCGCGCCGGTGGACCCCAGCCACGTGGAGAAGCACTACGACGCGGTGGTGGACCGCTGTCTGTCCGAGGGCAGAGCCGAATGGATGGTGGGCGGGCGCACACTGACCCTCAAACGAGCGTTCGTCGAGGACGTCCGCGCGGCCCATCTGCACGACAGGATCAAGAGCCTGCGCCTGCCGCTGCTGATCCTGCACTCACCCACCGACAACACCGTCGACATCGAAAACGCCAGCGAGATCTTCCGATTGGCCCGTCACCCGCGCAGCTTCGTTTCCCTGGAGGGCTCCGATCATCTGCTCACCGCCCGCGGCCAAGCTCGCCGGGCCGGACGCATCATCGGCGCGTGGGCCGACGCATATCTCGACGAGTCCTGACGTCAGCGTCGTAGCAGGGCCGCGAGTTCCTCGCGACTGGAGACGCCGGTCTTGGCCATGGCCCGATAGATGTGGCCCTCGACGGTGCGCACCGACAGCGTCAGACGTTCGGCCACCGCACGGCTGGACAGACCCTCGCCCAGCAGCGTCACGATCTCATGCTCCCGCACGGTGAACGGAACGCGCGTGCTGGCCTGCCGTAGCGCGGGCGTCGACGCCCCGCCGCAGCGCTGGGCCAGCGCGTCGGCCCGCGTCGAGCAGCCCAGCGCCGATCCTCGTAACCCCTTGTGGCGGTAGGTGATTGCCGCGTGGGCAGCCGCATCCGTCGCGGCCACCAGGTCGCCCATCTCTTCGAAGTCCTCGGACACCGAGGCCAATCCGGCCGCGTCACCCGCATTCAACGCGGCAGCGAACCTGGCGGCCACCGCTACCCGGGGACCCTCGACGATCGTTTCCAGCTCCCCCAACCGGACCGCGACCGAGCCGTCGCCGAACTGCGCCGCGGTCTGCAGGCACACCACCTCGGATCCGAATTGACCTCTTGCACATGATTTTTCGGCAGCCGACAAGGCGATCTTGATCGCGTCACTGACGACACCCTGGGCGGCAGCGAGCCAGGCGCGGGCGAGTTCTCGTTCATACTCGACGAAGCCGTAACTTCGATGGGGTTCGGTTTCCACCGCGTCGAGCGCGATGGCCGCTTCGTCGGTCCGGCCGGACATGGCCAGCGCCGTGGTGAGCGGAACCAGGTAACGGTAGCGGAAGCCGTTGGAATCGCCCATGAACAACTCGACCACGGTTCCCAGCAGTGCCCTTGCTTCGTCCAGTCGGCCCGACGCGGCGGCGACCCGACCCCGGATCCCCATGCTGAGTTGCTGGGCGACACCGGGAACGTCCGTCGTCTGCCTGCGCGCCTGCTCGGCCAGCGAACCCGCCTCAGTCAACCGGCCACACTGCAGCAGCGCGCCGACATGCCGGTCGACGATGAGGAGCCGCATGTGCGCGGCCGTGCCCACGCGCTCTGCATAGGCATAACCGATTTCAGCCGCCCGGCTGGCCTCCGCAGCGCACCCCGCGTCCCCGTGCGCCACGGCGAGCGCCCACGCCGCTGCCGAGCTCATGATTCCGGGGAGCTGCTCGAGGTCCAGGCCGGCGCCGAACTCCCGGGCCTTCGCGGGCTGCGCCATCGACGCCCAATAGACGGTCAGGTAGGCGTCGGACCAGCTGCGCGTGTCCGCCGTCGCCATCCCGGCGGCTTCGTCGAAATGTCGCTTCGCACCGTCGGGATCGGCGAGTGCCCACAGCTTGCTGAAGCCTCGATGCCCGAGCAGGTACACGTGGTCGGCCACGCTGAAGCCCTCGGTCGGAGTGGCGGCCACCACCGCGTCGGCCTCCTCGCCGCGGCCCTGCCACGCCAGCGCGAACGAGCGGATGTGGTAGGCCTGAACCCCCGCGCCCGCCTGGATCGCCGCTGCGGCCAGCCGGTCGGCCAGCGGAGCATCGGCCAGGAACATGGCGCCCTCGGCTGCGGTGAGCAGCAAGCCCGGGTCTGCCGGAAGGTCGGAGTCGACGCTCAATACCGCGCGCCGCACCACCATTCGCGCCTCGTCGCGTTCCGGGGACGCGGCCAACTCTTCGGCCACCCGGCCGCGTAGCCGGCGCAGTCGGGTGGGCGCGGCCCGTTTGCGACGCAGCTCGCCATACAGCGGGTGGGCCAGCCGGACCTGCACGCCGCCGTCGACCGTGGCCAGCGTGATCAAGCCGCGCACGTCGGCTTCCTCGACGGCCACCGGGTCGGTGATCCGCGACAAGGACGCCAGCTCGATCGGCTCCCCCACCGCAAGCGCGTCCACCACCTCGCCGACCGCGCCGGGGAGCGTGCCCATCCGCGACTCGATCAGTTCGGCCAAGCTGGGTGGCACGACGGGTTCACCAGTCCAGCGCCAGTAACCGTGCCGTATAGCAAACCGCCCGTCGGACACCTCTTGCTCGACGATGTTGCGCAGATACAGCGCATTGCCCCGCGTCAGTTTCCAAATATGTTGCGCGGCAGCGGGATCCACCGGACCGTCCAGTGTTGCCGACAACAGCGTGGCGACCTCGTCGGCCGAGAGGGGTTGCAGGTCGAGCCGTTCGAATGCGGCACCGCGCCACACGTCCTGCACCGCAACGGGAACCGGCTCGCCACTGCGGATGGTCAGTAGGACTTTCGCCGCGCGACGTTCGACGATCTGGTGCAGGACGAACGCCGACAAGTCGTCGAGCAGGTGCGCGTCGTCGACGGCGACCACCACCGGTGTGCGGGGCGCTCCGGCGGTCAGCGACTCGATCATGTCGCGGACCAGATGCACCAGCTGGCTGTGGTCGGGATCCGGCAGACTAACCCACGAAGCAAAGGCCCCCAACGGAAGCGATCGCGCGGATGCGCTGCCGACCGCCCAACGGATCTCATACCCTTCGGCGGCCGCCGCGGCGAGTGCTTCATGCGCCACCCGGCTCTTTCCGACGCCGGCGGTGCCCCAGACGACGATTCCGGACGCTGTGGCGTCGGAAATGGCGGCTTCGATGACCGCCAATTCCTGCGACCGTCCGATCAGCGGCCACGAAAGACGCACGCCGATAGCGTAGCCCGATACGCAACTGACGGAAGCCGATTCCGAACCTCGCGCCGCTACTGTTGCAGGGCAATGAGTTTCGCCTCAGCCAGCCGATAGACACCGTCGAGGGAACCGTTTTCGACACCGACGTATTCACAGATCACTTCCCGCGCGACACCGGCGTCGCGCAGCCGCAGGGCCAGCGAGTACGGCAGCGGGAGTTTGCGCAGCGCTTGTTCACGCTCGCTCAGAACGTCGGACACCGCATCAGCGTGCGGTCCGGCATCCGGGATCGACTGAGTAGCGCGGTACTCGATTCGGCAGGCTTCAGGGATTACGCACGCATTCGTAGGTCAGCGGAACCTCCGGGCCCGACTCCACCACCTCGAAACTGTCCACCCCGACCTTGCTGAACGACTGGGCGGTGATCCCGAGGCTTTCCCATTTGGCGGTGTTGTTGGAATCGTCGGCGAACGTCAGGGGTATCTGCCCGCCGTCGGCCAGCAGCATCCCATATGTCTTGAGCGCCTTGATGATTACCTTTTCCGAGGCCGAGAACGGTGACTCGTCGAAGTCGGCCTTGAGCCGGAACCGCACCCCGTACGGCGGGGCGTTCGGGTCCTCGCTGTCCGGGCCGCCGGCGTGCGTCGCCGGACGCACGTACACCTTCGCCTTCATCCGGGGATTGGGCAGGATGAATCGCAGCGGGTGGTTGACCGCACCCGCGGCGACTTCGTCGGCGGTGGGCAACAGCGCGGCGATCGGGAACCCGGCGGCGTCGGCACTGGTGCACTGGTCGCCCCGCAGCGTCTCCGGGTACTTCTTTTTCAAATCCCACACGAAGAAGGCGTGCGCGGCTATCGAATCGCCCTTCTTGCCGCCCAGATAGATCTCGTACAGCTTGTGCTCGTCACGTTCGGCGACCAACAGGTGGCAGTCGCTCTGACCGTCGGTGCTGCCGGTCACGTCGCAACTCAAATCCGACGAACCCTCGAAATGGGCGCCGGCCGGCACCGGCATCTTGGCCGGAACCTTGTCGCAGTCCGGCCCGCCGTCGCAGTAGTTGTCGTCGGCGACCACCTGCATGCGCGGTGAGTTCTTGTCGGCGAAGAACAGCGGAATGGAGAAGTCGACCTGGAAAACGTTGTCGTTGCCCCAACCACCCATGTTGCTGAGCGCGGCGATGATGGCGGCACTGCGCGCGGAGACCTTGGCTCCGCTGACGTTGTTGGTGAACGGCTGGTTCCCGTCGAACAACGGTCCCCCGGCACCGGGTTTGCCGCCGCTCGGCTGGGCACTCGAACCCGGGCTGGAAGCGGCGGGTTGGTTGCTGCCGCCCTTAGTGCACCCCGCGCACACCAACACCAGCGCGCAGAGCACGGCCAGCGTCTTGCTGCAGTTGTTGCCCACAGCGCATCGCTAAATCAGTGGTTGGCGAAGTCGGGGCAGAGGTTGGTCGTCGAGGCGCTGACGAACAACGTTCCCTGGCTGAAGCCGTACCGCTGTTCGACCTTGGTCATCTCGTCCAGCACCGAAGCACCACCGCGCAGGTCGCTGCACACCTGGTTGCCCGCGGCAATCGTCTGGGCCGGAGTCTTGTTCGGCAGGTGGACGTTGTTGACCTGCAGCTCGTCGAGGAAGCTGTTGGGGTCGGCCGCCGCCGATGGCGCCCAGACCACGGCCAGGACGGCCAGCGCGGGTGTGGCGAGTCGCAGCATCGTTTTCATGGGCGGGTCCTTTCGCACGGTTGCTGGAAACGCGTGAGCCGCACCCCCGACATATGCGTTCAGCTAGGACGATCTTTGCGCATTTCGGCTGTTTTGAATAGCCGGATCATTCATCCGGCCGGCGCGCGTGGTAAATCGAGAAGGATCCCGTCACCGTCGGAATCACCGCTTTCTCGGCGACGTCCACGAAGCCGGCCTGCCCGATCAACTCCGGCAGGATGCCGTCTGCGTTGGGCTGGGTATCGGCCTTGCCGTCGACGCGTTGCACGCCCCGGAACAGAAACCGCATCAGCGCGCTGCGCTGCCATCCGTAGTCGGCGATGACGAGTTCGCCGCCGGGCCGCAGCAGCGCGAACATGTTGGCGATGATCGCCTTCTTCATCGGCACCGGGCATTGATGCAGCACCAGACTGGACACCGCTCTGTCGGCGCTGCCCGGCCCGACGCGTTCGGCCGCCTGGTCGCCCATGGCGTGCACGAATTCCACGTCCACGCCGGCCTTGCGCACCTTGTCCCGCGCAATGGCCAGGATCTGCGCGTCGGGGTCCACCCCGATCACCCGCGCGTCCGGCTGCGCCTGCTTCACCCTGATCGCCAAAGATGCTGTGCCACAGCCGATATCGACAACAAGCTGACCGGATTGCAGACCGAGTTGCGCGATCGCGGCCGAGCGCCAACGCTGCTCACGGGTCAGTAGCGCGATGACCGTGTCGTAATACCTGGTGTACTTCGGGTCGCCGGCGGCCGGCGTGAACGACGGTGTCGACATGAGCGTCAGTCACCCGGCCGATAAACCGGAAGCGCCCGATATTTCGACATGAACGTGGCCTCGTCGTACTTGTCGCCGACCTCGCCGTCGTGGGCGATCACCGTCGGCCCGTCCACGGCGGTGAAGGTGAACTGCGGCACCTGCATCTCGTGGTACAGCGGGCTGCGTTGCAACCGTCCCAGCGCGAGGGCCGCCACGATCCTGGTGCGCGCCAGCCGCCGGCCGGTTTCCAGAATGCGCACGTCGATCAGTCCGTCGTCCATCCTGGTCCGCCGGGCCGGCGCGAATCCCGTTGGCAGATAAAGGGAATTGCCGACGAAGAACAGCGATGTCTGCAGCGTCTTGTTGTCGTAGCGGATGCGCACCGGCTGTTCGTTGCGCAGCGTGCTCAGCATGGCGTAGAACCCGGCCAGCGGCTTGCCGATGCGCCGCTCCAGCTTTTCGCGCCTGCGCACGAACGCGGGGTAAGCGCCGATGCTGGCGGTGTTGACCACCATGTGGCTTTCGTTGAGGCACATCAGGTCCACCGCCGCGACGCTGCCGCGACGGACCGCCTGCACGGTCTTGGTCACCGTGTCGCAGCCGATGTCCTTCGCGAAGTGGTTGAACGTGCCGGCGGGAAAGACCGCCAGTGGCAGCTGCGCTGCGACGGCGACGGCCGCCGCCGCGGACACCGTGCCGTCGCCGCCGGCGACACCGAGTACCTCGGCACGTGCGGCGGCGTCGCGCAGCACCGGTATCGGGTCTTCGCCGGGCACCAGTTCGACGATCTCGGTCTGCGGCAGTTCGGCACGAACCTGTTCGAGGACGCGGGCCCCGGTGCCGCTGCCCGAGGCCGGGTTGACCACCAGCACGATGCCCGAGCCGTCCGGCCGCTCCGGCACCGGAACCCACAGCGGTTCGGTTTTCGGCAGCGAGGTCTCGACGATCGGCGGCACCAGGCGACTGCCCGCGACGGCGATGCCGGCCCCGATGCCGAAGCCGATCACGACGTCGCCGGGATAGTGGGCGCCGGTGGCCACCCGCGACAGTCCGACCAGACCCGCCAGCACGGCCAGACCGAAGCCCAGCGGCGGATTTTCCAGACCCACACCGACCGCGAACGCGGCGGCGCTGGCGGAGTGCCCGGACGGCAGCGAGTTCGAGGTCGGCCGGCGGCGCGGCCGTCTGATCAGCGGGACCGACTCGTAACGCGGACGTGGGCGCTGCCGAATCCGCTTGGCGCCCTGGTTGGTGAACAGACTGGCCACGCCGAGCGTCACCAGTCCCCGCACCGCGCCGCGCCGCGCCGAATGCTTTCCAGTCGCGAGCAGGACTGCGGCGATGGCAAACCACAGCTTGGAATGGTCGGCCGCCCGGGTCAACGGCGGCATCGCCGTGTCCAGCAGCGGGGTCGGAGTTTCCGCGATGGCCTCGAACAGTTCGCGATCCAGCGCCCCCAGCCCGCGGGTGATCTGTTTGATGCTGTGCAGTGGTCGCGTCGGCCGCAGGTTCACCAGGCCAACCTTAACGCGTCAGCGCATTCGGATCGGATCGCCGGGATGCGGACTCAGCGGCGGGGTTTCGGATGGTCATCCACCCGGACGATCACGTCCGTTCGCCTTTCCGGCGCAGGGTCCAGGCCGGCACCCAGTGCGTCACCGCCTTCTGCCTGGCCCCGAACTGCACCGGATAGGTCACCAGCCCCCACCAGTCGCCCTGCTCGCAGATGCCCCAGCAGCTCAGCGTGCCCTCCACCACCTTGTGCAGCTGCAGACCGTTGGGGTGGTAGCGGCCGGACCGGTGTGGTTCGCGCGGGAACAGCGCGGTCAGGTCGACCAGTACCGCGATGGGCGGACGCACCACGCGGAACGGGCCGCGCAGCGGTTGCCCGTTGTATCCGATCGACGCCAGGCGACCCATTTGTCGATCATACGTTCGAACGAAATCCCGGCCCAGGTTTCGTCAGACCCTGCTCGGGCAATTCATCGGAGCAACAAGTCCGGAAGGGGATTCCCATGAAGACCGTTGTCGCCGCCGGCATTCTCGCGGCAGCAGGCGGGCTGATGACCACCGCGGTCGGCCTTGCCAACGCCGACGAAGTGCAGGTAGAGGGCACCTATTCGACGCTGGCCGCGTGCCAGGCCGACGGCCCGCACGTCGAGATCACGCACAACGACGGCGCCTACACGCATTGGGATTGCCGCCAGGGCGCCGACGGGCTGTGGAACCTGTATCTGAGTAACTAGAAGACGCGCACCCAGTCGACGAGCATGTCCGACGGGTAGTTGCCGGCCGCGGGGTCACCGCCACCGGATCCGCCGACCGCCAGGTTCAGCACCGGGAACACCGTGTAGCCGGGGTCGTTGAACGGCCATTCCTTGAAGGGCTCGTCGAGGTTCTCGATCCCGGTCGCCGGCACCGAGAAGTAGGGCGGCGCGCCGTCGGTGTAGTCGACCCAGAAGTACATGCCGGTGACGTCCCAGCGGACGCGCCAGTTGTGCCAGGCGCCGTCCACACCGATCGGGTGCGTCTCGAACGCCGTCCCGTCCGGGTTGGCGTGCACTGTGGTGCCTGACGGCCAGGTGCCGTTGCCGTACCACTCGATCAGGTCGATCTCGCCGCTGCGGCCCGGGTCGTCGTTGGACAACCACCAGGCGGGCCACATACCCGGTCCCAGGCAGTTCATCTTGATCCGGGCTTCCCAGGTGGTGCCGACGCCGCCCCGCCACAGACCGTGGACCAGGCCGCCGAAGACCCCGCCGCCGTCGCGCGTGGCGCGCAGCACCAGGTTGGAGTTGCCGTCCAGGAAGACGTTCTGCCGGCTGTCGCGGTACTGACCCCAGAACTGCGGCTGGTCGAAGCCGACCGGATTACGGATCGGCGTGCGGTGATTGGAAATGGCCCACTTGGACGGGTCGGGGGCCGAGCCGGCCGGACCGTCGAACTCGTCGTGCCAGATGAACGCGCCGGACGCGCCCGCGGCCGGGGCGGCCGGCGCGGGGGCCGGAGCGGCCGGTCGGGACGGGCTTGCACCCGCCGGGGGGGTCGGGATCGCGGCTGCCAGCGCGCCGAATCCCGCCATCATGATCATGCGGCGACGGTCCATCTGTGGCATGGCAAGGGACGATAGCAGCCCGCCCGGTGCTGCGCGGAGTCTGGCGACGTGTGCCGCGCGACTCAGCCGGGATCGCTGACCTTGACCAGGGTCTTGCCGATGTTCGCCCCGGTGAATAGTCCGTTGAGGGCGTCGACGCACGATTCGATGCCGTCGAAGATGGTCTGGCGGTGCCGCAGCCGTCCCTGAGCTTCCCAGCTGCGCAGGTTGGCGAAGGCCTCGTCGAAACGACCCCACTGATCCAGTGCGTTGAACCCTTGCATCAGCGCGGTCTTGGACAGCAGGTTGACGTAGTTGGCCGGTCCCGGGTGCTCCCCCGTGAGGTAGCTGGAGATGACCCCGCACAGCACGACCCGGGCCTTGGGTGCCAGCCGCCCGAGCACCGCGTCGAGGATCGGTCCGCCGACATTGTCGAAATAGACGTCCACCCGGCGCGGGCAGTGTTGCTTCAGCGCGGCCGCCAGGTCGTCGTTCTTGTAGTCGATGCAGGCGTCGAAACCGAAGTCCTCCACCACCGCCCGGCATTTGGCCGGGCCCCCGGCGATGCCCACCACCCGGGCCCCGGCGATCTTGGCGATCTGTCCCGCCACCGATCCGGTCGCGCCCGCCGCGGCCGAGACCACCACCGTCTCCCCCGGCTGCGGTCGGCCGATGTCGGTCATGCCGAAGTAGGCGGTGGCCCCGGTGGGGCCGTACACCGACATGATGGCCAGTTGGTCGTCCTCGCCCGGGATCGGTGTGCTGAACACGTCATCGCGGATGATGACGTATTCCTGGAAGCCGGTCAGTGTCGTGACGATGTCGCCGACAGCGTATGCGTCGCAACGGGATTCGACGACCTCCCCGATTCCGGCGGCCCGGATGACTTCGCCGATCTGCACCGGCGGCAGGTAGCTGGGCTGGTCGTCGAGCCAGGTCCGGACGGCGGCGTCCAGGCCCACGTAGGTGGTGCGCAGCAGTGCCTCCCCGGCCGCGGGCGCCGGTGCCGGACGGGTGACCAGTTCGGTGTCGTCGGGCTGGACGAGCCCAGCGGGACGGCGGCGCAACAGGACCTGACGATTCGGCAATGCGGGCACGGACGCGAGCCTATTCGCCCGTGCTGTGGATATGGGAATATCTGCCCATGAACCCGCAGGACGACCCGGAAGCCCGGATCCGCGAGCTGGAGCAGCCGCTGGCAGACGCGGCGCGCGCATCCGAACTGGGCTCTGACAGCGGCGGCGGCTACAGCTATCCGCCGCCGCCGCCGGGGCCGGTGCCGCCCCCGGTCAACGCATCGATGGGGCCCGGTGGGCCCCCGCCCTATGGCTACCCGCCCCCCTACCCCGGTGGGACGCCCCGATCGTCATCGGGGTTCCGGTGGTTCTGGATTCTGGCCGCCGTCGCCATCGTCGGCGTGCTGGTGCTGGTGGGTGGCATCGCCGCCTACGTCGCCCGCCAGTTCTCCGACACCGAAACCGCCGTCACGCCCACCACGTCGGCGACCGCCGCCACCGGCGGCGCCACGGCACCGCATACCGGTAAGACCCGCGCACCGAGTTCGGCGCCGTCACCGTCGGCGACCGCACCGGCCGGCCAGGAGGTGGTGGTCTCGGGCATCAACGAGAACCGCACCGTGACCTGCAACGGCAACGCCGTCACCGTCAGCGGCATCTCCAACACGGTGACCCTGACCGGTCACTGCGCGACGGTCACGGTGTCCGGCTTGCAGAACATCGTCACCGTCGACACGGCCGACACCATCGACGCGTCCGGCCTGAACAACAAGATCACCTACCACTCCGGCTCGCCGAAGATCAGCAAGAGCGGCAGCAACAACGTGGTCGAGCAGGGCTAGCTAGGGGTTCTCCGGCGCGTCGTCGGCCGCCGGGTCGTCCAGCACGCTGACCGCGATCCCGTACGGCAGGAACCGCACCTTGCGCTTGGGGTCGGTGTTGGTCTTGTTGGCGCGTAGCGCGTCGAGTTCGGTGGCATACACCTGCTCCACGCGCGCGTCACCGTCGGCACCCACGGTGTAGATGGCCCAGACGCCGTCACCGGTCTCGCCGGTGGTCTCGGGCTCGGGCCGCGGGCGGCGCGGCGTGAACTCGTCGAACAGCGCCGACCATCCCGACCGGGCGCCCGGCGCGGCGACGAACTTGCCGATCCGCTCGAACGCGTCGCGCAGACCCTCGGTACCTTCCCGGATCACCCGGTCCAAATCGTCGGGGTCGAAGCCGAACGCCCCGGACGAACCACTGTCGCTCACGCGACCTCCTACCAACTGGAAATGGATTACCACCAGTCTGCGCTCAACCGGCGCGATGCGCCACCAAGCGCTAAGGAGCCGGCGGCGCCGGTGGGGGCGGCGGGGGCGGCGCGTTGATCGGGATCGGGATCGAGAAGAACGGTAGGTGCAGGTAGGCCGTCATGATCGGGGTCGGCGCGGCCGGGGCGGGCGCGGGCGGCGGGGCCACCGGGGCGGGCGCCGACGGCGGCGGGGCCTGCTGCACGGGGGTCTGCACCGGCGGCGGGGCCTGTCGGGTGGGCTGGCGGCGGGGCTGGGGCGCCGGGGCCATGGCCGCCGGGGCCGGGGCCGGTTTGGTGACCGTCTGGGGCGCCGGGGCCACCACGACCGGCGGTGGGGCGGCCACCTCGGTCGGCGGCGCGGCGGCCGGAGGCGCACTCGTCGGCGGCAGGGCGGCGGGCGGTGGCGCACTCGCCTGCGACAGCACCTGCGCGGGCAGCTCGGTAGCCGGTGCCTGCGGTGTCTGGACGATCTCACGCTGCTCGGACCGTTGGGCCGAGCTGGGCCGGACATCGGAGGCCAGCGAGATCACCAACGCGCCCGCCACGACGGCGGCGACCCCGGCTACGGCACCACCGACCATCGCCAAGGGTCGGCGGTTGCCGCGGACCACCGGGTCGTCGTCGGCTGCGTCGTCCACCGCGCTGTAGGCCAGCGAACCCTCGTCCACCCCGGCCATCGCGCACACGTCGAGGTAGCTCGGGGTCAGGGCGCGCGGGCTCACCTCCCCGGTGCCCGGGTCCAGCGCATAGGCCAGGGCCGACGTCGAGGACGCGAACAGCGGCGCATTCGCCGAGGCCAGCGCCGCGCCGCGGGCCAGTGCCAGCTCCGGCTCCTCGGGGCAGCTGACCGGCAAAGACGTGGCGGCTTCCAGGGTGGGCTTGACGCCGACGATGTCGACCCCACAGCCGACCAGGAAGACGCCGTCGGCGCGTGCTTGTGGGCCGTCCAGTCCGGCGACCATCGTCACCAGTTCGGCTGCCACCGAATCGCGCAACGACTGTCGGTGCAGGTCCACGATCGAGCCGTCGGCGATGTCGACCACGGCCAGGGTCGCGCTGTCGGACTCGACGAACAGCATCGCGATGTACCGGTAGTCGAGTGCGGCGCCCACCGTCTGGGCCAGCGCCGCCGCGGCCAGCAGCGGCGACACCAGCATCACCCCGCCGACCTCGCGGGAGGCGAGTTCGGCGCGCAGCGCGGCGACCTGGCTCGGGTCGGTCCAGGTGAGCCCGGTCGAGGTGAGTTGATGCCCGCCCTCGAGGGCGCCTTCCCAGGTGCCGATCAGCGCGCCGATCACCTGGGTCGTCGAGTCATCGGCGGACGCCGGGACTTCGATGCTGTCTTCCTCGACGGTGACGCCGTCGGCGTTCGCGCCCTCGATCAGCAACATTCGGACCGCCGAGGGCTCCATCGATACCCCGAGCACGATGTCCATAACCCCTCCAAGCTGGTGCGAGCTAGTTACGGGGTCTAGGCGGACCGGCCTACCGCGCGGGCCGCCTTCGACGAAATGGTTTAACTGGCTTCTATGCAGTTTGCCAGGAAAAACCCTACTCGCGCACGTCGGGGTCGAGCGTTGTTCTGAGCAACCTCAAATCATGGACTGCCGGGACTCGAGAACGGGTTCTGTGGACCCGGATCCTGCTGGAGCTGGGTCTGCGGAACCTGGTTCTGGGGGGCTCCGTTGGCCGGCACCTGGATCGGTATCGGAACCGGGATCAGCGGGACGTGCAACCACTGCGTGGTCATCCGCACCGACGACGGCGACTCCGGGGCGCTCGGCGCCTCCGCCGCGCTGGGTGCCTCCGCGGCCGCCGGTGCCTCCGCCGCCGAGGGCGGGGGCGCGGTGGTGGTGACTGTTGTCGTGGCGACCGGCGGCCTGGTCGTGGTCACCGGCGCGGGCCTGGTCGTCGTCATCGGGGGCGCCGGTGGTGGTGGTGTCTCCTGGCTGGGCGGCGGCGCCACCACACTCGGGGCCGGCGCCTCGCTGGGCGGCGGTAGCGGGCTGGGCTTGAGCGGACTGGCTGGGGCCGGGCTGGGCAGCTTGGCGCTGGGAGACGACGGTGTCGGTGCCACGCTGGGCACGATCGCGGGCTTGTGCGGCGCCTGGCGCTGCTCGAGGGCGGTCAACGTGATGGCCACCCCCCCGATGGCCGTCATCGCGACCGCCGCGCAGAGCCCGATCAGCACCTGCGACAGCCGGACGCGTCGCCACGGCGGCTCCTTGGGCGGATCGATCACGTTCAGCCGCATCGAGAAGCAGGGGCCGTCTTCGTTGTACGAGTCGCCCTCGAACCGGGTCAGCACTTCGGGGAACTCGGTTTGCGACCAGGCCAACTCGCGATCGGTCAACGCGTCGTGGTCGATCACCAGCACGTCGCGAGCCGGTGGCGAGTCGAGCAGGGCGGTGCCCGCGACTCCCGCCATCACACCGATGGACGCGCGGGTCCGCAGGTCGAGCAGGTCGCCGCGGTCGGCCAGCAGCAACGCCCCCTGCGCGGCGGCGCACAACGGCTGCGCGGCGGTCAGGACCGGAATCCGGGTGTGCGCCGAAAGACGTTGGGCGACAAGCGGAATGCTGGCTCCGCCGCCGACTGTGACCAATGCGGCCAGGTCGGCGAAACGGAAGTCATGCTGTGCCAGCATGTCGTCGAACGCATAGACCAGGCCGCTGAACCGGTCTCGAATCAGGTCCTCGAACTTGTCGCGGGTCAATTCCAGTGCCGCACTGGCACCGGAAAGCTCGATCGAGAGCTCGGTCACCGCATCGGTCGACAGTCGCTCCTTGGCCTCCCGGCACTGCGCCTGCAACCGGCCCAACCGGCCCACGTCGGCGTCTTCGTGACCGAGCATGTCGATGGCGTGCAGTAGCACCGACTGGTCGATCTGGTTGCCCGAGAATTCCTCGTAACGCATTGTGGCGCCGACAGGTTCGAAGTCAGCCTTGATCTCCAGCAGTGTCACCTGCGTTGCGGACGCACCGAAATCCAGCAGTCCCACCACGCCGCCCGGCGGGAGTTCCGCCTCGGCTTTGACCGCCGTCAGCCCCGCTATCGCATCGGAGACCAGGCGCGGGGCCATCCCGCTGCGCACGAAGCCGACATGGGTACGCAAGGCATTTCGCAATGCCTGCACGGTGCCCGGTTTCCAGTGCGCGGGAACGGCGATCGCGATCTCGGCGGCACTGGAGTCGGCCCCGGCCGCGACGACCATGGCCTCCAGCGCCTCGACCGTCAGCAGGTCGGGGTCGTGCGCCGAGCCGTCCGGGGAGACCAGTGCCACCGAGTCGCCGATGCGCTCCACGAAGCCACTCATCGGCAGGCCCAGTTCGGCCGCACTCGAGTTCTCCTCGGGTGCAACGAGTTTCGGGGCGCAATGCGGATACAGGGTGAGCACGGCGCGACGGATGACCGGGGAACTCCCGGTCGTCGCCGCGACCATGTTCATGGTCCCGATCGACAACCCCAGCGGGTCGTACATATGGCCAATACTTTCGTCGACAGGGTCGGTAGCCAGCGCGTCAACCATAGCTGCGGGTCGGCTCAATATGGTTCGGCCCCAACCTCATTGGTATCCGGTCGTGGCCGTGTCGTCATCAAAAAGGTACCCGCGTCACTCTTGACAGAGCGCACCCGCCGGCGTTCGATTCACCGCCCCTGCGGTGAGGGCGCCGCCCCGGTGTGCTGCAATGACCGGGTGAGCCTTCCCGAGTTCCCCGTGGCAGACGTCGAAGCGATCAAACAGGTCAAGTACCGCTACCTGCGGGCGATGGACACCAAGCACTGGGACGAGTTCGCGGACACCATGACCGAGGACATCGTCGGCGCCTACGGCTCGTCGCTGGGCAAGGAGTTGCACTTCGACAACCGCAAGGACCTGGTGGAGTACCTGAGCTCGGCGATGGGGCCCGGTGTGGTCACCGAACACCGGGTGACGCATCCGGAGATCACCGTCACCGGCGACACCGCGTCGGGCATCTGGTATCTGCAGGACCGGGTCATCGTGGCCGAGTACGACTTCATGCTGATCGGGGCGGCGTTCTACCGCGACCAGTACCGGCGCACCCCGGACGGGTGGCGGATCAGCGCCACCGGATACGACCGCACCTACGAGGCGACGATGTCGGTGGCGGACCTGAAGTTCCACCTCAAGCCCGGCCGGGCGCGGGCGGACCTAGCCTGACGAGAAGACGCAAAAGCCCCTGATTTGCGGAGCAAATCGGGGCTTTTGCGTCTTCTCGCGGGGGGAACGCTACTTGGCGATCGCGATGACGGCGCCGGGACGCAGCCACTTGATGATCGACACCAGCGTGGCGTCGTCGATTGCCACGCAACCCTCGGTGGGTCCGCCGTCGGTGGTGTGAAAGAAGAATGCGGCGCCGCCGCCGGGCACCTTGTTCTTGTTGACGCCCATCACCACCGAGTGCTTGTACTGCGGGATCTGCAGGTTCTCGCTTTCGGCAGTGTTGAAGGAACACTGGGCTTTCTGACACACCTGCATCGAGTTGAAGGTAGGACTGTGATCGTCACCGCTCCACCAGTGATTGGGTCCGACCTGCGTATAGGGCAGTCCCCCACCGGGATTGGGCGCGGTGCCGAAGGCGGAGTCCAGGGTGTACACCCCCATCGGGGTGGCGGGATAACCACTTCGGGCCTGCGGCGCCATGCCCGCCGAGCCGACATGGGTGGGGATCCCGGTCTTAAGCGGTTGCCAGCCGGCCGCGGTGCGCTGATAGATGTCCATCTTGGCGTTCGAACCACCGGTGGAGACAACCGAAACCACTTGTGTCGCATTGCCGACCGAGTTCGCGAACCACGGATTGCCCGCGGCGCCGGCCACCTGCGCGGATCCCGTCGCCAACACCGCCGCCGCACCGACGGCGCATACCGCAGCACACAGCAGAGCTACCAGTCGGCGCATCGTTTCATCGTCAGACCGGGCGAGGTGAGGGTCAAGTAAAGGTTAAGGCCCGATTGGGTCACGCGGCCGTGATGAACACTCGACCGGTTGCGGCCGAAACACCCACAGGCACAGCAGGAAATACACGTATCCCAGTGCCCAGCCGGCGATCACGTCCGAGGGGTGATGCACGTTGAGGGCGACGCGCGCGACGCCGACGATGAACACGGCCAGCGCCCCCAGCGCCAGCGCGGCGATACGCACCTGCGCGCGGGTCAACAGCGGCCACGCAAACGTCAGCAAGGCGAGCACACCGCACATGGCCTCGAGGGCATGCCCGGACGGAAACGACGACTCCGGAATCACCACCAGCGCCGTCGACGGGCGAGGCCGCCCGGCCAGGCCCTTGGCCAGCATCGTCACCAGTCCGTTGAGCGGCCCACAGAACAACAGCAACAACGCCATCCGCACCCGGCGGCGCACCAGAGCCAGCACGGTGGCCGCCAACCCCACCATCCGCATCGGGACCGGACCCAGGACGAAAGACACCGCAACCCAGAACCGCACCCAACCGTCGTGCTTGACGCCGATGTCGTGCGCCGGGTTCAGCAGCGACCAGTCGAAAGCCACCAGCCAGCCCCACTCCTGACGGTGCCCGACCCACAACATGACGTAGAGCAGCACCGCGGCCGCGGCCAGACCCGTCGCCCACGAAGCTCGCAGGATCGGTGCGCGCACGGCGAAACCACCCCATACTGGCGTCATGGCGGTGATTGTTCGGAAGTTGTTCGGCGTCGGCAAATTACCTGCGGATCTGCGGGCCCGGCTGGACGACGAGGGACTGCTGTACCTGGCCGAGTCCATCCCGGTCACCCGACGGTTCAGCGGCGCCATTCCCGGCATCCGGTCCCAAGGCAGCATCGCCGGCTACGTGGGCGCGCTGGCGTTCACCTCGCAGCGGGCCCTGGCGACGCTGTCGGTGGTGCCGAAACTGGCCGGCCGCGCGATGGACGTGCGATGGGACGAGCCGAACAGCGGAGCCGCCCGCGCGGAGATATCCGCAACGGGATTGCAGCTCGACCTGGACACCGCCGCCGTCGACCAGCGTTTCCACGGCCATCTCTCGCTGCATTTCAAGGACGCGATCGACGAAGACGTGCTGGCCCTGCTGCCGCGGCGGTCGCTGGCTTTCGACGTGCCGCCCGAGTATGTGATCCGGGCGGTGGGCGTCACCTACAGTCCCTGACGGTCGCGTTCCTACGATGGCCCAGTGACAGATCACGCGTTCACCGCGGCAGAACGCCGCGCCGTGTACCGGGTGATCTCCGAACGACGAGACATGCGCCGCTTCGTACCGGGCGGCGAGGTGCGCGAGGAGGTGCTGACACGTCTGCTGCAAGCGGCACACGCCGCGCCCAGTGTGGGGTTGATGCAGCCGTGGCGGTTCATCCGGATCACCGACACCCGGCTTCGGCACCGGATTCATGCACTCGTCGACGCCGAGCGTGCGCACACCGGGAGTGCGCTGGGGCCGCGGGAAGCCGAGTTTTTGGCGCTCAAGGTCGAAGGCGTCCTGGACTGCGCGGAGTTGCTGGTCGTAGCGCTGTGCGACGGCCGGGACGCGCACATCTTCGGCCGGCGCACGCTGCCGCAGATGGACCTGGCCTCGGTGTCGTGCGCGATCCAGAACCTGTGGCTGGCGGCCCGGTCCGAAGGTCTGGGCATGGGTTGGGTGTCGCTGTTCGATCCGCGGCGGTTGGCGGCGTTGCTGCAGATGCCCGCCGACGCCGAACCAGTGGCGATCCTGTGCCTGGGGCCGGTGCCGGAGTTCCCGGATCGACCGGTGCTGGAATTGGACCGCTGGGCCGTGGCGCGACCGTTGCACGAGTTCGTCACGGAGAACCGATGGAGCCCGGCCGCACACGTACGAAGGGTGACCGACCTTGACGAATGACCACGCAGGCGCGGCCGGCAAGAACATTCTGCTGGTGCACTGGCACGACCTGGGGCGCTACCTCGGCGCGTACGGGCACCCCGACGTGTCGAGTCCGCGACTGGACCGCCTGGCCGCCGAGGGCATCCTGTTCACCCGGGCGCACGCCACCGCGCCGCTGTGCTCGCCGTCGCGCGGGTCGCTGTTCACCGGTCGCTATCCACAGAGCAACGGCCTGATCGGTCTGGCGCACCACGGCTGGGAATACCGCAGCGACGTACGCACCTTGCCCCAGTTGTTGAACGAATCCGGTTGGTACTCTGCACTTTTCGGAATGCAGCACGAGACGTCCTATCCCAAGCGGCTGGGTTTCGACGAGTTCGACGTGTCCAACTCCTACTGCGAGTACGTGGTGGACAAGGTCGAACGATGGCTGCACGAATGGGTGCGGGACGGCAACTCCGAGGACCCGTCGGCACGGCCGTTCCTGCTGACCGCCGGGTTCTTCGAAACCCACCGGCCCTACCCGCACGACCGGTACGAACCGGCCGACAGCGCCGCCGTCGACCTGCCCGACTACCTACCCGACACTCCCGAGGTGCGCGGCGACCTCGCCGACTTCTACGGGTCGATCAGCACCGCGGACACCGCGGTGGGCACCATCTTGGACACGCTCGCCGAAACCGGCCTCGACACCAGCACCTGGGTGGTGTTCTTCACCGATCACGGCCCGGCCTTCCCCCGCGCGAAATCCACGCTGTACGACGCCGGAACCGGAATCGCGCTGCTCGTCCGGCCGCCCACCGGGCTGTCGGTGGCGCCGCGGGTCTACGACGAGTTGTTCAGCGGTGTCGACCTGTTGCCGACGCTGCTGGGACTGCTGGGTGTGACCGTGCCGGACGATGTCGACGGCGTCTCGCATGCCGACGCCCTGCTGGCGCCCCAGCCGGAAGCGCCGGTGCGCGAGCACCTGTACACCACGAAGACCTACCACGACTCGTTCGACCCGATTCGGGCGATCCGCACCAAGGAATACAGCTACATCGAGAACTACGTCCCGCGGCCACTGCTGGACCTGCCGTGGGACATCGAGCAGAGCCCGTCGGGACTGGCCGTCGCACCCCTGGTCACGGCACCCCGTCCGGAACGCGAACTCTACGACCTGCGCGCCGATCCCACCGAGAGCAAGAACCTGTTGGACGGCACCGGCGCCCGCGACGCGTACACCGACTCCGTGGCGTCGGATCTTGCTGTCCGACTTCATGATTGGCGCCAGCGCACCGGCGACGTGATCCCGTCGGATTTCGCCGGCACCCGCATCTCCGAGCGCTACACCGAAACATACCTGCGGATCCACCGCACGGTCCCCACCAGCCGATCGGCCATCGCCACCGACCGCGGCATCGAAGACGAGGTCGAGCCGGGGTTAGCCACCTGACCGGCGCGCCGCACCGACCTGCGCCACCAGGAAAACCCGCCGGAACGGGAAGATCGTCGTGCCGTCCGGGCGCGGCGGGTACGCGTCGTCCAGCAGCGGGATGAGTTCGGCGCGGAACTGTTCCCATCCCTCGTCGTCGAGTCGGTCGCGCACCGGCACCAGCGCAGTCCCGGTGATCCATTCCAGCACCGGATGCTCACCGGTCAACTGGTGCAGGTAGGTGGTCTCCCACACGTCGACCCGGCAGCCGGCGTCCATCAGCAGGTCGGCGTAGTGCGACGGCGGCTGCACCACGGCGCCGACCCGAAACGGTATGTCGCGCATGATCTTTGCGTACGGTTCCCGGCGTGCCAGCGCACGCACCGCGGCGTGCGACGGGGTCTCGAAATTGCCCGGGATCTGGACGGCGATCCACGAGCCGGACGCGAGTTGGCCGGTCCACCTGACCAGCAACTCGGAGTGCTCGGGCACCCAGTGCAGCGCGGCGTTGCTGACCACCACGTCGGTGTCCGGCTGGGGCTTCCAGTTACGCAGGTCGGCGGTGTTGGCGTCGATTCCGCGTTCCCGCGCCGCCGCCACCATCTCCGGTGAACTGTCGATCGCCTCGATCACCGCGCCGGGCCAGCGCTTCGCCAGGTAGCGCGTCAGATGTCCGGGACCGCAACCCAGGTCGACCACCCGGCGCGCCCGGTCGGCCCCGACCCGCGACAGCAAGTCGTAGAACGGGCGGCTGCGGTGATCGGCGAAGGCCAGATAGACGTCGGGATCCCACATATCGGTCCTCCTGATCGACACCGTCTTGTGTGTCTTAGACAAACCGTATTACCGGACCGCTCCGCGGTGCGCACCGACGGGGCAGAATTGCGAAATTGACGAGGGGGTCTATTCCTCCTCGATCGCCCAGACCGGCGAGTTACGATCGGCGAGATGTCCGAAACCTCAGAGGTGACCGCCGAAGCGGATCCGATCAGTCCGCCCGTCCCGGTACCCGACGTGCCCGGCGCGGACGCCACCAGCGAGGGATTGCCCCCGACGTCGTCACTGTCGCTGCGCCAGCGGGTGGTCGTGACGGCCTCGGCGGTCGGCGACGTCGCGTTGCGCACGTCGGCGTCGTCGTTGCTCGCCACCACGGTGGCTCCCGCCGTCGTGGCCGCCAACCTGCGCCGGCGCCACGCCGAAAGCGAGCGCGACAGCCTGAAGTTCTACGCCGAACTGGCGGCCGAGCACGATCCGGGTAAGTCGTTCCCGGCGCCGACGCAACCGCCCACCGACGTGCAGCGCCGGCCCAGCCGACTCGCCGAGCGGGTCGCGCTGGCCACCATCGACAACATCGCCTTCCCCAGCAGCTTCCGCGCCGTCAACCCGGCCATGCGCGAGAGCTGGAGTGCGCTGTCGGCCAACAACATCGTGCACGCCCAGCACTGGCGTCACGACGACGGTCCGCGCCCGACGCTATGCGTGATCCACGGGTTCATGGGCTCGTCGTACGTCTTCAACGGGTTGTTCTTCTCGTTGCCGTGGTATTTCCGGTCCGGCTACGACGTCTTGTTGTACACCTTGCCATTTCACGGCAAGCGCGCCGAAAGGTGTTCGCCGTTCAGCGGTTACGGCTATTTCGCGAGCGGGCTGAGCGGGTTCGCCGAGGCGATGGCCCAGGCGGTGCACGACTTTCGCTCGATCGTGGACTACCTGCGCGGCACCGGCGTCGAACGGATCGCGCTGACCGGTCTGTCGCTGGGCGGCTACACCTCGGCGCTGGTGGCTTCCGTCGACGACCGGCTCGAGGCCGTCATCCCCAACTGCCCGGTCATCACGCCGGGAGACCTGTTCGCCGAATGGTTCCCGGCCAGTACGCTCGTCGGGCTGGGGTTGCGGCTGACCAGCATCAGCCGCGAAGAGCTGCAGGCCGGCCTGGCCTACCACGGGCCGCTCAACTACCGGCCGCTACTGCCCAAGAACCGTCGGATGATCATCACCGGGCTCGGTGACCGGATGGCGCCGCCGCAACACGCGGTGGCGTTGTGGGAACACTGGGATCGGTGCGCGCTGCACTGGTTCCCCGGCAGCCACGTGCTGCACGTCAGCCAACTGGACTACCTGCGCCGGATGACGCCATTCCTGCACCAGTTCATGTACGACTGAGCGCGATCACCTGGGTGGCGGCCTCGCTGCTCGGCGCGCGGTGTGCGCCGGGCACCGCGGTGGGCCACGGCAGCCGGGCGAGCAGCTCGGCGGGTGCCGCGGTGTGCCCGGCGAGGCGACGGGTGGACAGCGGATCCAGCGCCGCCAGCGCCGGACGCTGATTGCCGCGTTCCAGCGTCAACCCGGCGGCCGGCGCGGCGCTTCCCGGCGCGTCGTCCGTGCGGAAGGCGCATGCGGCGGCAACCGTGTAAGGCCCGCCGTGGCCGCCGCGCCCGACCTCCAGCGCCGTCCAGGTCTCCCGGGCGGGCTCGGACCGCACCGCGTCAAGGGTCTCGGCCAGTGCCGTGTCCACCGTGATCCGGTATGCCGCAACATAATCCGACCCGCTCTGCTGGACCGCACGCCACGTCTCGCGTGCCCCACCCTGGGATGGGGTGGACAGCAGTTCCGGAACATCCTCGGGCACCACAGTGCCGGCCTCCCAGCCGATTTCGCGCAGGTGATCGGCGAGCCGGCGGGCGGCGACCTCCGCGGTCTCGTGCAGCGGGATCCGCGCCGAGCGGGCCTGCAGGGCCGCCAGGTTGTCCACGGCCGACACCGTCAGCCCGATCCAGGTCTCCCGCCGTCCGGATGCGGTGTCCCGGTTGATGATTCGGACGCTGTCGGCGCGGATGCCGTAGCGGTCCAGGTAGCCGGCGATCAGCGGCAACGGCAACACATCGGACTCCGACGGGCCCGGACCCACCCGCAGCAGCGCCGTGGTGCGGGTCTCGGCGTCCGGTTCGGGGTCCGTCCGGTTACCGCGGCCCAGGATCGCCAGCCGGCGACGCAGGATCGTGGTGACATACAGTCCGCGCCAACGGCCGAACAGCAGGATCAGCGCCACGACGGCGATGCCGATCAGCAGGTAGGCACGGGAGGACTGCCAGGGGTAGGCCATGGCGGCGGGCACGACGGCCAGCAGGGCCAGGGTGATCCGCGCGGCTCCCGGCCACGACGTGGATTCGAGCGACTGGCTCACGGGGTGGGCTCCTTTCGGCGGCGCGTTACCGCCACCGTGGCTGCGGTGACTAGGACGAGCAACGTCAGCACGCCGGCTCCTACCAGCGCGACGTTGCGGGGGGTGGTGTCCGGGGCCGGCGGTGGCGGCGGGACGGCGACGGGTCTGGTGGCCGGGTTCGGCGGCGCGGAGTCGGCCGGCAACTGCCACGTCAGCGCCGCGGCCGCGTCCAGGGTGCCGGCTCCGACCATGTTGGACGGGTCCCGCGGGCCGTTCTGCGCGGTGGCGGTGATGCGACGCACCACTTCGGCGGCGGGCAGCGCCGGGTACTTGGCGCGTACCAGTGCCGCGACGCCGGAGACGTAACCGGCCGCGTAGCTGGTGCCGCTGAGCGGGATCAGCTGCTGGTGGTCGTCGGGCAGGCCGTTGGCCACACCGCCGCCGTCGGAGTTGCTCAGCGAGGCGATGTTCTCCCCGGGTGCGGCGATGCCCACCCAAGGACCGGCCATGGTGAATTTCGACGGACGGCCGTCGGGCGCCACCGAGGCCGCCGACAACACGTAGGGCTGCCACCAGGACGGGACGGAGACCGAGGTGACGCCGGCCCAGTTACGCGGGTCGTCGGGTCGACTCAGATCGGTCAGCGGGTTCGAGTCGCACGACGTTCCGCCGGCGACCGACCCGGTGGGGCCGCTGTTTCCGGCGGCGGCCACGATCACCGCGTCCTTCTCCACCGCCGCGTACTTGATCGCCGCGCCCAGCGCGGCCTGGTCCACCGGGCGATCGGCGGGCAAGCAGGTGATCGCGGAAATGTTGATCACCCGGGCACCGCGGTCGGCGGCGTGCACGACCGCCCGGGCCAGCGCCTCGATCTCGGCGGCGGCGCGCGCCAGCGCCGGATCGCCGCCCGGCGTGCGCGGTGAGAACTTGGCCGACGTCACCCGGATGGACAGCAGCCGGGCCGCCGGCGCGACGCCGGAGAACCCGTCGTCACCGGGCTGGCCGGCGACGATACCGGCCACCAGGGTGCCGTGCCCGTCGCAGTCGGTCAGGCCGTCGGTGGACTCCACGAAGTCACCACCGGCGTCGACGTTGTTCAGCCGGGGACCGGGCCGTACGCCGGTGTCGATGATGGCCACCAGCTGGCCTTCACCGCGCGAGAACTGCCATGCCGCAGGCAGATTCAGCGATGTCTGGCTCGGGGTCGGCAGCCCCGCGTCGGTGCCCGGGATCACCCCGGAGACGCTGCATTGGCCGCGCTGCTCCATCGGCTGCACGGGTCCCGGGGAGCCGGTGGGCGGTTGCGCGGCGGCGTCGACCACCGGCGGGCTGACCGCCAGGGCCGGCGGAGCCGCCAGCCCCGCCTGCACAGCCACCAGAGCGGCTGCCAGACAGGTTGATCCGGCACGCATCATCGATTGAGCACCCAGGCGAACAATCCCACCAGGAACGCCATCACCGGGATCAGGGAGGCGTCCAGCCCGGCCGCGAGGAAGCCCAGCAGCCGGCGCAGCGGCAGCGAGTAGCTGTCCGGCGAGGCGACGGCCGGGTTCAGCGCCACCACGACCCACACCAGCACCAGCACGACGAGCACCGCAACCGCGCCCAGGGCAGCGACGTAACGGCCGGTCGCCGTGTAGTGCACCAGCAGCGTGCCGGCCACCAGGAACGGCTGGGCGAGCAGCCAGGCTTTGCAGGCGGCGGAGTCCCACACCCGCGCGCGCAGCGTAGCCGCCAGCGACGTCGCGCCCACCACGTACCAACCCGCCACGCTCAACGTCTCGGGACGCAGCGCGATGGCCACCGAGCCGGCGACACTGAGCAGCACGGCCGCGGCGATGAACCCGTTCTGGTGGGCGTCGCCGATCCGCACCCGCCGCGGCAGGTCCTCGAGCACCCGCGACGACGGCGGCGCCGGCGTCGGGTCTCCGGGCGCCGGGATGACGGGCAGCGGGAACCGGGCCCACAGCGCCGAGAGTTGAGCCGCCTGGATGGTGATCAGCAGCGCCGCGACAATCAGCCCGCAGCCGATCGTGAGCAGCGGTGGCTGCCAGAGCAATTCGGCGCCGGAGGCCAGTGCCACCGCGAGCCCCACCACTGCCGTGGTGGTGAACAGTGCCACGGCGCGCTCGCGCTCCGCGCTGGGCACGATCAGGGCGACCAGCGACCAGGCGGCGACGCCCGCCGCGGCCAGCAACACCTGTGCGGCGCCGAAGCTGCCCGGCACCGCCAGCGCCAGCGCACCGGCGATCGGTACCAGAGCGGTGATCGACAGCGCGATCCCGGTGCGCGGGGAACGCGCCGTGATCAGCAGCCCGGTGATCGCGACGAGCGCGGCGATCGCACTGACCGCGACCAGGCCGCCGAGTGCTCCGGTCGCGACGCGATGGGTGACGGCCAGTCCGGTCGCCACCAGGGTCACACCGATCACCGCGGCCAGCGCACCGCGCTGGATGTGCCTGGTGCCCCACGGATTGCGCCGCGAGGTGGAGAAGATCATGGCCGCGTCGGCGATGTCCTCGACGATGCCCGGCGCGGCCGGACCGGCGGGCACCGGCTGCAACGCCAGCAGGTCACCGTCCACCACGCCGACGGTGTCCAGGCTGGCGTCCAGGCTGAACGGCGCCCCGCCGACAGGTGCCAGGCTCAGGTGGGTGGCCGCGCCCGCGTCACCGGCCTCGCCGCCGTCACCATTGGTGGCCGGAACCACCAAACGCTGTACCGCGGGCAGGATTTCGCGCAGCGGCAGCTCGGCGGGCAAGGCCATCTCCGTCAACCGACTGTCCGCGAGGATTGCGACGCGGACGATCGGCATGACGGTCCCGGCCGTCACCGGACCTCGGTTCGTGGGTGCCGTTGCTGCAACATCGTGCTCTCCGATTTCTCTTGATGTGTGTTACGTGGTCTGTGCCGAGAAGTCTCGGGACAGCCGGTGTCCGGGGAACCAGTCCCCGTCCGGCAGATAGGAAGTCAGTTGTTCGATCGCGACGGCGGTCGCGAACGGGGTTCCGGGTGCGAACGTCGAGACCCATTCGCCGTCGAACGCGCGGGACGGGCTGACCAGCACCCGTCCCGCCGCGGTGTCGACGATGCTCATGCCGACCTCGGTGGTGGTGTGCCGGCCGTCCCGGTTGCAGCCCGCGACGACCTCCACGTAGCTGCGCTGCCCGGAGAAGACCGACTCGACCACCGGCCGCGCCGAAGCCGGGATGCCCAGGTACTCGAGGACTTCGGCGAGCGGCGCGCCCGAGCGCAGTCGCTCGTCGGCCCGGGCACCCACGCGGGTCGGCATGCTGAACTCGTCGAATCGGGCGGGTGGTCGCTGCGACAGTCCGACGCCGAGAACGGGAACCAGCGCCCGCGGGTCGTCGATGTCCATCGCGGTGAAAGTCACCAGCTGGGCGCTGCGCAGCGCCACCACGGTCCGGCCGGCGCGCTGCGCGACGATGCCGCGCAGCATGTCGCTGCTGCCGTCGGGACGGGTGGGTCCCAGGTAACGCAGGTCGAGCCAACGGTCCGGGAAACACACCACTTTGATCCAGTCGGCCACCCGCGGGTTGACGACATCCCCGGTCATCAACCCCATCCGGGTCAGCTCGTCGGCCTGCCGGTCGAAGAACGCGGTTCGCTGCGCGGCGTCACGATACGGCGTCGTGATGGCCAGCACCCACGGAAAGCTGCCCGCTTCAACAGTTTCCGCGATGAACCACGCCTGGTCGACCGTCAGCTCGACGGCATTGGGCATTGCGTCCAAGGTCGGCGCTAGCCGCCCCACTTGGCGGCTTCGGCACCGTCGCGGGCCAGCATCGCCATGGTGTTGGCCTCGTGGATGCTGGCCATCGACTGATAGGCCCGCACCAGGTCCTCCATGGCCTGGTTCCACTGCACCTGCCAGGCCTGATACGTCAGCCCGGTGTCACCCTGCCAGGCGTTCTGCAACGCGGCCTGCTCGGCGGAGATGTCGGCCCCCAAACCCGTCATGGTGCCGGCATAGCCCGCCATGTCCCCGGCATGAGCGAGCATCGCCGGGTAGTTGTACATGATCTGCGACATCAGCAAACCCTTTCTCGTCTGAGCCGGCTCAGAAACCGGTGTAGGTCGACGCGGCCGCAGCGTCGGCGGCCACATAGGTACCGGCCGCCTCGCCCAGGTTGGCTTGGGCGATGTCGAGCAACGTGTTCACCCGCGCTGCGACCTTCACGAACCGGGCGTGCGCGGCCTGAAACGCCGCCGCGGACTCCCCCTGGTGAAACGCCTGCGCCGATATCGCTGCCTGCTCGGCCTGACCGATCGTGTGCCGCATCAACCCCGCCTTGGCGCCGAACGCCGACTGCGAGGACACCAACTGCGGAATATGAGCATCCAACAAACTCATGACTCTCCCTTTCCCTTTCCCTGACTCCGAATCCCTCTAACGACCCGCACGCGGTAGTTCGTCTCGCTGACTTTCCGGCCCCCCTTCCTCCCCGGCCTGTTCCCAGGTGCCCGGCATCATGGGAACCTTTGGGCCACCGCCGAATTCGTCGCCGGCCAGTGCCGTCAGCCCGGCGGCCTGCAGCAGCGTCTCCCTGGGTATCGTGCCCGCGAAGCCGAACGTGCCGGCGCCGCTCCGGGAAGCCTGCGCGTCGTCGTCCCAGATGGGGTCGACGGCCGAATCCAGGTCCAGGAACTCGTCGCCGTGCTGGTGCTGGGGCGCGCGCCGGCGGCGCTTGGCCCGAGCCGCCGCGCCGCTGGCCGCCGCCGCCCCGGCCGCGGGGATGGTGGCTGCCGGCGCCTTGGCCGCGGCGCGGTCGCCCACCGTCGGACCCAGGCCCGGTCCCCAGCCGTCGGGCCCGGCAACCACGTACGGGAAAGCCGTCGCCGCCGGGGCCGCGGTCGCCGTGACCGTACCGGCGGGCGCAGCGGCCGCGGGTGCCGACGCCGGCGTGCCGGCCGGGCTTGCGACGGTCGGGGCGAGTCCGGCCACTCCGACGCTGTGCGGCGCGGTGCCGGCGATCGGGACGGGCGCCTGTTCGGCCGGGATCTCGGGGATCACGTCGACCCGGATCAGGTTCAGTAACCCCAGGCTGCCCAACCCGACGGCGGCCAACGTCGGCAACCACGCGGGCGACGTCGCCACCATGCCCCAGAAGGTCCAGCCGACGGGCTGGAAGAACGCCTGATACCCCAGCGCGAACAGCAACGGCCACCAGGTGACCAGTGCGGCTTGCGGGTTGGTGGCGAAGTCGATGATCATCTGCTGGATCGCCGGCAGCGGATTGGACAGGAAGTCCCACAGCAGTGGGCCGTCGGGCAGCAGTAGCACGTAGTCGCGCAGGAGATTGACGATGATCTGCAGGATGTCGAACTGCGAACCCGAGTCGGCGGCCGCGGCCTCCGCAGCGGGGCTGACGATCGCCGGTGCCGCGGTGGCACGCGGCGCAGTGGCCAACGCCGCGCCCGTCGCCGCCTGGTAAAGACCCATGGTGGCCGCGGCCTGCAACCACATCCGCATGTAGTCGGCCTCGTTGAGGGCGATCGGAATGGTGTTGACACCGAAGAAGTTCGTGGCCACCAGCACGCCGTGCGCGATGTGGTTGGCGGCCAGTTCCGCCAGTGTGGGCATCGCCGCGAGCGCGGTGGTGTAGGCCGAAGCCGCGATCTCGTGCTGCGCCGCCGTTCCCGCGGCGTCGGCGCCGGCCTGGTGCAGCCACGCGATGTAGGGCTGATGTGCGGCCACATACCGTTCGGCGGTCGCGCCCTGCCAGGCGCCCGCTTGAACTGCCGCCACGAGACCACTGAGTTCGGCTGCCGTCGCGGCATATTCGGCGCTGAGCGCGTTCCAGGCCCCGGCCGCCGCGAACAGCGACGCCGGTCCAGGACCACTACTGAGCAACGCCGAATGCACCTCAGGCGGCGAGGCGATCCAGACCGGCCCCATGGGGGAGCTCATATTCAGCCGCCCGCGATCCCGTACGTCGCAGCGGCCGCCGCGTCACCGGCGAGGTAACTGGCGCCGGCCGTGCCGACACCGACGCCGGCACGACCCAGCTCTTCGACACCCTGGGCCGCCACCGCGGCGTGCTCCTGGCCCTGCGCGCTGAACCCGGCGGCGGTCTGCAGCGAAACCGGGTCCGCCGCCGGCGGCACCACCGCGGTGATCAACGGCGCCGCGGCGGCGTGCGCGGCGGCCAGACGCGCCGTCAGCGCCTCCACCGCGGCGCTGGCGCCGGCCAATCCTTCTGGAACCACTCGCAGCGTCATGACTGACTTCCCTTCTGTTGCGTCTCACCGGATATCGCCGCCGCACCGACGAGCGGGTTGACCAGCTGCACGTAGGTCGGGTAATCGCTGTCGGTGAGCAATATGGCCCGCCCCGCCGGTAGCCGACTGAACCGCTGGCCCCGGATCTTGCCGCTGTCCTGCGGGTTTCCGGCCAGCATCAATGTCGTCGCCTGCAGGTCGTTGAACCTGCGCAGCAACGGGTTGGTCATCAACGCGTGCGACGACCCGGACGCCCGGCCGGTCACGATCACCCGCAGTCCCAGGTCGGCGGCCTGCCCCAGCAGCCCGATCAGCGGGGTCCAGGGCCGCTGTCCGAGGTAAGGGCCGGAGGTCGCGGCGGAGTCCGGGATCTGGTCGACGTCGTCGATGATCAGGTAGTGCGTGTGGCCCTGGAATGTCCAGCGCGACAACTCGGCCGGTGACAGACCGGCCGGTGGCCGGCGTGCCTCGATGAGGTTGGCCAGCCCGATCATCGCCGGGGTGATCCGGTCGATGTTGGCGGTGTACTCGTTGTCGGCGAACAGCGGTTCGTCGACGAGGTGCAACCGGCGGTCCAGCACGGTGAAGGCCACCTGGTCGGAAGTCGAGTTCTCCCGGACGGTGCGGATGATGTGGCGCAGCAGGGTGGTCTTGCCCGACTTGCTGTCGCCGAACACCATCAGCAGCGGATTCTCGGCGAAGTCGTGCACCACCGGCGCGAGGTCCTCTTCGCGCTGGCCGATCACCACCTGCTCCGGTCCCCGGTGCAGCGAACCCACCGCTGCCGGTGCGAGGTCGGTGGGCAGCAACCGCACCGGCGGCGCCGACTGGCCCGGGTAGCGGGCGTTGATCGCCGGGATCTGCTCCAACTCCGGTTCGGCGAACAGGAAATGCTGGGCGGCCATGGTCAATCCGCGACCCGGCAGGTCGTGCGGGACGGCGTCGGCCGGACGGC
The DNA here is from genome assembly GCF_059812185.1 of Mycobacterium sp. NGS67. NCBI lineage: Bacteria > Bacillati > Actinomycetota > Actinomycetes > Mycobacteriales > Mycobacteriaceae > Mycobacterium > Mycobacterium sp. NGS67. The sequence continues at coordinate 41,110 of NZ_JCALCF010000031.1, forward strand.
TCAGTGCCCCGGTCACCCGCACGTTGCTGTCCCGCGCGTCGTGCAGCTTGAGCTCCAGGCGCAGACCAAGCCCGTCGCGCATCGCCAGCGGCACCTCCAGCCAGCTGGGCGTGGTGATGACCACGTGGATGCCGTAGGCCAGGCCGACGTTGACCAGTTCGGTCACCTTGGCCAGCAACGGGTTTCGGGTGTTGAACTGGTCGACGTTGTCGCGGCCGAAGCCGTACAGGTTGTCGATGACGAGGAAGACCTCGCCGAACCCGTCGTCCTTGTCCAGCCGGTGGCCGTGTCCGTTCGCGGGACGGTCCCGGAACGCCTCGCGCTGCTGACGGGACAGCAGCAGCTGCTCCAGCTCGCCGAAGGTGCGGCGGATGCGTTCGGGCTCGAGCGCCGAGGCGACACTGCCGACGTGCGCCAGGCCTTCCAGCGCGCGTAGCTGTCCGCCGCCGTAGTCCAGGCAGTAGAAGGTGACGTCGCGCGGCGAGTGCAGGCTGGCAGCCGACATGATGAACGTCTGCAGCGCAGTGGATTTGCCGGACTTGGGGCCGCCGTGGATCACCACGTTGCCGGCCGACGACGTCGCGTCGAACACCAGCGGGTCGCGGCGCATCTCGAAGGGCTTGTCCACCTCGCCGAGCGGCCAGCGCCACTGCCGGGCCGGCACGCCGGCCCGCGCCAGCACCGAGGTCAGCGGGATCGGCTCGTCCAGCGGCGGCAGCCACAGCTGCGGCGCCTTGGGCCCGTATGCGGCCAGTTGCTCGCCGATGGTCGCGATCAGCTTGCGCGGCGGACCGATCGGCTCGTCGTCCTCGGCCCCGGTGATCACGGTGCCCGGATCGGGCTCCACCGGGCCGGCGCTGAACAGCTTGGGCTCCGGAACCGACTGCACCACCAGGGTTTTCGCCGCCTGCGGCGGCTCGTAGATGCCGTCGACGTAGGTGGAGCGGAACTTGATCGGGGTGGCCCCGGGTGCGGGCACCAGGAACCCGATGCCTTTGTGCTCCTTGCCCGACTCGATGTGGTAGGCGTCCTCCACCCCGATGATCTGGCGCGACACACTGGGGCTGGCCACCTTCAGACCGATCCGGTAGGAGGTGTTCTTGTCGATGTCCTTGATCTTGCCGACGTCCAGTGTCTGCGACGCGAACAGGATATGGATGCGGAACGAGCGCCCCTTGCGGGCCACGTAGTCGAACAACTCCGCGTATTCCGGGTGGTCGGCCAGCATCAGGGTGAACTCGTCGGCGACCACGAAAAGCGTTGGGATGGGCGGCAGGTCATGCCCGCCGGCCTGAGCGGCTTCGTACTCGGTCACCGAGTTGAACGCGCTGCCCTGCACCCGGCGGCCCGCCTCGCGCAGCAGCATCTCGCGCCGCGCCACCTCGCCGCGCAGCGTGTCGGCGAACCGGTCGGCCAACGACTTCTTCTCGGCCATGTTGGAGATGACCGCGACCACCTGCGGGAAGTTGCGGAAGCTGTCGGCCCCGGCCTCACCCTTGAAGTCGGCGTAGATGACGATCAGCCGGTCGGCGGAGTGAGTGGTCAACAGCGACAACAGAATCGACATCAACGTCTGCGACTTGCCCGAGCCGGTCATACCGATCATCAGGCCGTGCGGACCCATCCCGCCCTCGGCCTCGTCCTTGAGGTCGAACATCAGCGGCTCACCCGTGGCGGTGACGCCGATCGGCACCCGCAACTCGTCGTCACGGCGTCGCGGCGCGAACAGGGCGGGGACGTCCAGCCGGGACGCATCCGAAATGCCCAGCAGGGTAGTGAAATTCGCGCCGCGGGTGGCCGCCGAGCGCAGCCCGGTATGCGTCGGGTTGGAGTCCCACCGGGACAGCCGACGGGCCAGGTGTGCCGCGTCGTCGGCGCCGAACAGATCGGCGGCGTCGATATAGGGCTGCCAGCCGCCGGTCTGCCACCGGTCGATGCTGCCCTGGGCGACCCGCAGGATCGGCTTCTCCGGGTCCGAGTACTGCTCGCGGTTGGGCGCCGTGGCCGAGATGTGCAGCACCGTGACGCCGGCCCGACCGGCCGACAGCGGCGAACCGGTCAGGTCGTAGTCGGGATCGTCGACGACAATCAGCAAGTGCCGCAACGCATCCACCGGCTGCCCGGTGAACGCGGGGCGCTCGTCGAGGGCAGGCTCCAACAGGTCTATCAGCTCGTCGGGATCGGTGGTGAGGTAGCGGGCCGGACCGACACCGTCGACCTGGCCGGGAATGTCGACGTGCGGCAACCACTTCAGCCACGACCAGTCGTCGGTCTCCAGATCGCGGGAGGCCAGCGCCACACCGAGCACCGTCGGGTCATGCCAGGTCACCGCCTGGGCGATCCAGGCACGTACCGCCCCGCGGACGTCTGCGCTGTCGCCCAGCACGCTGATCCGGGAGACCTTGCTCAGGTCGATGCCGGCCGGTACGTCCGGCACGGTGCGCTGGGTGTCCAGCAGGCTGCGTAATGCGCTGTGCGACACCGGTTCCAGGTCGACCTCGTCGGCGGTGTCGTTGACCCGCAGCGCCGTGGTCAGCGGCGCGGAATGCCGACCGGCGCGCAGCACCAGGAAGTCCGGGTCGTGCGGGTCGCGCTCCCACTGCCGACGGGATCCGGGCACCGCGGCCAGTGCTTCGGGCTCGGGGTGCGACCACTGCGCGGCGGCGCGCTGCTCGGCGGCCTGGGCGCGGATGTTGTCCCGGACCACCGACAGGTACCGCAGATAGTCGGCCCGCTCGGCGTCGACTTCTTCGGTGCGCATCTTGTTGCTGTCGCCGCGGTAGAGCGCGGTCGCGGCAAGCAGCAGCACGAACGGGAAGAACAGCGTCTGCGGCGAGATCAACCGCATGCCGGTGGCGAACAACGCGACGATCATGCCGACGATCAGGATCCCGATCAGGTACGGCATCGCCCGCCGGAACAGCGACGGCGGGATCACCCGCGGCAGCTCCGGCGGCGCCTCGATGGTGATGGTTCCCTTGCGGGCGCTCGGCGGCGTCAACCGCCGGCGCGCCTCGAAGATCAGTCTGCTCATCGGGGCTCCCCTTCGGCGGCTACCGGATGGCCCGGTCGGCTGTCCGGCGGCAAACCGTCATGCGCCAGCAGCGCATCGGCGCGCGACAGCGTCGGGCCAGTTGCGAACAAGGACAGGACCGACCAGGGGATGGCCAGCGGCGGCGACTTGAGGCCAAGCGCCTCAACCGTTTTGCCGTTGACCCCGGACCGGTCGGACTCGGTGTCGATGCCGTACCGGACACCGGTGTCGGATACCCAGAACAGCGAACCGGTGGCCGGCGCCGCCGGACCCCCGCCCGCGGTCTGGGTGAAGTATCCGGTGCCGGGGGTGAGCGCGACTTTCGCCCCGCCGCCGACCAGTTCGACGGTCCGCACACCCTCGGTGACCGGCAGCGCCGAACCCGAGAGCAACGTCAGCGAGCTGGTGGCAGCGCCGTTCGGCTTGCTCCAGAACGCGCAGGCAACGGGGCTGCTGGCGGCGTCGACGACGGTGACCGGTTGGGCGGGGTAGCGCGAGGTGTCCAGCAGCCGCGACACCGGCAGCTTGGCGACCTCGTCGGCACCCAGCCGCGGCGGCTGTTGCAGGCCATGGGAATTGGTGTTGCGCAAGACCGAGGCCAGCACCGGTGAGATCGACTGCAGACCGTCGGGCAGCACGGCGTAGAACGTGTCCGAGCCGGCCTTGTCCAGCGAGTAGGCCACCACGACCCCGCCGATCGGCGCGGGGACCGCGAAGCCGGCCGGAGCACCCGCGTTGGGGATGGGTGGTGCGGTCAGCGGCGCCGATTCCGGTATGGCGTTGAACAATCCGGCGGCTATGGGTCGCGGTGCGGGCACCTCGGTGCCCAAGCCCAGCGCGTTGGTGACCGCGCGGTCGGCCAGGTCGATCCGGCTGCGCTTGCCGTCCCACAGCAGCCAGGTTCCGTTCCCTCCCGAAGAGGCTGCGTCCACCAGCAGCGCCTGGGTCGAGCCGATCGCGGCTGCGCGGGTGCCGTCGCTGTACGGCTTGCCCGCGATGACGGTCACGCCGGTGCTGCGCGCGCCGCGGCCGGGCTGCCCGGTGACGGCGTCACACACCGTCCAGGCGGCGTCGCGGGCGCTGCTCTGCACCATGCGTTCCGGGGCGCCCGGGATGCCGACCAGGTTGCCGCGCGGAAAGCGGTCCAGCTCAGCGCTTTTCACCGTGGTGGGGTTGACCGGCTGACCGGCGATCAGGCGGGCGGAGGTCAGGTTCAGCACCGGATGCAGCTGGTCGCCGACCCGCACATAGAGCGCGGCGGTGGACCGGTCGGCCAGGACCGCGTTGTTGCCGACCTGCCCGTTGGGCCGGATCAGCGAAAACACAAAGCAGCCAAGCAATCCGGTGATCAGCAGCAGCGCACCCATCAGCACGGCCCGGGACTGGGTCCGTAGCGGGTCGACCAGCATCCTGGTGTCGTGCAACGCGATTCCCGAGGCGATGCGGCGCATCACGAACCGCCAGCCGGTCACCTGGTGGCGGGTGACGAAGCCACGACGGTACTCGACCTTGTCGGGGTTGTCGTTGACCGGAGTCCGGGACGCGAACGAACGGCGGTCGTCACCCCATTCGTTGTCCGAGTCGTTCTTGCTCATGCCGGCACCGACAGCCCGAGGCCACGCAGCAGCGGGGCCACCGTATTGCCGACGTCTTGTGCGGTGATTGTCATCAGGTCCTCGTCGGTGAACTCACCCGTGCCGGCTTGTTCGGAATGATCGAGCCGGAACTCACGCTCTTCTTCCGAACGCTCGACCACGTTCCGTACGAACCGGCCGTTGCCGGCGATGTCCAGGTTGCGCCGGTCTATCCCGTTGCTGTCCGGCGACGACGTCTCGGCCAGGTGAGTGAAGAGCCGTTGCATGTCGTCGAGTGCCGCCTGTTCGAACATGCTGTCGCGTTGCTGCGCCATGAGATTCGCGATCTCAGTCAACTCCGACGGCTGGTACGACGGGAAGTCGATGCTGCGGGTGAACCGGGACCGTAGACCCTCGTTGGTGTCCAGGAACTTGTCGAGGTCGGCGCGGTATCCGGCGATGATGACCACCAGCCGGTCGCGGTCGTTCTCCATGCGCGCCAATAACGTGTCGATGGCCACCAGACCGAAGTCGTTCTTGGCTCCGGTGGCCACCAGTGCATACGCCTCGTCGAGAAACAGCACCCCGTCCAGCGCGCTGTCGATGATCGCGTTGGTCTTGGCCTCGGTCTCGCCGATGTGCTGGCCGATCAGGTCGGCGCGGTGCACCTCGCGGATGTTCTCCCGCTTCAGCAGTCCCAGGCCGCAATAGATCTTCGCCACCACTCGGGCAATGGTGGTCTTACCCGTCCCGGGCGGGCCGGCGAACACCAAATGATGGGTGCGCTGGGCGACGGTGAGTCCGCGTTGCTGGCGCAGTACGGCCATGGCGACCGAACTCTTGAGCCGGGCAACCTGATTCTTCACCTCGTTCAGGCCGATGAACTCGTTGAGCGCCACCTCCGCTTCGGCCAGCAACGCGGCCTTACGTTCCCGTGCGCCCGGGTCCACGAAGTCGGCGTCGCTGGGTTCGGTGTCGCGGTTCCACGGGTCGGTCCGCGCTTCGATGCGGGCCGCGGTGGTGGTGACCATTCCGAAGCTCGGGTCGGACAGCGCCTGCTCGATCTCTTCGTTCTCCGGGTTGGCCGCGTAGAGCTCGTGCAGCACGTCGCTGGCGGCTTCTTCGTCGACGTGCGCCCGCAGCGCGAGAGCTTTGGCCAGCGCGCCGTCGACCGCCGCCACGGCGATCGGACCCTCGGGCTCCTCGAGGTAGGACAGCGCGGGAGCGAACATCCCCAGCCGGGCCAGCGAGGTACCCAGGGCGATCTTCACCGCGTGCGCGAACGCCGCGTCGAGGTCGGCGTCGTTGACGATCGGGGTGAGCAGCTTGACGACGTCCGACCAGCGTTCGGCCCGGTAGTTGATGACCACCGCGATCCAGCGGGCCTCACGCGACTGGGGGCGGCGCTCGGCGATGCGGCTGACGATGTCGTATGCCTGGGCAAACTCCCCTTCGGATGCCAGGGTGGCCGCGTAGGCGAGGTGGAAGTCGTCGGGACTGGTGGCACGGAACTGCAGATACAGGCCGGTGTCGTAGCGGAACCCGAGGGCACCGCGGGCCAGCTCGACCTGCCGCTGCAACACTCCGGCCGTCGCCGCGGTGCGCGAAACCTGTTCCAGCACACGCTTGGACGTGTCGCCGGAAGCGGCCAGGCCGGTCCACGCGTCGCACTGGTCGTGGGCGATCCGGGTGAGCGCGCTGAATCCCGATCGCGCCGCGCTCAGATCCGCCGGGCGCTGCCGTTCGTAGACCGCGATGCCCAGGGCGCGGCAGCACGTCGCGAATCTGCTGACCACGTCCTCGTCGACCCTGCCGTCGGTCCGGGATGCGCGGGGCTGAGCCCCAATCATGCCGATATCACCGCGTTCACGCCCCGCCTTCTTTTGGAAGAAAAGATCACCGCTGGCCGACTCCGCCTGCGGTTAGCCTCACGAAGTTAGCATTCCCTAAGCTAACTGTCGAGGCGGTCGATCGCGTGCGCTTCGCCACATCAATTCCCGTCTTGGCACGTCTGACCAGCATTTCTTGCGCTGGCCGCACTGAGCGGCCGCCCGGGTACACAGCTTACTGAATATGATTTTCATTAACAACGGCGGGGGTCGTTGCCCGCGCCGGGGGCCGGCTACGGCTTGGCGGCGCTGACCAGAGTGTTGCGGGCGAACATCGGCGCGGCCTCGGACTCCGGCCCGGGTACCGGCCGGCCCACCTCACGCAGGTAGTCGTTCAGTGGCGTGCCGACGGCCGTCCACCCGTGCTGACCGAACCACTCGGCGGCGGGGGCGCACTGTTCGTTGTAGACCAACTGGAAGAAGGGACGCTGGTTGGCTTCCGGGTCGGCGCGCTCCTCTTCGACCTTGGCTTCGTATTCGTCCTGGGGCAGCGGAGCGCCGTCCTCGACGGCGACGTGACTGCCGAGGGCAGCCAGCGCGTCGATGCCGGTGAACAGCGCCTCCTGAGCGGCGGCCGGAAGATAGATCAGCAGTCCCTCGGCGATCCAGGCCGAAAACTGGGTGGGGTCGAATCCGTTGTCCTGCAACGCTTGTGACCAGTCGTCGCGCAGATCGACGGCGATCTCCCGGCGCTCGGCGCGGGGTTGCACACCGTGCTCGGCGAGCACCTCGCGCTTGAAGTCGAGCACCTGCGGCTGGTCCAGCTCGAAGATCGTCGTCCCGTCGGGCCAGGGCAGCCGGTAGGCCCGGGAGTCCAGTCCGGCCGCCAGGATGACGACCTGTCGGGCGCCGGCGGCGGCGGCGCGCTGGAAGTACGCGTCGAAATATCTGGTGCGACCGCCCTGGAAGTCGACGAAGTGCCGGCCGAAGTCTTCGCTGAGCAACTCGTGGTCGGGTGCCTGGCCGTCCAGGACCTCAGCCCAGGAACCGCCGACGGCGCGGCAGAACAATTCCGCGTACGGGTCGACGGCCAGCGGGTCGGGCTTCTGCGCCTCCAGCGCCCGCGCGGTGGCCACGAACAGCGCCGTCGACCCCACGCTCGTGGTGATGTCCCAGCTGTCACCTTCGCTTCGCACCCGCCCGACCTTACGCGTGCCCGCCGAAGTTCAGCCGCGATCCGCATCCCAGCTGCCGGGCAGCATCGGCACCCGTGGACCGCCGCCGAATTCGTCGCCGGCCAGGGCCGTCAGCCCGGCCGCCGCACCGGCTGCTTCGCGGTGCACGGTGCCGGTGAAGCCCAGGTTTGCGGCGCCGCGATCCGAAGCACCGACCCATTCGGTTTCCGGCGATGCGCCCCAGTCCGGGTTGACATCGACATTCATGTCGGCGAACTCGTCGCCGTGCTCGTGCAGCGCCGAACGGCGCCGTCGGCGTTGGCGAGCCTGCTCGCGTGCGGCGGCGGCCGCGGCGACCGCGGCGGCGTCGGGCTCGGAAGCCTTCCTGCTGGCGCTGGCGCCGGCGCTCATTCCCGAACCGAAGCCGATGCCGGGCCCCCCACCGACCAGGAAGGGAAAACCCGGGCCGGCGGCTGCGGCGGGCGCCGGGGGCGGCGGTCCGGCGCTGGTGACCGAGCCGGCCACGGTCGAGGTCGTCGGCGCCGGGGCCGCGGGTGCGGCCGAGGCGACGACGGACGGGGCGGCGGTCCCGACAGCGGGCAGCACGGGTCCCGCGCCCACCGGTGCGAGCGCGACCGGGATCGCGGCGGGCTGGATGGCGCCCAGACCGGCCAGGCCGGCGAAACCGGAGACCGCACCCAGATTGGCGACGGCGCCGCCCATCGCGGCGGCGAACAACTGCGGGGACTGCAGCAGCGGCGCAAGTTGGGCCAGGTGGGTCGGCCAGTCGAATTCGGCCAGCTGAACCACGTACTCGATGGCACCGGCGGGGTCGGTGAACAGCTCCTGGACGAACGTTTCGAACTGCTGCCCGAACTCCAACGACCGGGCTACCCACCAGATGGGCTGCGTGGCGTCGGTGATGTCGTGCATGTGGATCCCGTTGAGGGTCTCTTCCAGGGGATTCCAGTCGATTTGCCCGTTGGTCAGGGCGCGCAGCAGGTCGGCGACGAGGTAGTCCAGTTGGGTCGGGTCGCCGTGGTCGTGACCCTCGTGGCCGTCCTCACCCTCGTGCTCGCCCTCGTGCTCGTCGTCGTGGTCGTGGTCGTCTTCGGCGTGGACGATCTCCGGTGCGGCGGTGGTCTGCGGCGTCGACGCGACCGCGGCGGCGGCCACCGCATCGTAGGACGCCATCGTGGTGGCCGCCTGGACCCACATCCGCGCGTAGTCGGCCTCGTTCAGCGCGATCGGGATGGTGTTGATTCCGAAGAAGTTGGTCGCGACCAGGATCCCGTGGACCGCGTGGTTGGTCGCCAACTCGACCAGCGTCGGCATCCCGGCCAGTGCGGTGGTGTAAGCGGCGGCCGCGGTCTCGTGCTGGGCAGCGGCATTGGCACTGTGGGCGCTGGCCTGCGTCAGCCAAGCCAGGTACGGCACGTGCGCCGCGACGTATTGCACGGCGGTCGGTCCATCCCAGGCCCCGCCCTGCACCGCACCCAGCAGCGCCATCAGTTCGTCGGCAACCTCGGTGTATTCGGTGCTCAGCGCCGACCATGCCGCGGCGGCCGACAGCAGCGGGCCCGGTCCGGGTCCACTGCTGAGCAACGCCGAGTGCACCTCCGGCGGCGACGCGAGCCAGACCGGCATCTCAGCCAGACCGGTTGATGAATATGATTTTCATTATCAGCCATTCGACACCATGGCAGGATCGAGCGCAAGTGCTGTACGGGAAGTGTCGGCGGCCGAATTCGGCTTGAGTTCGGACGACGTCCGTGCGGTGCTAGACGAGCGGGAGACCGGCCTGGATCCGCCGGTCGAGGTCCCACAGCAACACGTTGAACGGGAACTGCCGGACGAACCGCGGCATCAGGCCGTTGCTGATCTTTATCAACGCCATCAACTGGTCGAACAGGAGTTGCCGGCCGGCGTCCCATGGGAACTGCATCTCGTCGCGGAACTGTTGCGGCAGAAAGCCCGTGGTGATCAGCAGGGCGATGTTCTCCGGGATCGCGCGCAGCAGGCCCGGCATGGGCAGCCGTTTGATGCGCGCGACGGCGATCGGGTACAGATAGGCGCGCACCGCGTCGTCGATGTGCACCTTGCCCAGCGACTCCTGCCAGTACTCGTCGAAGGCCGCACGGTCGGCCGGCCACATCTCCGGCGGCACCTGCAAGGTGGTGCCCAACGTCATCGACTCTTGGTAGTGACGGTCGGCGTCCTCGTCGCTGAGCTCTCCGACGAACGTGCGGTAGACGTCTACACCGCCCTTGTAGAGGCAAGCGGCCACCCACAGCTGCAACGCGGGATCGAAGGCGTTGTACGACACGGGGCTCTCGGGAGTGGAGCGAACCTGGGCGTGGGCCCGGTTCACCGCGCGCCGGTAGGCCGCCTTCTGGCTGTCACTTCCGGCCGTGGCAACAGCAAGGTAGGTGAAGGTGGTGCGCGCCCGCTTGATCGGATGCAGGTCGATGCGCCCGCTCTCGACGCGGCTCTCCATCACGCCGTAGCCGACCCCCGGCCGCGCCAATTGCATGATCACGTTGGCAGGCCCGGCCAGCAGCGCCACTCCCATCATGCCGTCGTCGATACCCGACCGTCGCTTGCCGGACGTTCGGACCGCCCGGGCCGGATCCGACACGGCCCGCTCGACATGTCGACGCCGCTGCGGAGCCGCCTCATGAATCGCCATTTGACGGCCCTTTCGCACATTTTTTGTCCGCAAATTGTAAAAACATGTGTTCTCAGATATTTGTCCGCTCTTGCACATGTGTCAAGATGTGTCCCATGGCTCCGGACAGTGAGGGTGCCCGCGCGCGGCCGTACCGCGGCATCGACGCCGCGGTGCGCTCAGCTGAGCGGCGGCGAAAGCTGCTGGCAGCGGGTCTGGACCTGCTGGGCGCCGAGCAGCAGGATCTGTCCACGGTGACCGTTCGCAGCATCTGCCGAGAGGCCGGGGTGGCCACCCGCTATTTCTATGAGAACTTCACCGAGAAAGACGAGTTCATCGGCGCTGTTTTCGACTGGATCATCGCCGATCTGGCGGGAAAGACGCAGGCCGCGGTGATGGCGGCCCCGCCGCATGAGCAGTCCCGCGCCGGGATGGCCAATATCGTCAACACCATCGCCGACGACGCGCGTGTCGGCCGCTTGGTGTTCAGCAACCAACTCGCGGACCCCGTGGTGATCCGCAAACGCGCCGAGTCCACCGCCCTGTTCGCCCTGCTGTCCGGCCAGTACGCGGCCAGCGCACTGCAGATAGCAGCAAACGAGCGCCTCAAGATGGGTGCGCACTTCGCGGTGGGCGGCGTCGGACAGGCCATCAGTGCCTGGTTGGCCAGCGACATCCGGCTCGAGCCCGATCAACTCGTCGACCAATTGACGCTGCTGGTCAGCGAGCTCACCAACCCGGGCCTGTACGGCCTGATCGGAAAGGCCGGAGTCGCCACCTAAGGCGCAGCCGCTACCGGCGGTCGCCGGTCGGCCGCCGTCCTGGGCACCGCCGGGGTGTCGGCATCGGTGAATTCCCGCACCCAGCAGGCGAACTCCAACATGATCCCGTCGGGGTCCTGAAAGTAGAACGAGCGCACGTACACGCCGGGGTGCACCTTGGCGGCGACCTGCATCGGGCTTTCGTCGTGGTTGAGCACCGGACCCACCCGTACGCCCTTGTCCTTCAGCCGCTGCCGGTAGGCGTCGAACTTCTCGGCCGGCACGTGGAACGCGAGATGGTTCATGGTGCTGACCGCGCTGGTGATGTCACCCAGGCCCGGCAGCGCGCCCGGCGAACTCAGCCCCGGCACCCGGTCGGCGGCCTCGGCGAACCAGAAGAACGCCACGCAGTCGCCGTTGCCCGCGTCGAAGAAGAAGTGCTGCCCCGCGCCACCGGGCAGGTCGAGCGACTTGATCAGCGGCATGCCCAGGACGTTGCTGTAGAAGTCCACGGTGCGGGCCATGTCCGAGCACACCAGCGCGACGTGGTTGATCCCGCCGAGTTCGAACTCGGTGTTGACGTTGTGCGGCTTGATCATCGTGCCCCTCCCTACCTATGATCGTCCAAAACTGAATCTAACATCAGATTCAGGTCTGCGGGAGGTGCATGAGGTGACGGCCGCGGCAGAACCCAGCAGCCGTCCCGCCACGTTTCCGACTCACCGCGGTCGGCGGACCCAGGCCGCCATCGACGCTGCCGCCCGAAAAGTCATCGCGCGCAAGGGAGTTCTGGCTACCACCATCGCGGACATCACCGCCGAAGCGGGCCGTTCCGCGGCGTCGTTCTACAACTACTACGACTCGAAAGAGGCGATGGTCCGGCAGTGGGCGCTGCGTTTCCGCGACGAGGCCAACCAGCGCGCGCAGACGGTGACCCAGCACGGTCTGTCCGATCGCGAACGCGCCCACCAGGCCGCGGCGGCGCACTGGCACACCTACCGGCATCGCCTCGCGGAGATGATCGGCGTGTCCCAACTGGCGACGGTCAACGAGGACTTCGCCCAGTACTGGGCCGAAATGTGCTCGTTGCCAATCTCTTTCATCGCCGAATCGGTCAAACGCGCGCAGGCGCAGGGCTATTGCGCGGACGACGACCCACTGCTGCTGGCCGAGGCGATCGTGGCGATGTTCAACCAGTTCTGCTACATCCAACTGACCCGGACGCAGGAACCCGACGATCAGGCCTGCATCCGGACGCTGGCCAACATCTACTACCGGGCCATCTACTGCGAGGAGGATCGCTCGAGTTGACCGAGGTCATCCGCGAGTTCATCGGGTTGCCGTCGCCCACCGCCGGACGCGCCGGGGCGGGCGGACACCCGTGCCAGGGGCTCTATCACCACGCATCCGGGCATCGACCGAAGGTGGCGATGATCGCCACCCACTACCAGATCGATTTCTCCGAGCACTACCTCGCCGAGTACGCCGCGGCCCGCGGCATCGGGTTCCTGGGCTGGAACACCCGGTTTCGCGGCTTCGAGAGCAGTTTCCTGCTCGACCACGCCCTCGTCGACATCGGGGTGGGGGTGTGCTGGCTGCGTGCCGTGGCCGGCGCGGAAACGGTTGTGCTGCTTGGTAATTCGGGTGGCGGTTCGCTGATGGCGGCTTACCAGTCGCAGGCGGTGGATCCCAATGTCACCCCACTGGACGGCATGCGCCCCGCCGACGGGGTCACCGAGTTGCCGGCCGCCGACGGCTACGTCGCGACGGCAGCCCATCCGGGACGACCGGACGTGCTGACCGCCTGGATGGACGGTGCGGTCGTCGACGAGAACGATCCCGTCGCAACCGATCCCGATCTGGATCTGTTCGACGGGGACAACGGACCGCCGTACTCGGCGGAGTTCGTCGAGCGTTACCGGGCCGCGCAGGTGGCGCGCAATGACGCCATCACCGACTGGGCCGAAGCCGAGCTGAAACGTGTTCGCGCCGCGGGCTTCTCGGATCGACCGTTCACCGTGATGCGCACCTGGGCCGACCCGCGCATGGTCGACCCCGATATCGAACCGACCAAGCGCCAACCCAACTCGTGTTATGCCGGTACGCCGGAGAAGGCGAACCGCTCGGCGCGCGGCATCGCCGCGGCGACCACACTGCGCAACTGGCTGGGCATGTGGAGTCTGCGGACGGCCCAGACCCGCGCCGAGCCGCATCTGGCCCGCATCACGGTGCCGGCGCTGGTGATCAACGCCGAGGCCGACACCGGCGTGTTCCCGTCCGACGCGCAGCGCATCTACGACGGGCTGGCCGGCACCGACAAGACGCAGGCCGCGATCGACAGCGACCACTACTTCACCACCCCCGGTGCCCGCGACGAGCAGGCCGACACCATCGCGGAGTGGATCGCCAACCGGTGGGGTTGAGTCACGCCCAACCGACCGGTTGTTAGCTTGGAGGAAACCGCGCACGGGAAGGCGAACAATGCCGATCGCAATCACCCCTGAACATCAAGACCTGGCCGACTCGGTGCGGTCCCTGGTCGAACGGGTAGCGCCCTCGGAGGTGCTGCACGAGGCGATGGAAACGCCGGTGCAGAACCCGCCGCCGTACTGGCAGGCCGCCGCCGACCAGGGCCTGCCGGGTGTGCACCTGGCCGAGTCGGTCGGCGGGCAGGGGTTCGGTGTGCTCGAGCTGGCCATTGTGCTGGCCGAATTCGGATACGGCGCGGTACCCGGACCGTTCGTGCCGTCGACGATCGCCAGCGCGCTGATCGCCGCGCACGACCCCGAGGCCAAGGTGCTGGCCGAGTTGGCGTCCGGGGCGGCCATCGCCGCCTACGCGCTGGACTCCACCCTGACCGCCACCCGGCACGGTGACGCGTTGGTGATCCGCGGCGAGATCCGCGCGGTGCCGGCCGCGGCGCAGGCGTCGACCCTGGTCTTGCCGGTGGCGATCGACAGCGGCGAAGAGTGGGTGGTGCTACGCGCCGACCAGCTCGAGATCGAGCCGGTGCAGAGTATCGATCCGCTGCGGCCCGTCGCCCACGTGCGGGCCAACGCCGTCGAGGTCGGCGACGACGTGGTGCTGGACAACCTGAGCATGACCACCGCCCACGCGCTGATGACCACGCTGCTCTCGGCCGAGGCGGTGGGCGTGGCGCGCTGGGCGACCGACACCGCGTCGGGCTACGCCAAGATCCGTGAGCAGTTCGGTCGGCCGATCGGGCAGTTCCAGGCCATCAAACACAAGTGCGCCGAGATGGTCGCCGACACCGAACGGGCCACCGCCGCCGTATGGGACGCCGCCCGCGCCCTGGACGAGGGCAGCGAGCACGTCGAGTTCGCCGCGGCGGTGGCCGCCACACTGGCTCCGGCCGCCGCCCAGCGCTGCACCCAGGACTGCATCCAGGTGCACGGCGGCATCGGCTTCACCTGGGAGCACGACACCAACGTCTACTACCGCCGGGCGCTGATGCTGGCCGCGTCGTTCGGCCGCAGCTCGGAGTACCCGCAGCGGGTGGTGGACACCGCGACCAGCACCGGGATGCGCGCGGTGGACATCGACCTGGACCCGGAAACCGAGCAGTTGCGGGCCGAGATCCGGGCCGAGGTGACCGCGTTCAAGGACATGGACCGGGCGGCGCGCACAGTCGCGATCGCGGAGGCCGGCTGGGTGCTGCCCTACCTGCCCAAGCCGTGGGGCCGGGCGTCCAGTCCGGTCGAGCAGGTGATCATCGCCCAGGAGTTCACCGCCGGACGGGTCAAGCGGCCGCAGATCGGCATCGCGGCCTGGGTCATCCCGTCGATCGTCGCGTTCGGCACCGAGGAACAGCAGCAGAGGTTCCTGCCGCCGACCTTCCGCGGCGAAATGGTGTGGTGCCAGCTGTTTTCCGAGCCCGGCGCGGGATCCGACCTGGCCGGGTTGTCCACCAAGGCCACGCGGGTGGACGGCGGCTGGCGCATCACCGGACAGAAGATCTGGACGACGGCCGCGCAGTTCTCGCAATGGGGTGCCTTGTTGGCTCGTACCGACCCGAGCGCTCCGAAGCACAACGGCATCACCTATTTCCTGCTGGACATGAAGAGCGAGGGGGTGACGGTCAAGCCGCTGCGTGAGCTCACCGGGCAGGAGTTCTTCAACACCGTCTACATCGACGACGTGTTCGTGCCCGACGAGAACGTGCTGGGTGAGGCGAACCGGGGCTGGGAGGTCAGCCGCAATACCCTTACCGCCGAACGGGTTTCGATCGGCGGCAGCGATCTGAACTTCCTGGCCAGCCTGCCGGCATTCGTCGAGTTCGTCCGTGACGGGCAGTTCGACCAGACCGCCCGGCACCGCGCCGGACAGTTGATCGCCGAGGGGCACGCCGCCAAGGTGCTCAACCTGCGCTCCACGTTGTTGACGCTGGCCGGGGGTGACGCCATGCCGTCGGCGGCTATCTCCAAACTGCTGTCGATGCGCACCGGGCAGGGCTATGCCGAATTCGCGGTGTCGTCCTTCGGTTCCGATGCGGTGATCGCGGATCCCGAAACGCCGCAAGGCAAATGGGGTGACTACCTGCTGGCCAGCCGGGCCACCACGATCTACGGCGGCACGTCGGAGGTGCAGTTGAACATCATCGCCGAACGGCTGCTGGGCCTCCCCCGCGACCCGTGACGCCCCTGCGCGAGCAGACGCAAAAGCCC
>NZ_JCALCF010000032.1:0-56382 GCF_059812185.1 Mycobacterium sp. NGS67
CGTCGAAGTAGCGCAGCACATTCGGGTCCGTGTTGTCGGGATACCAGCCAGCGGCAGCCGTCGTCATCGGTTGCCACACCTGCGGGACGTAGGACTGCGACTTCGACGAGTCCGTCAGCCGGACCAGCAGCACGAGCACGGCGGCGATGAAGCAGAGCCCGACGAGCCCCGCCACGACCACGATCAGCAGGGTAACCACGGACGCCATCCTGCACGGCGACGGCGTTTCGCGCATCGTGGTCCGGGGTAGCTGACAATCGTGACTACTGCTGAACAGCCGCCGCCGGAAGGCGACAAGCAACCGCCGCAGGCCGCCTCGGTCGACGAACCCGAAAGTGGTTCCGGCACGGGTGACCCGAAGCCGAAAGGCGATCAGGCCTCCGCCGAGGAGTAAGGCGTTACGCGCTGCCCGGTGTGCCGATCGGGACCTGCACTCCGAAGTCGATACCGTAGGCGGTGGTCGGATCGGGAGGTGGCGTGAGAAAAAGGTGGGCCGCGGGCGCGGCGCTGGTCGGCCTGGCCGGTTGGGGTGGTTTACAAGCGCTGGTTGCATGGATCAGACAAAACCCGGATCCGCTTACGCGCGAACAACTTCTGGCCGAACCGCAGGGCGAGGAGGTGCTGATATCGCGCCCGGACGGGACACTGCTGCGCGCCTTGTCCGCCGGACAGGGGCCCATCGTGGTCCTCGTGCACGGTTACAGCGTCAACCTTTCCGAATGGAATGTCGTTTGGGATGAACTGCTGGCCAAGGGATTTCGTGTCGTTGGCTTCGACCAGCGCGGTCATGGATGGTCCACGCTGGGTGCAGACGGCATCGGATCGGAAGTGATGGCGGCCGACATTGCCGCGGTGCTGGAGCACTTCGACGTTCGCAGCGCTGTCCTCGTCGGGCATTCGATGGGCGGGTTCGTTGCGATCCGCGCCTTGCTGGAGCACGCCGGCCTGGCTCCGCGGTTGCGCGGGTTGGTGTTGTTCGCCACCTGGGCGGGCCGTGTGCTGGACGGGGCGCCGCAGAACAAGCTGCAGATCCCGCTGCTGGAGTGGGGTGTCATGCAGCGGTTGATCAGAATCAAGACGTTCGGGGTGCTGTTCGGGGCCGCGCAATGCGGCACCCGTCCCTCGCCGGCGATGGCCAAGGTGTTCGTCGAGGGATTCCAGGAGCACGTCGACCAGCACGGGCCGCACGTGGCGATCGTGAAGGCATTCTCCCGCGCGGACCGCTACCCGCGGCTGGGGGAGATTACGGTGCCCACCGTCGTGATGGTCGGATCGGCCGACCGCACCACGCCGCCGAATCACTCGCGCCGACTGGCTGACGGCATTCCGCAAGCGCGGCTGGTTACTGTGCCGGGTGCCGGGCACGCGCTGAACTGGGAGGCCCCCGGCGAACTTGTGAAGGTCATCGAATCCTTTGGCAGCAGCGAAGTTTGAATTCAATCGGCGCGTAGTCGGCCATCGGCGGTGCTCTCGGATCGGACGTGAGTCGATGTATTCCTAAAGGCCCGAAGTTCGGCTATGTTGCGCGAGACGACCGGCGAGTCGCGCCCACATCCAAAGGAGCAATGGTGACGAAGAATTCGATCATGCGAGCCGCTGTAGCGGTCACCGCACTTGCATCAGTGGGGGTGGCGGTCGCGGGTTGCGGAGGCGACACGTCGTCCAACCCCTCGTCGTCGGCGTCTTCCTCGGTGTCGAGTTCGGCTGCGGCGCCGTCGTCGTCGGCTCCGGCCTCCAGCACCGCCGCCCCGGCCGGGGACTACACCGGTCTGCTGATCCCGGCGAGCGACATCGTCGTGCCGGGCGACACCTTCACGCAGACGCAGACGCTACCCATCTCCACTCCTGCCGGCGTCGAGGGCGTGTACAACAACCAGACCAACTCTCGCAAAGTCGAGATCTCGATCTACGTCTACGGCAACCCCGACGAAGCGGGTGCGGCACTGGACAACACCTCCAAGTCCATCCAGGAACTGAGCGTGAAGGCGCCGTCCACCCCGGCCGAAGTCGGTAGCCGAGGTGTGATCGCCGTCGGACCGTCGCCGGAGGGCACCAAGGCCAAAGGAGTGGTGATCTGGACCCAGGGCAAGGCGCTGGGCCTCATCGAGCTCGAAAGCGCGCCCGACGATCCGGTCAACCAGGACTTCCTCCTCGAACTCGCGCGCAAGCAGGACGCGAAGATCAAGGCCGGGGTGCCGGCCTGAGACCTCGGGCCCGCGCCGCACTCTAGGCGCATCGACGCGAAATAATAGGCCCTGCAGGCAGATTGGGGACACACCGCACGTCTCGGCGGGTGCCGGGTCGCCGTCGAGAATGTGTACGGCGACCGGGCTGCTGCCATCGGTTGCTCCGGCGAATCACAGATGCGGGATGGCTTGAACCGGTGACCCGGTCGTCACACAATCAAGCCATGACCGTGTTCAGGGTTGCCATGATCGTCGCGGCACTGTGCTGTTTGCCCGCGCAGGCCACAGCGCACGCCGACGACGTGAGCTTCCTGGACCGGGTGCACGCCGCGGAGATGCCGCTGACCGACGAAAAAGCACTCCAACTGGGCCGGGCGACCTGTGTGGACCTCGGCAACGGCGTCCCCAAGTCCGCGATTCTGGAAGCGAACAATCCTCATATCGGGGGAGTGGTGCTGACGGACGCGCAGAACTTGGAGCTGTTCTCTGCGGCGGTGTCTGAACTGTGCCCGGATGAGCGGAATGGGAACTGACGCGTTCGGCGTGTGCCGCGTGGCCGCCGCCGGGTGATTCCGTCCTAGTCCACCCGGACGGCGTGGGTCCGACGTTCTAGGTGCCCATGCCTGCATGCTTGGCAGGGTGTCGAAGCGCGCGGAGTACATATTCGCCCTGTATCAGGGTTCACTCGCTGAGCCCGGCGACCGCAACCCGTATGCCGGCCAATCTCAGTTGCTCGCGCAGCTGTGGATGCGCGGGTACATGCGGATGCTGCGGGTGAGGGTCGAAACGGGGCCGGCGATGCAGCTCTACCGCAGCAGATGCTTACGGGCGTCCTTCAGGTGATCAACGCTGTGTCGGCCGCGCTTTGCGGATAAACCGCAGGTCAAACCTGGTGCGCGATACTGGGATTGAACCAGTGACCTCTTCCGTGTCAGGGAAGCGCTCTCCCGCTGAGCTAATCGCGCTGGGGGGATCAAAACTTGGAGGTGGAGACGGGAATCGAACCCGTGTGCACGGCTTTGCAGGCCGTTGCCTCACCACTCGGCCACTCCACCGCTGGGATTGATGCCATTTGCACCTTCGAGCGGATGACGGGATTCGAACCCGCGACCCTCACCTTGGCAAGGTGATGCGCTACCAACTGCGCTACATCCGCGCGCAACGAGCGAGATCGTCGCCCGGTGCGAAGCACGACGATAGTCCAGTGAGCGGGCGCACACAAATTCCTTGGTACGGAGCGTGTCCAGGCCACCGCGGACGGCCCCGCGGCGTATGCGGCCCGCACTGTCGCGTTGGGATCGTGCTAATCTTCGACGTCGTTCGCCTCTCGGCGCCGGTCCCGTGGCTCAGTGGAAGAGCGTCCGCTTCACACGCGGAAGGTCGCTGGTTCGATCCCAGCCGGGACCACACCCGTTGACCTGCGTGGACACGTTGATTGCACTCGGTGGGTGTGTGGATTTGTCCGGTTCTTGTCCGTTGTCGCTCTCTGAAGTGCCGGTCTCGGCTGTTTGGAGTCGGTCGAGGTTGGTTGCGACTTGGTCGAGTTCATCGGAATAGAGGTCGCTGTAGATGTTCGCGGTGACGGTCGGTGTGGAGTGGCCCATCGTCTTCTGCACGTAGCGCAGGTCAGCGCCAGATTTGCGGGCCAGGCTGGCGTAGGTATGCCGTAGGTCGTGGATTGTCAGCGGCGCAAGTTTCGTGGTGCGCAGAGCTTCTGACCAGTGGGCGTGCCTGCGCCAGTTGTTTGATCGCAGCATCGCGCCGTTGGGGGATGTGATGGCTGGCTCATCTGGTCCACGCCCCGCGATACGGGGTGTGAGTGCGTCGACGACGACTTGGGGGAGGGGCACGCTGCGTCTGGCGGCACGCGTCTTGGGTGGGCCGATGATGATACGGCCTTCGACTTCAGGCGCGGCGCGGCGCACGTGGAGGCGCCGAGCGGACAGGTCGATATCGCCCACGCGGAGGCCGACGAGCTCTGACCAGCGCAGGCCGGTATATGCCAGGATCGTGACAACATCGCCTTGGTCTTTGCAGGCCGCGGCCAAGGCGGCGACTTCGGGCGCAGTTAAGTAGCGGTGGTGTTCTCGTTCGGGTATACGACCCGCTGATACACCGTAGGCGGGGTTGCTATGGATGCGGCCATCGTTGCGGGCCACTTCCAGGATCGACCGCAGCAACCGCAGGGTGGAGACCTTTGCCCAGGGGCCAACAGTGAGGCGGTCGACGAATTGCTGCACATCGGCACGGCTTATCTCGTCAACAGGGATGTGTCCCAACTGCGGGCCGATACGAAGTTCCCAGTGTTGGCTGTAACCGCTCCATGTTTTCGGTGAAACCGCCGGCTTTTTGGAGGCGCAGTACTGTTCCCAAATCCGGACGAGAGGGACGCGGCCGAGCCGTGGGTCGAAGCGGCGGCCACCGACCGCGGCTTCCGTGTCGCGGTCGGCCTTGAACGCCTTGGCTTCTCGCAGCGTTGCGAAGGTGGCAGAGGTTTCGACCCAACCGGACGCTGACGATGGGTCACGAACCAAATACCGGACCTGGTATCGGGGCGCGCCGGCGGCGTTGAAGCGTTTGCGAATACCACGCGGAGTGTTACCGGCCATCAGCGTCGGACCTGCTTGAGCCATTTTCGAACTTCTGCGCTGTCCCAGCGGCGTACGCGATCCGACAGTAAATAGCAGGGTGGCCCGATTTGTTGTCCGGTCTGTTCACGGATCGCTGCCCAGCGATTGAGCGTTGCCGAGGAAATCCCCAGGAGCGCCGAAACCTGTTCGGCCGTCAACAGTTCCGGAAACTCGCCCCAGGCCACCAGGGCTTCCCGGGTGCTGTGAATCACGACCCCACCTCTTCGTGGCTTGTCGTCGACGCGGATTGCTTAGTCGCAAACTCGACGCGGATGGACTCGAACCATGCGACAGTTGTGGGGGATCCGGCATCCACATCTGCCTGCCCGCCGGCGATTCCCCACAGGTCGAATGCCCATCGGGCCTGTATCGAGTCCTCGGTTTCCTTCCACCGAAGCATTTCGGCATGATCGCGCAGTACGAGCACCGTGCCCAAGACCTCGCCGCTGGACCACTGGTAGCGGAACTGATGCCAGCCAAATGCGGTGACCATAGCCGCACGCCGCAATAGGTCATCCTTGCGGCGGCGCAGCTGTGCATCATTCAGCGGCCCGAACGCTTCGATCAGGAACTCACTGACAGATTGTCGTGATTCATTGCCTGTCATTGCTTGTGAAATCCTTTCTTGCCGTTAGCTTTTCGGGTCGGACAGCGAGTGGTCACGGATGTCGTCAGCCGGTAGGGCGCACCCGCGGCTGACACCGCGCTGCGGTAGCGCGAATTTGGGCGTCGCTCCAAAAGTCGGCCCGCACACGCATCACCGCGCCGTCCTCGGCCACTACGTACCCGGTGCCGGGCAAGTCGGGACTGATACGGTGCGCTGGCGCGGCGTCGGCCAAGCCTTCACCCAAGACCATTGCGACTTCATCGCGTGAGCGAAGCCGCAAGGCGATGGTTTGGGTGAACAACCCCCGCATCGGCAGGATTTCCTTGCGAGGATCTTGCAGGAATGCCGCGACCACGATCCCGAGGGCACGGCCCTTGGTCAGGATCCGCGACAACGACGCCGCGGCTTGCTTGCGGAGCGCCGGATCGCTCATATACGCGGTCACACCGGCCAGTTCGTCAATCAGCAGCACTACCAATGGGTCAGCGGTGCTGGGAGTGTGCTCACGGCTGTTTCCGGCCATTTCCGCGCCTCGGGCATCCATCAGCTTTTCAAGGCCCGCAAGGGTTTTTACCGCATCGCTTTCAGTCGTGGCGACTTTGGTAAACAGCCGTGCGCCAATCGAAACTTCGATGCCGTACTTGAGGTCGACAGCGACCAGGTGCACGAGCCCGGCATTGATGGCCGGGCCGAATCCGGCTGCGATTCCCCAGAATACGGATCCCTTGCCGGCTCCCGAGCAGCCCACGGTGAGCGTGTGTCGTCCCGCGATCCGAAGGCTCCAGGGAGTGCCATTCTCGCAGCGGCCCACCCGCGCAGTAGTCGTAGCCACCTCGGTAGGTATGGGAGCGTACCCGACTCCGGTAAGGTGTTCGCGCATCACGAACTCCATCCTTACTTTTCCTGGTGCGACCACCACTGAGCGTGCCGAATGAGCACCAGCGGCGTCACGGATTTTGGGCACCGCTTTTTCCAAATCATCGACTGTCTGACCGGTTCGGGTATGCACCGTTAGGTGCAGACAGTGATTAGATGTCTTGACCCGCAACAATCTTGGATGAGACCACACCGTGGTCGTAGTCTGCTTGCCTTCGCGGTCCCTCCGCGTGACCTGCTCGGAATACGACAACCCGCACCTCTTGGCAAGCCGCGACCACGAGGTGTACGCCCAGACCAGCCAGCGAGCACGCCTGACCGGCGCCGCGAAATACCGCTCATAGCTCAGAGGATCTCTGTACCGCCAAGTCAGCAGCGCCGCTGCGGTCACAATGACCAACGCGAGCACCCATGCCGCACCAACGAGCACCAGGTGCTCGAGATAATTCAGATCGAACCCAGCATTGGGGTAGGGGTTGTCGGGTTCAGTCGGATACGGGTCGTAGGGGTTCACGCCTGAGCTCCCGATCCACTGCGAGCGGGTGACGTGGGTTTCGCGGCAGCGTCGCGGAGCAGCTTTGCGCCCTCAGCAATGACACGGACCTCGGTGACGCCAAGAATAGAGACGCGCGTGCTGCCGTAATCTCCGCCAACGATTCGCGCGGACAGCCCGTTGCTGCCGCTGACGCCGACCACCGCGCCGACCGGCAGGTCAGCCGCCAACGCATCTGGCATGACAACGGTGGCGCCCGGCGTGACCCCCAGGGCATCGCTGACGATCACCGACTCGACGCCTGACACGGGTGCTCCGTTGACGTCGTATTCGCGTCCCGTAACTACGCGGCTGTCACCGCGGCCGGAGTACACCGAGCGTTCCCGGGCCTCTTTCGTGACCCATCCCAACACCTCACCTGCGAGCTTGACATCCATGTGACTTCGACCTCCTGAGTGTCTGGTTAGCCTTGACGCACTTGGGAGTGCCAGGCCATGATCGGGCAGCATTGTGTCCTTGTTAAGGACATGTAAGGGGACATAGCGCGGACGTTTTAGCGGACGTTCCATTGTCTTAAACTGGAGCATTGGCCTACTCTGGGCCGCATGACAGACACAATTGGCAATGCCCGGCTCCGCGCGGCACGTCAGGGACTGGGTTTGCGGTCGCAGGCCGCGTTGGCCGACGCCGTCACCGAAACCGCGCGATCGATTGGCCTAAAAATCTCAGTGACCCCTCGGACAGTCCGCCGATGGGAGTCTGCCACGCCACCCTGGCCCCACCCTGAACACGCAGCGGCATTAGAAGCTCTTTTTCAACGCCCCATAACCGACTTAGGCTTTGTCGCTCCTTGGCAGGGTGATCAACCGGTTGCGCAAAACGTATTGCGGGCCAACAAATCACGTCAAAACGGAAGATTGCCTCTACGCAGAACCGGTCCAACCCTGCCAGTCGGCGTTGCGGTCGATTTTGCGGCCATTACCGCCGCCTATCGTCATCTGTACTGGACGGTACCCGCGACTGACCTTCTGCCACTCGTTGCCGGGCACGCCGGCCTGGGCGCGTCACTGCTTTCCACAATCGATGATTCGGGCCGAAAGGGCCTGGCAACTGCGCTATCTGAAGTCAGCCTGCTTGCGGGGCGACTAGAGTTCTTTGATCTTCAACGGCCCGACGCCGCGCAGCCCCATTTCGTCCTAGCGCTACAAGCGGCGTATGAGGCTAACGACTCCTTGCTCGGCGCTGCGGTCTTGGCGCACATGGCTTTCGCGCCTGCGTTTTCCGGTGATCGGACCAGGGTCGAGGAAGCGCGAGACCGGATTCGTGCAGCGCGTGCCTTCGCCCGCCGCGGCGACGCACCGGCAGAACTCACTGCCTGGCTGAATGCTGTTGAGGCTGAAGTCGAAACCCGATTCGGCAACACCCGTGAAGCGCTACGACTCATCGACCAGGCTGAGACCCAGGTAGCCAACCAAGAGGGCGACGCACACCTACCCGGTTGGTTCGATTGGTTCTCGCTCACCCGGCTGCAAGGATTCAAAGGAAATACCTTGGTAGCAGCTGGTCGACCGCATCAGGCCCGAGCGGTTCTAGCCCAGGTGTTGGCCGAGCTGCCTGATGATGCCGGCAAGCAGCGGTCCATCACACTGGCCGACCTCGCTGCGGCTGCCGTTGCCGACGGGGACCCCGAGCGCGCTTGCGAACTACTGATTGACGCGATCGAAGACATCAGCCAACAGTGGTATGCGACTGCAATGGATCGGATAAAGGCCGTCAGGGAAAGCTTGCGCGAATATGAAGCACTTCCAGCGGTACGAAATGTGGATGCGAAGCTATACGATTGGCATACCACAGTAAACTCATTTAGCTAGAGAAGAATACTCCATAGATCTCATCCAAACTTTTTACGCGCCAATCCGCGGCCTGATTCAGTTCGGGAGAGTCACGATATATCCATCCCCAGGGGCCGCGCTGAACGAAAACGGTCTTCAGCCCGGCCGCTTTGGCTGGTCTCAGATCGTTGTCAATGCGATCACCGACATACACGACCTCTGCCGGATCGTCAGTCGGCGAAGCCTGAACAACTTTCTCGAAAAATGCGATGTTGGGCTTCTCTACACCCCAATCGTCAGAGGTCGCAACCAAATCGGTGGGCAGGCCGAGATCGCGTAGCAGACGCCCAGCGCGCACCGTCTGATTTCCGGCTATACCAACCCAAATTCCGGCGGCTCGAAGAGTCGCCAACGTGGAGCGTACATCTGGATAGAGATCGTCTTCTCCAAACCACTCGGGCTGGCCGGCCGCCGCACGCGCCTCTCGCTCGGTGGTCAGATCAAACCCCGGCTTAAACACCTGGAATGTGTCCCGATAATCCGCGCCCGATGCAATAACCGCGCCAAATACGGAAACAAACGTGTGCCGCGGAACTCCGAGCCAATCGGCCCACGTGCCATATTCGCGCGTTTCATTCACAAGCGTCTCCCCGACGTCGAAAACCACCGCTTTTATCATGAGTTGAAGCCTACCTTTATTCACAGACCCGGACCTGTCCGCTACCGGATCTTTGACTGTGCGTTCGGTGTGTCAAAAAGTTTTACTGGAGGAAGAGGTTTTCCGAGACGAGTGCGTCTGGGTTTGTGCAGAAACTCGCAACAAGCAGATATTCGTTGTCGTTGGAAAAAGCCAAAACGGCTCCGTGGTACTTGCCGATCGCCACAACAACCTCTTGCTGTCGTGCCGGCGGGAGCGTGAGGTATGTCCGGCAGGTCATCGTCATGATGTCCTCACTTGGCCGCGGCCCTGGTGGGACATGGTTCGCTGGCAGCGAAGAGGATGGCGAAGCCGACGAGGATGGTGCTGCCGTCACCGAAGCCGGACTTGGTGGGCGAGCCGTTGTGATTGTCGATGTGGCCGGCGCCGAAGACGCCTCCGTGTGAGGGGACTCGCCGCTGCACGCCACAGCGACCAGCGTGCCCGCAAGCGCCATCAAAGCTTTGACTATCAGCCTGTTCGTGACCACGGCGATCAACTTATACCAAGCTGCGGCGGTCAGTTGACTCAGCGCCATGATCACGATCGTCTCGATATGAATGTTACGCAGGCCCGCCTTTGGTGCTCTCTGATCTTTCAACCGTAAGCAACCGTCATCGGCAAGTAGGTTGCTGAAGTTTCGGGAGTTATCGCTCGATTTCGAAAACAGCCGCGAGCAGGCGGGCATCCGTGTCCGATAGCCGTCCGAAATCAAGCATGCCAACCGCGTCAGGCGGCATTACTTTTGCAGCAGTAAATTCCATCTGAAACATAAATGCCAGACCCGCGGCTTCACGGCTGCCGTTAGCCTTCAGCCGATCAAGAGCAATCTCGACTTTGGATGGAAAATTCCCTACCAACACATATCTATCGGCACGCGGAGGAATAAGGTTTCTGAAGTCGATAGCGAGGAAGCCAGTGTATTCCAACCGCGATGTAGAGAAATCGCAGCCTTCCATCTTATTTTCGCCTAGACCGGCTAGTCCATGACTATCGAATCGCCGCCCATCGAAATAAACTTCATTGATTTCCGCGTCGCAGAAATCGCAATGTTCGAAGACGGCGGAGAGTGTCTGCGTCCCCGACCACTGGCTACTAACGAACGCGCACCGCGCGAAGCGGCCATGCTCAGTGCTGATATCCCGGAGATCGGCACCCGAAAAATCACAATCCTCGTACAGGCTGCCCGTCCTGCGTCCTTTTGTATGAGCTCCCAAGGTAGCTCCCCTAAGCACTGACGATTTGAAGCGGCACCGCTTGAATACCGCCGAGTATGATCGGAATCCCGCCAGCTTGGCGTCATCAAAGGCGCAATTCTCGAATGTGGAGTCGACAACGCGCCAGTCATGCAAGATCGACGAGCTCAGGTCAACATCGTAAACCTTAGTGCGGTCGAACTCGTACAGTTTCGCTATTCTTGCGAGCTTATCGTTGATACTCACACGCTCGGACTTCTCAGTAACGAGACCTCGCAAGTCGACTCGACCCTCGAAGGTTCCATACGGCGATGTTGGCCTGCCCCGGAGTAATGAGTCTAAAACGAACGTAGTCGTCTCAGTGTCCCATCGCTCACGCAGTTCTTTACTTTGGCGGTACATACGTCACTGGTCCTCCTGCCGGGTCCCAAATTATTCCCCCGCCCGGTCCTCCATAATCGGCGTTGTATTTGGCGTGGGCAGCCCATTGCTTCATTGTAGTTAGATCATACCAGGGCGCTTCGCTAGATTTAGGGATTATATTTATCAAATCTGGGCCAGCGAGTCCTTGTTTTGTCGGATCGATATTAGTCATACTCTGCTCAACGAGTTCTTTGAAGCGTTTATCGAGAACTTGCCCTTTATAAGCATTATAGAGTGAAGGGTTTTTTGCCGCCGCGGCGGCCTGCTTAGGCGAGAGGCCAATCAACCCTTGGTCGAAGTCCTTGAGCGCTTGCTCAGCGTAGCTCATGAGAGTTTTAACGTTCTGGTCGCGCTTGACGATAGCGGCGACGACACCCTTGATGTTCTTGACAACGTTCGCAATTATCTCTCGGGCTGCTTTCGCGACTCGCGCAGCCGCTCTTGCGAGTTCGATAAGTCTTTCAATGATCCGAGCGCACCGCTGAGCGATATTCATGGCGCGGGCGGCCATCGCCGCGTTCCCCCACAGCTCGCCACCGACTTCAACCAAGACGCCGAAAACGATCTCTCCGACGACGAATTCGGCCGCGAATTCTGCCAGCTCATCAATCAGTTGCTGATGGGCATCTCGGATTGCCTGCGCGAGATTGTTGCAGCTCGTGGCCATTTGTAGGCAGGCTTGACCGACCTTGTCGAACTTGCCCTTCAGGTCATTAAGGTGTGCTGTGGCCGCTGGGATTTCCGGCGACTGCTGTCCCGCCAGGTCATTCGTTGCCCACTCAAGGGAGGTATCACCACTTTTAATGACGTTGAACGCGGACGTCCATGCTCGGGCGGCGGCTTCAAGCTTTTCTGGGCTGCCGTTGGGCCAGACATATCCGACAAACTGCTGGACGTAGTGCCACGCCGTGGCAATGGCACCGGTCGGTTCGCTGCCCCCGCCCCCATACGCTGACGGAATACTCGGCACGGCTGTCGTCGGAGTGTCTGGTAGAGGCGCCGGCGGGGGCGGCGGGCTCCCGTCAGCGGATGCGCGCTGGGCAGCCTGGTGGTTCAAACCGCTGGCCCTAATCAAGTCGGCGGCATTGACCGACATGTCGACCAGCCCCGCAAGAGCTGCTGCAATGTCTTGGGCCACCGGGTCATAGCCGGCGCTGAACTCCTGCCCGGTGTTGTCTGAGCCAGCCATCCCCCCAGAACCGGCCAGACCGTTCTTGAGGTGGTCCAGTGCACCGTCGATGGTCTGCCCGCTGAACCGCACCGAGGTTGACGAGCGGAAATACATCTCCGGGTCTACATCAACCACCCGCCACCCCCTCCAATGCGCCGCAACAACCGCACAAGCGCCGCACGATCGCCGAAAGCGACAGTAGTGTAGAGGACGTCTTCAGGCATCACGGCCTGACCAGCTCGGCGATCAAGGGACACCCGGTATGGCAGAACGAGGCGGCGATGGAGTTCTCTATGTTCAGCCCCGCGAGGTGGTTGCCTCCGCCAAGGACATCGACGAGGTGAACTCCGACATCAAAGACGCTTTCAGGCGCCTGAAAGCTCAGGGCGATGAGGTAATCAACGGATCTTGGACAGGCAGCGCAGCCACCAAGCTCGATGAGGGCTGGCAGCAATGGCAACAAGGCATCCACAAGATCGTCGTCGCACTCGAGCATATGACGGGCTTAGTCATCAACTCGGCCAACACATTTCAAAGCACTGACGAAGTGTGACAGCGATGGCGACCGGCAGCGACGACGCTTACACAGTTGACCTCGAGGCACTCGACGACCTCATCGCCCAAATGGGCCAGTTCACCAAAGCCACCGATTCCAACGTCGACCTCATCGATGCCTATGTGGCGAAAATGCCCTGGGACGGCGAAACCGCACGTGCTCACCGACAATGGCAAGCGCAATGGCGCTCCGGTGTCGACGACCTCCAAGAAGGCCTTCGCAAGATCCGTGAAAGCGCCACAACCGCCCATCAGAACTACACCAGCGCGATCAACGCCAACCTGAAGATGTGGGGCCAATAAGTCGTGCTCTTCAACGGCCAATAGTCCGGCCGAGCGGATCCGAGCTCGGGTCCCACTCGGGCTTCTCCCACCCCGGACCCAGATCCTCTTCTTCACGTTCCCGGACAGCGCGCGGTTGCGGAGCTCGCAGCGCCGTGATCAGCTTTCCAAAATCCCGGTCCAACTGCTCGAACATGTCAGCAAATTGCGGATTAGCATCGGTGACCTGCTTGATCCTCTCGCGCACCTGTCCCACAGCGGACTCGCACGCCTCCACATACGCCTGCTCGATCCATGCCGCCAGACGGTCAGAACGTAACTGCATCGCCTGTGGCGTCAACTGCAGCCGCAACAACCGCCCATGCGCCGAAACCGTCACCTGCCCCACACCGCCCGACACCGCCGCTGTCGCGACCCGCGCAGACCCCGAAACCTCCGTCAGCGCATCTGCCAACCACTTACCGACCCTCCGCGCCGCATCCAAATCCACTGCCGCATCGAAATCCATCCCATCAACCTCCCACATGGCACAGCAGCCCTAATGCACCAGGACGCCGAAGCATAATGAACCGCCCCGACGGCGCCGGGCCCCTAAGCCGCCCGCGCAACTGCTCCCGTAGTACACCCCACGAGCACGATGGCGTCTCAGTTCCTGGAACCGCGAGGCCGACCGCGGCGGCGCGGCCGAGCCTGGTAGCCGCCGCGTTCGGCCAGGTAGCGCAAGCGACGTAGCGCAAACTCCCGTGAGCGCCCTGACTCGGGGATCACCACGCCGGCCCATAGCCCTTCCACGCCCGGTACCTGGCACGCCTCACTCGCGCACAGCCAGCGTCGCGGACACGCCTGGCACGCCGCCTTGGCGTACTCGTCGGGTGTTGTGGTCGTCCATCGCTCGGGCTGGGCGGTGCAGACCGGAAGATACTCGTCTAGCGGAACAGACAACGGGATCGCCGCCGCGGTCATCGCTTCCCTCCCACCTTCCGCCCATGCCGGCTCTGGATGCCGCGAACCGACCAAGTGCGTCATAATCGCAGCACGCTCGTCGGCCATCACCGATTGCCTCAGGTCGCGCGACTCCACGCACCCAAACGCGAGATCACAGACCATCAGTTCGAATCGCCAGACGAGGTTATCGAAGACGTCACTGCCTCGCACCTCGACCACGTCAGTGGCGCTGCATGTCGCGATCAACTGGCGCAAATGCACGATCGAACCAGTGAGATCAGCTGATATACCATGCCCGCTTATGCTCCGAATGCGTCTCATCGCGCCGATCCTGCTCAGCGTGCATACGCTTGCCGCTGCGGGCTGTGGTGTGCACTCCCCAACCGCTGCACCACCCATCCCAAGGGCGAGCGGCACGTCGCCGGCCTCCACGAGCATGATTCCTTCTGCCGCGGTCACCACGACAGCAGGAGACAGCGGCACCGAACCTACGGCGACACCTGCATCTACGCCCACTGCGGCGGCACCAGTCAATGCTCTGACGATGACCTGTACGGAATTCAAGAGCTTGGACCCGCCCACTAAAAAAGCCGTGGTGGGCGCAGTTATCGCGGGGTGGCGGACCAAGATCAACCCCAGTAATACCGAGCTGGCAGAGACTCTGGCGGACACCATGTGCGTTTACAACCCGAATCAAACAGTCAACGAAGCACTAGGTGGCCCGCCTCTATAATCGGCCGATCGCCGAATCCACCACCGCGCCAATCGATTGACAGAACAGCCGGCCTCCATTCCACAGCGTGAACCGGATGAACGCCAGCGGCCAAAATGGACTGTAATGCTAGCTAGTCGGTGTTGTCATGACCGGAAAGGTATGCGGGGGAGGTGACAAGGTTGCGAGCGTTAACCTGGTCCCCGCGCACTTCCCTGACCGGGCTCGATGCCTCCAACTCGCGCCAGCCAGGAACCAGGGCGGTCATCATCGCCGTAAAGGCTTTGCCGTGGGAGCGGTAGCGCAGGTGGAGCAGTTCATGAACGACGACATAATCCTGGAAAGCGGCGGGCATGTCGACTAGGTCTTGCGCGAGTGTGATCACACCGTCTGGCGCGCACGAGCCCCACTTCGTAGTCAGCTCGGCGATCACGATGCGGGAAGGATTCACCCGAATCTTGGTCGCCCACGCCATCGCCTTGCGAGCGAGCGCTTGATCGGCGGTCAGCGGCATCTTCGGCCTTGCCATTAGACCTTCTCCAGCACAGTCATAACGTTGTCGATAATCTCGGCGCAGGACTTGGCAGGCACCTGACTATCCAGCAGCGGTTTGTAGAGTCCGCTGCGCAGGCGGCGCCGCTCGTCGGGATTCTGCCGCCAGTGCGGAAACTGATCCACCGCTACGTCGATGCTCACTGCGACCCGCTGGATATCGAGGTTCAGCCCACGCAACGAATGCTCGGTTCTCAATGCGGAATAAATACCGAAGGCGCGATCCGACAGTCCGCTCTGCCTGGCGAACTCGCGCAGTTTGTCCTTCTCCTCCGCAATTGCCTTGAGCTCATCTAGTGCGGCAAGGCCGTTGACCTTTCGCTCTTCGAGATTTTCGATGACGAGGTCGGCCCTTTCTTTGATGCTCTGGAGCGCCACCGCCGCGGCCGGGTTGTCTTCCATCTCCTTGCGTAAGCCACGCAACAGGTTAAAGACCTTCTCCTCGGGCGGTCCGTCGTCGTTGCCCAATGCTTCCAACGTTGGCACGTCGAACGTGGCAACCTTGGTGAACCTACCCAGACCTTCCTGAGTCGCGCTCACCTCGATCAGACGCTTCGTCTTGTGCTCCAAATCGGCGGTGAAGCTGGTCGCTTCGGAGTAGGCGGCGCGAACGGCTGCGTAAAGGACCGATAGGCGCTTGTACGTCGTGATGTGATCGCGCAGTTCCGCCGATGGGGAGAGGATCTCCCACAACGCCTCGATGTCGCGGTAGTCGTCGAAAAACTTCTTGCGCTCGTCCTCCGATACGAATTTGCCGTAAACGATGCCTTCTAACTGCTCGTCATCGCCTTGCCCGCTCGTGACCTGCAGATACTCGGTGGAAGCAGCGTCGATCTTCAGCAGCAGATCTGCCATCAGC
Organism: Mycobacterium sp. NGS67; assembly: GCF_059812185.1. Taxonomy (NCBI): domain Bacteria; kingdom Bacillati; phylum Actinomycetota; class Actinomycetes; order Mycobacteriales; family Mycobacteriaceae; genus Mycobacterium; species Mycobacterium sp. NGS67. The sequence continues at coordinate 16,017 of NZ_JCALCF010000032.1, forward strand.
ACATCGAGGTCTTGCAGAGCGCCTTCCACATCGGCGGAATCGAACCGCAGCGCCTTGTGAAGTTCTTTCAAGATGCCAACGAAGTCTACGACGAGACCCACCTTCTTTTGCACACCCTCACTGTCGACATATGGTCGGTTCACGCGCGCAAGCGCCTGGAGGAGGACGTGGTCACGCATCGGCTTATCGAGATACATCGCGTACAAGATCGGCGCGTCGTAACCGGTGAGCAACTTGTCAGTGACGATCAGGATCTTGGGCTGTTGATGCGCCTTCTTAAACTGCCGGCGCACCTCTTTCTCGCGGTCATTGGAAAGCTGGAGCTCATGTACGTCGGGACGGTCGACGACATCGCTCGCACTCTTGCTATAGACCACCTCCGACCACTCGGGCGGCAGCAGCTTGTCGAGCGCCCGCTTATACTTCGCACACGTCTCACGGTCGACCGCGACGAGAAAAGCCTTGTACCCCAGCGGATCTACGTTCTCATTGAAGTGGTTCGCGACGAACTCAGCCACCTGCGCCACGCGGCTGTCAGAGCCGAGGAAGGTGCGCAATCCAACTGCTCGCTGCAGTACCTTGTTGAGTTCATCGATGTCAGTGACGGCCTCGTCGGACGCAAGTGCGTAGAACTGCTCGTCTAAGTCCTCTGGTGCCATGGACATCGACGACGGCGCAAGCATGTACTTGATCGGCAGAGTCGTCTCGTCCTCGATCGACTCAATAATCGAATACTTGTGCAGGTAGCCCATTTCGTCCTGTGATCCGAAGATCTGGAACGAACTTGTGCCACCGCCTTTTGTCCCGCCGACCGGGGTACCCGTAAAGCCGATGATGGTGGAGTTTGGGACGGCCGCCATGAGGTATGAGCCGAGGTCAGCAGCGACCGACCGGTGAGCCTCGTCGATGAACACAAATATGTTTTCGCGGTTGGAGCTGTCCTTCCGGATTGTCTCGAACTTGTGGATCATCGACACAACAAGGCCACGGAAGTCGGAATCCAAGATGTCTTGCAGGTCATCCTTGCTGTTGGCACGCCGAACCGGGATGTCGTTGGCCTGCATCTCGCCGAGCAGTCTCTCGACCCACTCCTTGAGCTGGCCCTCCAGCTCGGTGCGGTCAACGACGAGGATGACGGTTGCGTTGTTGAAGCGGTCCTTCTGGCTGAGGATCAACTGCGCCGCCGTTAGCAATGTGAAGGTCTTGCCGGAACCCTGTGTGTGCCAGATTAGCCCCCGATTCTTCGCCTGGTCGGCACACCGCTCAACCACCGCATCGACTGCACCGCGCTGGTGCTCGCGCAGGACCGATTTCTTAGTTTCACCATCTTCGACATAGAAGAGCACCCACTCGCGCAAGGTGCGCAGGAAGTCACGCGGCTCGAAGAACGCCTGTACGGCATCGCGGTAGGACTCGTCGCTCGTGTGCTTCCACCTAAATAGCATGCGGCGGTTGATGTTCCACGTCACGCCGTACCAGTAGTCGATTAGGTGGGTCTCGTTGTGAAGCTGCGCCTGAGCGAGAAGCTCTGGCGTCTCCATCTCGTAACGTCGAAGCTGGGTAACGGCTTTGGTAAGCGCGTCGCGGTCCTTCGGGTTCTTGTGCTCGACAATGGTGACTGGGATGCCGTTGACGAGGAACATGACGTCAGCGCGGTTGCCCTTTGCCCGGGCCGGCGGCTCGATTTTCCACTCCCATGTGACGTGCAGGGCGTTCTCGTGGGGTAGACCGAAGTCGACAACCTGAACGGGGCGCTGCCGCTGTTCGTTTTCGTCGTGCCATTGACGTTCGCCGCGGAGCCAACGCAACACTTCTCGGTTGCCCTCGATCGTGGCGGGCAGCGCTTCAATGCTCTCGACGATCGCGCGGGCCTGGTCCTCGGTAAGCCACGGGTTGAACTGCCGGAGTTTGTTCTCCAGCACCACGGGGAACAGCATGTTCGCCCGACCACGACGCATGCCCTCGGCTTCCTCTGGCGTGAGTTGTTGCCAGCCGACGGCTGATGCGTGCACCACCATCGGGAACTGAACCGACTTGGCCTCGGAGATCTTGATCTGACTCATGCTGGAGTCCCGTCGATTGACGGCAACGCGCTCAAGTCGAGGTCGTCGATCGACACCGTACCGGTCATCAGCTTGTGCAACAACGACTTGAAGATCCGGTCCAGCACGTCGCGCTTACGGCGGTACAGGTCGATCTTGCGGTCGAGAGCATCTAGCACATCGACGATCTCCTGCTGCTCGTCGATTGTTGGCGGCATCGGAAGTGGAAGCGCGTCAATGGTTCCCGTATTGAGGTTGTATTTGCCGTCGGATGCGGGAGTCGCTCGGCCGGCAACCAAGGACGTCCCGCGGGACGAGCCGTAGAAGTACGCTGCAAACTTCGGCAGTACACGCGTCGTCAGGCGGGCACGGATCAAGTAGGACGCGAAAAGCGCTGAGCCTGGGTCACCCTCGTAGACCGCGCATGACCCCAATCGGTCAATCACACCATTCGTCCGGATGAACAGTAGGTCGCCGTATTGAAGCAGGTACTTGCTCGCCTGCGCAGGCGCGAGACCGCAATACTTTAGCTCAGCGCTATTCACACGCCCGGGCTGAATATTCGGGATTCTTAGAACGGGGTACCCTTCGGAATCCGAGGTGCAATGCACCGACGTTCCATACTGGAGGAACTCACGAACCTCGCCGAACGCACCGATGCTCCAACTCTCAGGGATTGGGCCGCTCTCGGTCTCCTTCAGTTTTTCTCCTCGTAGACCCCGCGTGAATACCTGCTCCATCGCGGCTCGCTTCAGGGAGGAAGCACTCGTGGCGCCGCGCTCCGCTGCCATACAAAGGTCAAACAAGCTCCACAGGAGCTTCGCGATGGATGCTTGCTCCGATCGGTCGTAGGCGGGCACAGCGAACGACTTGATGTGCGCCCAAGAAGTTCGGGGATGTTGGGCTCCAGTCACACCTTGCATAGCGAACTCGATGAAAGCGGGTGAGTGAACAACACATGCGAGGTACTCAGGGCTCACGCCCAACTTGGGTCGAAGGACTAACAACTCCGTGGTGGCAACTCCTGCGCGATCCACGAGCACCGCCTTGTCGAGGTACGGCCGCAGCTTTCCGTAGAGCACATCACCCGGCTCGAATGCGGCCTTCTGGCTCGTAACATCACTCGCTCTCCCGAAGCCGGTCGCTCGAAGACGGCCAGATTCAAGGTGCTCTAGGCCCAGATAAGGGGAGTCCGGCATCGTCGCCGGGTCGACCTGGAGGCTGAACAAGTCACAGAGATCACTGAGGAGGGCAGCCGACTCGGTCATGCCAGCTTCCTCAAACTCGCGAGTGCTTCATGGAGTTTGCCCTCGAGATCCGCTTCTGCACTCATGCACTGCTCGAATTCAGTCAGCAAATCAACGAGGTCGCCTGTCTCATCGGTGGCGACAGCAGAAACCCACCGGCTGGGGCTGAGGTTGTAATCCGCGTCGGCGACCTGCGCGAGGTCGATGACCGCAACTTCCCCCTCGGTGGGATCGCCTGCGTTGTAGAGCCTCGCTAGATCCGAGACGTCCTCGTCAGCGAGGTGGTTCTTGGGTTTGCCCTTGGTGAACCGCTTGCTCGCATTGAGCAGGGTGATCTTGCCCTTCTTAGGCTCGGGCTTGCGCTTGTTGAGCACCACGATGACGCCAGCGGCCGTCGTGTTGTAGAAGAGGTTGTCGGGCAACAGGATGACGCCCTCGACGAGGTCGCGGTCGACGAACCACTTGCGGATGTTGCGTTCCTTGTCTTCGTTCTTCGAGCCCGAGCCACGAGTTACGGCACCGGTGTCGAGGACGACCGCCGCACGGCCGGTGTCCTTGAGCACCGAAAGCGTCTGCTGGAGCCAGGCCCAGTCACCCTTGCCTGACGTTGCGCCACCGTGTTTGATGAACCGGTCGTACGGGTCGTCCTCGAAAATGCTCGGGTCAAAAGGCTGGTTCCACATCGGGTTCGCGACGACAAGATCAAACTGGTCGAGTGATCCCGACGATGTCCGGAACTTAGGATTGATCATGGTGTCGCCCCGGCGTAGGTCGACGTCCATGTCGTGGATGATCGCGTTCATCCGCGCGACGGCGTAACTCTCGGCCTGTAGCTCCTGACCAAACAGTTTGAGTGGGATCTTGGCGGTCGGGTCGAGCTCGCGCGCGATGAGCTGGAGCTTGATGAGTAGGCCGGCGGAACCGCAAGCGTAGTCATGGCAGGTCTGTCCTGGCTTCGGCCTCAGGATGCGCGCGATGAGGAATCCGACCTCGGTTGGAGTGAAGAACTCGCCCGCACTCTGGCCCGAGCCTTCTGCGAACTTCCGGAGAAGATATTCGTATGCGCGGCCAAGGAAGTCCGGCTGCACGTCTGCGAGGCCGAGGCGATAACGCGGGTCGGAAAATGTCTCGACGACGCCATTGAGCTTGGCGGGGTTGATGTCTCGCTCACCGTTGCGCTCGGCCGCGAAGTCGACGACGTCGATGACTCCGGCGAGGCTCGGGTTGAATCGGACGACGGCACGCACGGCCTTGGTGAGATGTTCACCGATGTCGCGTGGTCGTGTAGACCGACCGCGCTCGTCGTCAGGCCAGTCGTACGGCACGCGTCCGCTGATGACGGACCAACGTGCCTCGGCCGGGAGATAGAAGCGGAGCAGGTCGTGGTCGTTGTCCGCGATCTCCAGGGCGACGGCACGGTCGCCGTACTCCTCGGCGAGTCGGTCGATCTCGTCGTCAAAGACATCGGAAAGGCGCTTAAGGAATAGCAGCGGCAGCAGGTAGTCCTTGAACTTCGGCGCGTCCTTCTCGCCTCGGATCGAGCAAGCGGCGTCCCACAGCATCTGCTCCATTGGCTTTGTGGTCGGAGTCGCTGGCTTAGCTTGGCGGCCACGGCGACGGGCTACTACTGCTCCACCGGTGATCGGGGCATCGCTGGCGTCGACGCCAGCATCCTCGGCCAGAGCGTTGATCCTGGCGAGTTGGGCTCTCTGTGGCTTGCTGGAACCGGCTTCCCACCTGTTCACCGTGGCGAAGGAGACACCGAGCCGCTCGGCCAACTCGGCCTGCGTGAGGTCGAGTGCAGCACGGATGGCCTGGAGGAGCACCGCAATCGTCTGTGGATCCGTCATGTATGTTACGTTTGCACAGTGATATGACAAATGCAATCATGGTCTGAGGGTCGCCAAGGAGCTTCGAGGCGGACGTGATGGATGTGGATCAGATGATGGATGGCGATGGACACCGATGAGACGCGCGAGAGCTGCTCGATTGGACGCATGAAGAAACTTCGGAGACTTCGCATGTTGACCGCATCGACTCGATCATCCGGATCGATGGCTTGGTCGATGCGGCGCTGATCGGCCAGGATGCAAAGCCCATGCCCACCGGTACCGACGCAGGGTTGCTGGAAAGCCCCAGGCCGCAATCGGTCTACAAGCATGCGATCCTCGAGCAGTACGTCGTCAGATTCGCGACGATGACAGCGAGCAAGCTCAAGCCGAAGCGAGCGGTGCTCTTCGACGGGTTCGCCGGTCGAGGTCGCTTCGACACCGGTGAAGCAGGATCCGCTGAGCACATGATGCTCGCCTCTCAGAAGGCCAAGAACACCACCCAGATCGATCTTCTCCTGATTGAGAAGAACCGTCGGGACTACGAGTCCCTCGACGCGGTGGCCGACGAGTACCGCGCCCGAGGTATCCGCATCGACAGCCACCACGGCGAATGCGGGGATTACATCGACGAGGCGTTGCAGTTGGCCGCCGGAGCCAGTCTGTTCGTCTTCCTTGATCCCTGCGGGGGCGTGCTCCCGATGAGTTCCATCAGGGACATCCTCCGTACGCGGGGCAAATGGCCGCGGACCGAGTTGTTGTTGAACTTCAGCGCCGACCTGATACGGCGAGCAGGCGGTCAGTTGAAGAAGGGCCAACTGGACCTCGGCGGTGTCGCGAAGGCAGACGCCGTGTGTGGCGGTGAGTGGTGGCGAGGTGTGGCGCTGAGGTCGCATGAGGCATCTGGCGGGCGCGATTGGGAGTCAGCCGCGGAGAACGTCGCGATCGAGTACGCCAAACATCTGATCGACGGAACCGGGTACGGATACGTCGTCGCACCGGTACGGCGCCAGGTCCATCACCAGCCCGTCTACTACTTGATATTCCTCACCCAGGACCCACACGGCTTCTGGGTGTTCGGAGCTGCCAGCGCAAAGGCGCGACAGAGATGGATTGAGTTCTTGGGGCCGGACCCCGATGAACCGCAGGGAACACTGTGGGACGCCGTGGCAGATCAGTTTGAGAGGGAACACACTCAAGCGATTGCGCACATCACCGAAAACTTGCGGCGGCTCACTGCCGACGGTCAACCGAAAGAGGTGGTCCGGCACGTGAAGGAGGTGTACGGAGACCTCTACGGTGAGGCCAAGGAGACTGCGTACACGGCGGCGGTTCGCGCTTTGGTGAAGTCGGGCGAGATCGAACACGTGACCAAGGTGTCGAAGCCGCACCAGCACGTTATCCGCAAGACCACGGCTCCTAACCCGTAGCGGCCTCGGGCATCTCGTCCCACAGCTGACCGTCAAGTTCACGTCCCGCCGCTTTCGGGGTGCGGCCGCCCCACTGCTTGAAGAAGAACGGCACCTCGGCCTCGGTGCAAGCGTCCCGGATCCCCCGTGCCCACGACAGCTCGATCGGCCGGTACCGAGGACCGGATTCGCCACCGACGATTACCCATCCAATGCCGGTGAGATCGATACCGTCGAGCGGGCCGATCAGCGGCTCGCAGGATAGGAACCGCACCGCGGCCGGCACCTCGCGGAGGTGGTCGATGCGGGGCAGGGCGTCAGCGTTCTCCACAGACACGCCCATCCAGAGGTTCTCCGGCCAATCGAGCTTGTCGGCTACGCGGCGCAGGCGCAGGCTACGCTTTGTCAGCACCTGGTAGGTGTGCTGTGGGGTGTCGCGACAGACGTCGAACACGTCGCGAACGAATTCAATCGGCACCCGGGCGTGGAAGAGGTCGGACATCGAGTTCACGAACACCACCCGGGAGTTGCGCCACCGCCGCGGCTCGTCGAGCGCCTGCGGATGTACCGTCAGCCCGAAGCCGGGGCCCGAGGTGCGCGAGTCTCCGTCCACCTGATACTTCGCCGAGCCCATCGCCTTGAGCCGCTTGGCCAATGTCATCGCGTAGCAGTGGTCGCATCCGGCGGAAATGCGGTCGCATCCGGTGACGGGGTTCCAGGTCGCCTCGGTCCATTCGATCGCCGATCGATCCGCCATCGGGCCTCCTCAGCTAGCTATGTTTCCGTGCTCCGTCACCCTATGGTCGGGTACCGACGGAAAAATTACATCGATGTAATTCGCTGCTGTGTCGCCTGCGTCCAGGGCTTCAAGTTGCGATTGTGCTTCGCTTTGGTGGTGCTGGATTATTCGGGTTTGGCTGGTTGACGGAGATTGCTCCTAATCAGCATCAGTAACGCGTTCGGCGCCAGCGGATTTCAGTAGCTCATCCCGCGCTTCGTAAAGTCTGTCAAGAGCGCTCTTGAGGTCGAGTGCGGCGTCGGCTAATTGGGAGCGGGCTGCGGGATGGCCGTGTGAAGCAAGGATCGCGGTCGCCGAGGTGAGCGCTCTAACGTGGCGCAAAAGATCGACCGTGTAATGAGCAGTCTGCATCGCGGTGGCACCTTTGGGCCGCTGGAGATGGTCTCCCATGAGACCCCGCCAGTCATCGATCGTGTAGCGATCGAAGTTGTACATCGCGTTGAGCAACCAGCGTTGCCAGGCCGGTGGGCGTCGCGATGATGTCGGGAGCGAGACCGGAGGAGTAGCCATGGTCGCAACTGTAAGACGCGAAACCGGCAGTTTTCTACGGTCGTACGAAAGAATGTATCGGGCGACGAAAAAGACTTGCGCTCATCGGCAGTGGTGAGATTAACCGGCTTTGACCTACGGAAGGCTCAGCGACAATGCCGCGGCTAGATTAGCTGCAAAGGTTGGACCGTCATTCACTAGCGCGTATCCGCCGGCAAGGCCGCCTTGGTTGCAGAAGGCTCGTCGTCGTCGCACCCTCCGATGGGTCACGACACCGGTGCCCTGACCAACACGGGGGACCAACCAAGTGGCCGTGCGCGGCACGACGGCGGTGGGGAAGCTGCTGGCGGGATTGCCGTAGATCGCTTGGCTGCGTGACCATCGCCGCAGGATTCGGCGAGCAGCGAGGTATGCGTCCTGGGCGACCTCGACGAGGGCGATCGCCTTCTTGACCCCGTAAACGCCCCAGAACCGGCCGGGGCCGCGGCCAGGCTGCCGCCAAGTTTCGGGCACGATGTGCTGGTATTCCTTGTCGCCGTGCAGGTTTGGCGACGAGTGCTTGGTGAAGTAGATGGCCAGGCGTTTGGGGTCGCAGGCCCTCAGTCCGTTGCGTACGTCTATGGCAGTGCCGGCAAGCCGATGGCGAGCCTTCTGCTCCGGATCAGGGTGATCTACGACCTGTGCCCACGTCTCTGACAACCATTGGCTGAAACTCCGGCCCGAGCGACCCGGCGACATGGGCGGTGCCATCCACAGGTGAATGTGTGGTGCGCCGCGACGTTGGAATTCCAGTTTCCAGATGTAGCGAGCGGGTTCGCCATACTCGCGTTGAAACCTCTTGCGCCACAACACCATGTGTCGCTTCACGCTCGCCCCATCTGGGGCGACGACCTCCCAGTCGCCGGGATAGGTCAGGGTGATCATGGCCGGGACACGGCCCGACTCCACCAAGGGGGTGTAGTCGAGTTCTGCAAAGGTCCGGCACATTGCCGACCGTGATTTACGGGACCACTCGGTGATGACACCACCAGCCCTGCGCTGCTCGTTTTCCGTAGACCTCCGTCGTGTCGAAGACACGACGGCCTGATCACCGTTCCCGGCAGTGAGGGCGGAATCGTTTCTTATGTGCAGCTTGGCGTCGTCAACGTCACGTTGGTGATGGCCGACGGCCCGTTCTGCTGTTTTCTCGGCCCTAACGGGATTGGTCCACCCCAGCCGCACGACACCTGGGCCAACAGTGATCCGAAACCGGCCGGATTCCGGCTCGGTACCGCGGCGCCCAGGACCACAAGCCCAAGGCGCTGCGGGTTCGAACAGCGCCGCAGCCGCGGCGGCCATCTCGGGGCTCGGGAACCGCAGCCCCAATGCGTCGATCGCCCGCAGTTCGCCGGCTGCGATCCCGTCGGCAAGTGGGTCGCGGACACTTTTGGCACATATAACAAGCCCGTCGGTCCCAGCCGGAACACGGCCTACGCCGCTACCGCCATCCGACCGACCGCTATCGCTCTCGCGCCCTGCGGCCTTGGCGGCCTCGGGCGCTCGCGGCCTACCGGCGTCCGCGGCTTCGTCCGTGTTCCGGCTGGCCGCCCGGTTTGTGGTCGGTCCAAGAGTGGGTCGCTCCGCTGTCGTCCTCGTTGGACGCGCAGTCGATCCCGTGGCGCTGGGCATCGGGTACCTACTCCCGGGAAACCCAAGGCGCGCATCACTCGGTGACGGGCGATGAAGGGTCCCCTGTCAGGAGTGCTTTCACCGTGTCCGGTTTGCGTCCGGTTGTTAGACGGGCAACCTGCGTCAGCCCTGCTCAATGCGTCGTATATGACGCATGGAAGTACATAAAGCACAGGTCGACGGCTATTCAGTCCGCTTCACACGCGGAAGGTCGCTGGTTCGATCCCAGCCGGGACCACCACAGATACACGCCTGTATCGATTGTTCACGCCGTCGGGGTGTCACCCGCGCAAGTTACGGCGATGGCTGTGCAGGGTTGGTGCGTCCGGACCGTCACCTGCTTCTTCTGCGAGAGAAAACGTCCCGCTGGAACACTCCCGGACTGACCAGGCACGGGAATGTCTACCGAGCATGCTGCGCCGAGCTGGGCCGCCTGGGCCGAAACCCGATCGGTTATTTGCGCGCTGGCGGTAGTAACCGCTCTGCGACGTAGGCCGAATCACCATGTGCCGGTTGAGAAAACCGTACGCCCTTTAAGCACCCGGGCCAGCGCCACACCCGGCGAAGTACGATGCCGCTGGTGACCGCACCACGCGGCAGAAGGGGAGGCGACGATGCCGATCACGGTGATTCTCGAACTGCGCTTCAAGCCCGATGAAGTGTCAGCGGGCCGAGAGCTGATGGGCCGGGCTCTGCAGGACACCCGCGCATTCGAGGGCAATCTGCAGACCGACGTGTGGGTGGACGAAGAAGACGAAGCGCATTGGCTGATCTACGAGGTCTGGGAGTCCGTGGATCACGACGAGGCTTACCGCAGCTTCCGGGCGGGGGAGGGCAAGCTCACGCAGCTGCCGCCGCTGCTTGCCGCGCCGCCGGTCAAGACCCGCTATCTCACCAGCGACGTCTAGGCGATGAGCTTTTCTGAGGGCATCGGAACGCTGAAACTCGAATGCCCGCAGGCACATCCGGTCGGCAGGATCCTGCGCGAAAGCGCCCATCAGGCCGTCCAGTACGACCCCGGCGCCGCGGTGGGCCCCCGCCGGTTCTGGCCGGACGAGGACGAGCAGACCCGCTTCGCGGCGCGGTGCAGGTTCTGCGACAAGCCGGTCGGCGACGACACGGCGACCTTGAGAGCCAAGTTCGCCGAGCTGTTGGCCCACACCTCCGAGACCTACGGAACAGCGACGCTGCCGTATCTATAGAGCGTTTGTTCAATAGATGCGTTGATGCTGATATCGCCGAGTCTTTATTGATTTCGTAAGGTTCATGAGGAAACGTCTACGAATGCGCACGAAACCGAGTCCCTACTAGCACGGAGTTGTCATGACGCTACCCCGCAGGCACCCGCTGGGCGTCCTCGTCGCGATACTGGCGGCAGTCGCTGCCGTCGTATCCTTCGGTACGCCGACGGCTCACGCGTTCTACGTCAAGTACCACGAGACGATCACCCGCAACGCTCTGCCCGCTGACCAGGTCAGTCAGCTGGCTGTCAACCAGATCCTGGTGGGCCCCCCGCCGGGCGGCGGGGCGCTGGGCAGTGACGCCTTCGCCACCGACGAGTTCCGCCATCTGGACAACTCGATCAATCCCGTCGACATCTGCAACCGGGCCCGCGTGGCTTGGGACACCTTCTCGCCGATCATCCTGAGCGGGTCGGTGGTCAACGGCGACGTGGAGGCCGACGGACCCGGCGCCCGGGCCGCGTTCGGAGCCCTGCTGCACACCCTCCAGGACTTCTACGCCCATTCCAACTGGGTCGACGACAACATCGCCATCGGCCAACTGGACCGGATCGCCCCGCCGATCTTCCCGGTCTGCAACCCGGCCGACTTCCCCGCCGACCTGCACACCGGTTACTACAGCATCGATTTCGCGCAGCAGTTCCCCCTCGAGGGCTGCCCCGCCGGTGGTCCGCCGCCCGGCTTCCAGGAGTGCCACACGCTGCTGAACAAGGACGGCCCGCACACGCCGCGCGGCGGCACACCCGTGCCGGGAACCAACATGAACGAGTACGACGTCGCGGCCCAGCTGGCCACTCGGGCCAGTACGGATCTGTACTTCACGATCCGCGAATGGGTTGCCAACGCCAACGGCCAGAACGCGGCGGTCCAGCTGTTCCAGCAGGGCGGCCCGTTGCCGAACTGGCACAACATCCCCAACCTGCCGGGCGTTCCGTACCTGGGTTCGTAACGCCGACCGTCAGACCGAAGCAGCGGGTGCTCGGGTGAATCCCGGGCACCCGCTGTTTTCGGTGTCGCTACTACGCCAGTGGGGTTCTCAGGGTGGCGGTTTCCCACATGGTCTTCATCGCGCTGGCGGGACTCGGTGCCGGAGCAATCAACGCCCTCGTCGGATCCGGCACGCTGATCACGTTCCCGATGCTGGTGACGCTCGGCTATCCGCCGGTCACGGCCACCATGTCCAATGCCGTCGGGCTGGTGGCCGGCGGAGTGTCGGGCACCTGGGGCTACCGCGCCGAACTGCGCGGGCAATGGGATCGATTGCGTTGGCAGATCCCGGCATCGCTGGCCGGCGGGGTTCTGGGCGCCTACCTGCTGCTGCATCTGCCCGAAAAGGAGTTCACCCGGGTCGTGCCGGTGCTGCTGGTGCTGGCCTTGATCCTGGTCGTGACCGGTCCCTGGATTCAATCGTGGGCGCGGCGACGGGCCGAGGACGCGGGTCAGTCAACCGAACATCTCTCCAGGGCCAAGACGGCGACGCTGCTGTTCGGCACCTTTGCCGTCGGCGCCTACGGCGGCTATTTCACTGCCGCGCAGGGGATCCTGTTGGTCGGCGTGATGGGTGCGTTGCTGCCGGAATCCGTGCAGCGCATGAACGCCGCCAAGAACCTGCTCACGTCGGTGGTGAATATCGTTGCCGCCGTTGGGTATACGTTGGTGGCCTGGGACCGGATCAGCTGGCCGGGCGCCGGGTTGATCGCCGCGGGATCGCTGGTCGGGGGCCTGATCGGGGCCCGCTACGGACGTCGGCTGTCACCGAATGCGTTGCGCGCCACCATCGTCGTGGTCGGTTCGATCGGGTTGTGCCGTCTACTCGCCCTGTAAACCTGGCTCATTCCAGCGTGGCCTCGGCCGCCGCCTCGATGACGTCCATCGCCTCACCGCGCTGCCGCCACGCCTGCAGTTGCCGCATCGCCCCATTGCCCAGCGTGGTCACCCGGTCGATCTCGTCGACGACGGTCTGGTACTCACCGAGCGCATCCAACGCTGGATGCACCCGCTCCACCAGTGCGGACAATTGTTCGCGAGCGGGCACCGCTCCCCGGCCGTTCACCAAATCCAGTGTGTTCCCGGATAATCCGTCGTGGGCGGCCTTCCAGTACGCCGCGCGCAACGCGGCCGGCGGCAGCCGGTCGGCACCGTCGGGTTGTTCGTCGACCGCGGTCATCACCGCCGCCCGCACCAGCGTGGCCTGCAACACCGTCTCGGCGACCGTCGCCGGCACGTCGGCGACACGGACCTCGACCGTCGGGAAATTCGCCGACGGCCGCACATCCCAATAGATCATGCCCTGATCCAGCAGCACCCCGGTGTCGAGCAGCATCCGCACCGTGCGGTCGTACTCGTCGGGGGAGGCGAAGAACGGCGGTGCACCCGCAACCGGCCAACGCCGCCACAGCACGCTGCGCCAGCTCGCGTAGCCGGTGTCGGAATTGCGGTAGATCGCCGAATTCGCCGACAGCGCAAGCAGTGTCGGCAGCCACGGCCGCAGCCAGTTGCTCGCGTGGATCGCGGCCGCCCGATCGGGAACCTGCACGTGCACATGGCACCCGCAGATGCCTTGCTCATGCGCGACCATCCCGAACTGCTCACCGATCTGCTTGTACCGCGCGGAGTCGGTGACGGGGAACTCGTGCGGCGTCACCGGCGGCAGGCCCAGCGCCAGCAGCCGGACCCCGACGGCGTCGGCCGCCTCCACCGCAGTGCGCCGCAACGCCGCAAGTTCTTCGCGCAGCTCCTGGCTGTTTCTGGCCACGCTGGAAGTGGCTTCGACCTGGCAACTGCTCAGCTCCCGGTCCAGCTTGACGCCCCGGCGTCCCGCCTCGATGGCTACTTCGTTGTTGCGCGGCGCGGGTTCGCCGGTCTCCGGGTCCAGGAGGAGAAACTCCTCCTCAACACCCACGGTGGGCAGGTCGCCGTTCGAGCGTTGTGGGCTCATTCCCGCAAGCTACCCCCGCGCCGCGGCGCGGCAAGTCTCGGGGCTTCGACGTGCCGAAGACTTTATGAGTGTCGGCGATTTCGCTGTAGGAATCGGGCCCGTTGTGGACAATGGCCGCAATGCAGTCCCACGAAGGAGTGATTGAGCAGTGGTGAGTCCCCGGTTGCGCGGCCACGACGACGTCCTCGATGCGACGGAGGACCTGGTCGCCCAGGATGGCATCGAAGCGGTGACGATCCGCGCCCTCACCAAGGCCACCGGTGTTTCCAACGGCGCCATCTACCGGACGTTCGAATCTCGCGGGGGTGTGCTCGGCCGGGTGTGGGTGCGCGCGGAGCGCCGCTTTCTCGACCTGCTGACCAGTCTGGTCGACGAGGCCCGCGCCGAATTTGACGGCGAGCCGTTGGACGCGGTGTATGCGGCGGCCGAGACGTCGTTGTTGTACCCCGAGATGTTCCCGGGATCGTCAGCCTGCCTGATGACGGTGCGTCGCGAAGAGGTGGTGAGCCAGCCCATGCCGGGCGACATCGCCCAGCAGTTGCAACTCCTGCAGGCCGAACTCGATGCGGTCATGTCGCAGTTGGCCGAAAGTCTTTGGCAGCGCAGCGATTCCGGCGCGGTCGAGTTGATCGCAACGTGCATCATCGATCTGCCGAAGTGGATCGGCTTGCGCGGGCGGCACTACAGCATGCCCACCTTGCGTGACTATCTGCGCGCTGCGGTGCGATCGGTGCTGGAAGTGGGGCCGCCGCCGACGAGTGCCGGTCGGGAGTTGGCCGCCAACGGCGCGGCATAACACCGTCGCTCAGATCAGCGCGTCATCCACCGTCGGGTAAATCGGTAACAGGGCATCGAACCCGCACGCGCGCACCAGGCGCGCGACGACCGGGGCGGGACTGACCAGGCGCAGTTCGACCCCTCGTTCGCGGCACTGCTCGGCGGCCTCGGCCAGCACGGCATACGCGCAGCACCCCATGAAGTCGACCTCGGCGACGTCGACGACGAAAGGTCCCGGCGGCGTAGCGGTGGCGGCCGCCTCGGCCACCAGCTGACGCCAGGTGTGCTCGTTGCACGCGTCGATTTCGCCGCCGGCGTGGATGATCACCGCATCGCCACTGCGGTCGGTCATCGCGCGTAGCGTGCTGCGCGGTTCGCCGAGTTCGTAGACCAGCCGAGTACTGAGCGTCAGGTGGGTGGAAAACGCCTCTGAAATGACCAGGCTCATCGTGCACTCCTAATCGACTGGCGTCGGAACGCCGCGAATGGATGCCCGTCCTGCGGTCTGAAGACAGACAGATTATTGCCTTGTGTGAGTCTCATTTCTATAACGAGACAGGGCGGTCTGTCTACATGGCGCAGGCTAAGAGTATGGTAAGGCGGGCGATGACAACGCCCGACGTCACGGGGCCTACCGCGCCGACCGTGCCCGCCCGCGAGCGAATCTTGGGCGCCGCATACCAACTGTTCAGCCGACGCGGGATACGTGCCGTCGGAACCGACGAGGTCATCGAGCGGGCCGGGGTTGCCAAAGCCACCCTCTACCGTCACTTCGCCACCAAGAACGACCTGGTTCTGGCGGTATTGGCGCGTCGCGAAGAGGTCTGGACCCACGGTTTGATCGAGCAGAAATCCGCGCAGCTGGGCAGCACGCCCGAGGAACAGTTGCTGGCCATCTTCGAGGTGCTGCACGAGTGGTTCCAGAACCGCGACGGTTACGAGGGCTGCTCATTCATCAACGTGCTGCTCGAGCTGGGTCCCGAGCATCCCGCCGGGCAGGCCAGCATCTCCCACATCGACAACGTCCGCCAGATCGTGCGGGAACGCGCCGTGGCGGCGGGGTTACTCGACGTCGAGGACTTCGCCTGGTCGTGGCACATCCTGATGAAGGGCGCCATCATCCTCGCCGCGGTCGGCGACCCCGATGCCGCTCACCGCGCCAAGGCGATGGCCCGCGTTCTGATCGAGCAGCACCGTCCAGCGGCGGATGAGGCGGTCGGCTGACTCAGGACGCGGCGGCCGTGTCGGTCTTGCGGTAGTGCTCTGCCTCGAGTTCGGCGATCGCCTTCGCGGTGCGTTGGCGCAGCAGTATCGAGGCGGTGACACCGCAGATGACGGCAACGACCAGCGCTATCCAGGAGAACCGGGACATGTATTTCTCGGCGGCTTCGCCTGCCATGTAGACCAGCGCGGTGGTGCCCCCGGCCCAGCAGATGCCGCCGGCGACGTTGGCCGCCAGAAAGCGCCGGTACGGCATTTTCAACGCGCCCGCCAACGGCCCGGCGAAGATCCGCAACAAAGCGATGAACCGGCCGAAGAAGACCGCACGCACACCCCACCGGTTGAACGTTCGCTCGGCCAGGGCCACGTGGCCGGGGCCGAAGTGCTTCGGGAAGCGGCGGCCTAGGCGGTCGAACAACGGCATCCCGAACCGGCGACCGATCGAATAGCCGATCGAGTCGCCGACGACCGCGCCGATGACCGCGGCCGCCCCGACACCGGCCGGGTTGACCGCCAGCTCGTGATGCGACGACATCAACGCGGCGCTGACCAACACGATCTCCCCGGGCAGCGGAATGCCCAGACTTTCCAGCCCGACCACACCACCGACCACCAGATACACCGCGAGCGGCGGGATTGTCTGCAGCAGGGCACCCACATCCATGGGTTAAAGGATGCCTGACGGACGGGGTTTGCACGCGGGAACGTCGCCGAGTGTACGGCCACCCGCACCTTCGCGGGGGGTCAGTGGAAGAAGCCCGATTGGTTGTCGCCCTGGTTCCAGCCGCCGGAGCTGCCGACTCCGGAAACGTTCACACCCGAGCTGTAAATGCCCGGGTTGAAGAATCCTGCGACGTGATCACCGGAGTTGAAGAACCCGGCAGAACCCACGCCGGTGTTGTTGAAACCGGCGAGGCCCCGGTCCGTCGCGTTATTGAAGAAGCCCGACGTCAAACCGTAGAACGGCTGCTGGGACACGTTGTAGAAGCCGGAGGTGGCGCTGCCGGAATTGAAGAAGCCGGAAACGTACGTTCCCGATGTGCCGAATCCCGAATTGACTACTCCGACCGGAGTGTCCGAGTGCCCCATACCGGTGATGAAGTTGCCTGAGTTGAAAAGACCGGTATTGACGCTGCCCGAGTTGAACATGCCTGTGTTGAAGTAACCCGAGTTGAAGAAACCCGTGTTGTTTCCGAGTCCGGTGTCGAAGTGGTTCCCGGGGTCGTACTCGCCGAAATAACCGCTATTGAAGGCCCCGGTGCTGCCCGACGTCGAATTTCCGAAGCCCACGTTGCCGAAGAGAGCGTTACCGAACCCCACATTCTGGCTGCCGGCGTTGCCGCTTCCGAAGTTGTAGTCACCGCCGTTCGCAAAACCGGTGTTGACCGACCCGGCGTTCCAGAAGCCGGTGTTGGTGCTACCCGCGTTGCCGAAGCCGAAGTTGCCGTTGCCTGAATTGAAGAAGCCGACGTTGTTGTCGCCCGAATTGAACAAGCCGATGTTGTTGTTGCCGGTGTTGCCGAATCCGAGATTGCCCAATCCCGTGTTCAGTGCGCCAATTCCGACCTGGTTGTCGCCGCTGAGGCCGAAGCCGACGTTGTTGGTGCCGTGATTGCCGAAGCCGAAATTGGCCGTGCCGATATTGCCGAAGCCGACGTTGTTGTCGCCTATATTGCCGCTGCCCAGATTGAAAGAGCCCCGGTTGCCGCTGCCGAAGTTGGTGTTGCCGAAGTTTCCGAAGCCGCGGTTGTTGTCGCCCCAGTTTCCGCTACCGATATTTCCGTTGTTGGAGAAACCCGAGTACTGGTCCCAGTGCCCGTTGCCGCTGCCGAAGTTGAGATTGCCGACGTTGCCATTGCCGAAGTTGGTGTAGCCGGCGTTTCCGCTGCCGAAGTTCGCGTTACCCCAGTTCCCGCTGCCCAGATTGGCGTTGCCCAGGTTGCCGCTGCCGAAGTTCGCGTTGCCGTCGTTTCCGCTGCCGAAGTTGGCGCTGCCCCAGTTCCCGCTGCCCAGGTTGCGGTCGCCCAGGTTGCCGATGCCCAGATTCCACACGCCCGTATTGCCGATGCTGGTGTTCAGCGTCGTGAGACCGTTGAGTGCGTCCTGCCAGGACGCCAGTTGCGACGCCGCGGCTTGCGCGCCGCCGTGGTAGCCGACCAGCGCGGCCACGTCGGCGGCCCAGAATTCTTCGTAGATGCTCTCGGCGGCCGCGATGGCCGGCGCGTTCTGCCCGAACAGGTTCGAGAGCACCAGCTGCACGAACGCGTTGCGGTTGGCGGCCACGACCTCGGGAAGCACGGTCGCTGCTCGAGCCGCCTCGAATGCGCTCGCCACTGCCCCAGCCTGGCTGGCCGCCCCGGCCGCGCGGGCCGCTGCCGCGCTCAGCCACCCCGTATACGGTGCCGCCGCGGCCCCCATTGCGCGCGCCGCCGGTCCCTGCCATGCCTGCTCTACCAGCCCCGACGTCACCGAGGCGAACGACTCCGCGGCCGTGCCCAGCTCGTCGGCCAGGCCGGACCACGCTGCGGCGGCCTCCAGCATCGGCGCCGAACCGGCCCCGACGAACATCCGCAGCGAATTGATTTCCGGAGGCAAGACGAAATAGCTCACGAGTTGGTCCTTTCAGCTGGCTGGTCACGGCCAGAGGGCCAGCACAAGAGCGCGCCGCGTTGCCTACCAGCCATGATTTCCCCGACCACCGGGCAACGCGACGCTGCGGAAACCGTAGCTGTCATTTGCGCGCCATATGCGGTTTTCGGCTAGAAGCTTCGTTCCGGGTGTTCCCGGGGGCACGCCGAGTAGCGTCACTGTCATGAAACGGCAGGGGCCGGCCTCCGATTCGCTTGCGCCGCAATATCCGATCGAGTCGGTCGACAACGCCCTGCGGCTGCTGTTGCTCTTCGGTGAACGACCACAGATCCGATTGAGCGAGGCGACCCGCTACCTCGGCGTCGCCTCGTCCACCGCGCACCGACTGTTGGCGATGCTGACCTACCGCGGCTTCGTCCGCCAGGATCCGGAGTCCAAGGCATATCTGCCCGGAGCGGCCTTGACCAGTGTGGCCTTCGCCATCTTCGGGCGCATCGACATTCAGCGCACCGCCGTGCCCGTCATGCGTGTGCTCAGCGAGCAGTTGGGCGAGACCATCCACGTCGGGACGCTGGACGGTGCCGACGTCCGTTTCGTCGCCGCGGTCGAAGGTCCGAAAGCGGTCCGGGTGGCATCGCGATTGGGGCGCTCCATGCCCGCGCACTGCACGTCGACGGGCAAGGCGTTGCTGGCGCAACTTCCGGAAAGCGAACTGCGACAATTGATTCCGCGGGAAGAACTGGACGCTGTCACGGCGCGCTCGATCGTCAGCCGCGCCAAGCTGGAGTCCGAGTTGTCCCGTATCCGGGAGCGCGGCTACGCAACCAACCGCGAAGAGAGCGAGGAGGGCGTCGCGTCGGTCGCGGTGCCGATCCCCACCCGTGTGCCCGGCCTGTTGCTTGCGTTGAACGCCGCGGCGCCGCAGAACCGCCTGCCGACGTCGAGGTACTCGACCGTGGCCGCCGCACTTGTCAACGCGGGCAAGGAAATCGGCGATCAGCTGGGTTGACCGGTGAGCCGGGCCACCTCGTGCCGCCAGGCGGCGTCCACCTGGAAGCCGGACCCGAGGTCCGGTAGGTCGGCCCAGTCGGCGTCCTGGATGTCGCGCAGCGTGCCGCCGGCCGAGCGGATCCGCAGGGACATGCGTGCCAGCTCGTCGAGACTGATCGCCTGCAAAACCGCCCGTTGCACACTGTCCGCGGCGCTGGTGATGCCGTGGCCGCGGCAAACGACCACCGGCGCGTTGCCCATCGCGGCCACCATTTCCTTGCCCAGCAACGAGTTTCGGATCAGCACGGCCCGTTCGTAGACCGGCACGCCGCCGCGGGCCAGCCAGGCGCCGGCAATGTCGTAGGCGCCGTAGATGGGTCGCAGTTCGATGCCGGCGAGATCCGCGGCGACGACGGCGGGAGGGTGCAGGTGCGCGACGGCCCCGTACCGTGTGTCGGCGAGCATGGTTTCGAGGTGGATGGGCAACTCGTTGGGCACCCGATAGCCGTCGAGTTCGCCTGGGGCGCCCGCGTTTCCGTCGAAGGTGACGAGCCGGACGTCGTCGGGGCGGGTGAACGCCACCCCGGTGTCGTCGTCGCTGCGGCAGCGGACGAGCAGGTGGTCGTTGTCGATCCGCAGGCTCAGGTGGCCGAGGATGCCGTCGACCAATCCGCGGGCCGCGGCCACCCGGCAGGCCTGGGCCACCAGGGCGCGCTGCTGGTCAAGCATCTCGGCCCCGACGGTCTCCGATTCCGAACCCGCCGTCGGGGTGGATGGTCTGGCCGCTGATCCCGCGGGACCGGTCGGAGGCCAGGAACACATAACTCCAGGCATGGTCTGCTCCGGACAGGGCGACCCGCAACGGCGTGCGCGCGGCCAGATCGGTTGCCCGGCCGGGGGAGTCGTCGAGGCGGACATCGGCGAGACCGAGACTGGCCAGCCCGCGCAGGTCGGTGTTCAGCGTCCCGCCCGGCGCCACCCCGTTGACCCGGATCTGCGGGGCCAACTCGTGAGCCAGTGCCGTCACCAACCCGCGCACCGCGAATTTCGAAGGGACATAGAGCACACCGCCGCGGCCGGGATAGTAGGCCGAGGTGGACTCGGTCAAGACGATCGACGCGCCGTGCTGTGCCCGCAGGCACGGAAGTGCGGCTTTGACCGATTGCAGGTGACTGAGCACGTTGGTGCGGAACATCTCGTCGAACGCGGCGGACAACTCGTCGGCGCCGATGTCGTCGATCCCCTGGTAGAAGTCGAATACGCCGACACAGTTGACCAGGGTGTCGAGACCACCGTAGCGGTGCACCGCGGCGGCCACCGCGCGGTCGTTGGCTTCGCGAACGGTGGCGTCGCCGTGGATCACCTCGGTTCCGGGAAGCTCGTCGCGCAGCCGCCCGCACTTGTCCGGATCCCGTTCCAGCACAGCCACTTGTGCGCCCTCGGAGAGAAAAGCGTCGACCACCGCCCGGCCGATCCCGGACCCGGCGCCCACCACCAGCGCGCGCTTGCCGTCAAGCCAACCGGTCATCGTCGCTCTCCGGCTCCTCGGGCAGCAGTGGCGCGTTCGAGTTGCCGACCATGGCCGCCAGCGTACGGGGGTTCTGCCAGGTCAGCGCCTCGACTTCGAGTGCGTCCAGGGTGATCCACTGGCCGGTTCGGGGCGCGGTGATCAGCAGTCGTGATCCGTTGCGGGTTTCCACGCGCTGGACCATGACTTCGGTGAATTCATTTGCCACGCTGATTGGCTCGCCGACGGGCTTCACAGGAACACCGCCAGATTCTGCATGCGCAGCACCGACTCGTCGGCAATGATCGTGCGGCGGGCCAACTTCCAGGCCTCGATGTCGTCGTCCCAACGCAGCAGGTCCTCCCGGCTGCAGGACAGCAGGGCGCTCTCGTTGACGTCGCCGCGGCTGCGGAACAGCAGTTCCGCGGACTCCACAAGTAGCTGGCCTGCATCGTCGTCGAATGTGCGCACGTTGGTGATGAAGTGCCGCAGCCGTGACGGCGGGTCCTCGGCCCAGACGTGTTCGGTGCCCATCCGCGCGACGCGCTGGCGCAACGAGTACATGTCCTCGTCGAAGTGATCCATGCCGGGGGAGGTGTCGAACCCGGCGCCGCGGGCGGTCGTCACGCGCACCGGCATCACGTACCGGATGTCGTCGGTCATGGTGTCCAGCCACGCCTCGTAGTGCTGCGCGTCCAGCAGGTAGGCCTCGTCCACCAGGAACTGATGAGCCTGTAGGTGGCGAATATCGTTGAATGGCAGAGGTTTTCTCATCGCAGGTGCTCCGCCCAGAGTTTGAGCAACTCGCGCTGGTTGTATTCGTTGTAACCGACCTGAGCGCGGCCGGGGCCGTGGAACGAGTCCGAGGGCAGCGCGTCGATCACCGGACGGTCGTCGGCGAGCAGTCCCATCCGGCTGTTCAGCAGCAGTCGCCGCGCCATCGAACCACCCGCGGTGGTGGTCAGCGACACCCAGTTCTCCACGTCGTCCTGCTCGAACATGCCGGTGGACCCGAAGCACATCAGGTAGGCCTTGTAGGAATCCTTCTTGAACTGCTCCGGTGCCGCCGCGTCCACCGCGAACCACGAGCAGACCTCGGTTTCGTTCTCGCTGATCGGCTGCCACTGCCGGATCGAGATGAACGGCAGCACCTGTTCGCTGCCGGGAAGTTTCGGCCAGTTGTGCACGAAGCTCAGGTTGGGAAAGCAGGTCGCCGCCGAGAACATGAAGCCGTCCTCGGCGATCACCTGCTGCTGCCGGGGCGACCAGACCTGTTTGATCCGGCCGATCATCTCGTCGGGATAGCCCACGTAGCGCATGCGTTCACCGAAGTCACCGGGTGGCAGTTTGTAGGTGGTGCCGCCGCCCCGGTGCGCCCAGTACGTGGCGCCGTCCTTGCGTTTCTGCGCCTTCGGTTCGCGGAACAGTCCGATGTCGACGATCGACGCGTGCGTATGCGGGGTGTGGTACATGTCGCCGGAGAAATTCTCCGCGCCGATCTTCCAGTTCGCCTTGATCCGCCACCGTTGCGGACCCCGAACCTCCAGCCCGTGTGCGCTTTGCCGGGTGTAGAAATCCAGATAGAACGCGAAATCGCCGAGGAAGTCGGTCAGGGGCTGCGCGTGCGGGTCCAGGCTGACGAAGATCAACCCGTTGTAGATCGCCAAATTCGGTGCGGGCAGCAGCGTTTGGTTCTTCGGAAACCCGTCGTCACCGCCGTAGGCCTCCCGGTGGAACGGTAAACCGGTGAGCCGTCCGTCGTTGCGGTAGGTCCAGCCGTGGTAGGGGCAACGGAAATTGGACGCGTTGCCCATCTCCGCGCGGCACACCTGCATGCCGCGGTGCAGACACATATTGAACAGAGCGCGCACCCGTCCGTCGGAGTCGCGGGTGATGATGAACGAATCGTCGAGTACCCGGCGCACCACGTAGTCGCCGTCCTGCGGTATCTCCGACTCGTGGGCCACGAACATCCACGCCCGACTGAACAACCGCTGCTTCTCCAGCATGAACAGGTCTTTGTCGTTGTAGATGTGGGCGGGGATCATGCCGCGGCGCACATCCTCGAAGAGGTTGTCGTCTACAAGAGTGGTCACCGGAATCTCCCCAGTACTGGCGTCTGCTCTACAGAGAATAACTCCGCTAGAAAGAGAGAAACCCGCATCCTGCTCGTTGACTCTGCGCTGAGGGCGGTGTCTACTCGCACTTTGTCGCCCTGTGCGCAGAGTCAACGAGAAGGGGCGGCGTAGCCTCACGCTGGTGAACGCCGCACCGGAGCGCGTCTCGTCGCAGCGCGACGTCTCGGCGGAGATCGCCGCGATCGCGACCGGTTACGCGTGCGTGGGTGGTCCGGAAACACAGCCGCGCCTGGACTACCCGCCGTACCGCAGCAGCATCCTGCGGCATCCGAAAAATCCGGTGCTGACGGTCGACCCCGAGGAGATCGAACGCTGGGCACCGTGCTTCGGCCATCAGGATGTCCACCCGCTCGACGCCGATCTGACGGCCGGTCACCCCGGTGAGCCGATCGGGGAACGGGTCATCGTGACCGGACGGGTGCTGGACCGGCAGGGCCGCCCGGTGGCCGGTCAGCTGGTGGAGATCTGGCAAGCCAACGCGGCCGGCCGCTACCGCCATCAGCGCGACCTGCACCCCGCGCCGCTCGACCCCAACTTCACCGGCGCCGGGCGCTGCCTCACCGGGCCCGACGGCTCGTACCGGTTCAAGACCGTCAAGCCCGGCCCCTACCCGTGGCGCAACCACCACAATGCGTGGCGGCCCGCACACATCCATTTCTCGGTCTTCGGCACCGCATTCACGCAACGCTTGGTCACCCAGATGTACTTTCCCGGTGACCCGCTGTTCGCGCTGGATCCCATCTACCAGTCGATCGTCGATCCCGTTGCGCGACAACGGCTCATCGCGCACTACGACCACGACCTCACCGAACCCGAATACGCCACCGGCTACCGCTGGGACATCGTGCTGAGCGACGGTGCCCACGATGAGTGAAATGGCTTGCACCCCAGGGCAGACCGTCGGTCCGTTCTTCAGCATCGGGACGTCCTTCTCGCGGGACAGCCAGTTGGTGGGCGCGGAGTTTCCCGGTGCGCTCGAGTTGCACGGCACCGTCTACGACGGGGCGGGCGTGGTGGTGCCCGATGCGTTGGTCGAGATCTGGCAGCCCGACAGCGCCGGCCGGATTCCGCGGGCTTCCGGTTCATTGCGGCGCGACGGTTGGACGTTCACCGGGTGGGGCAGGGCAGCGACCGACGCCGACGGGCATTACTCCTTCACCACGGTCGCTCCGGGTTCGACGGATCCGCAGCGACCGGCGTTCTTCACGGTCGCCGTGTTCGCGCGGGGGCTGTTGCACCGGCTGTTCACTCGCGCCTACCTGCCCGGCACCGATCTGGGCAGCGAGCCGGCACTGTCCGCCGTGGCCGCGGTTCGCCGGACCACCCTGTTGTGCATCGACGAAACCGACGGCGCGGGAAGACGATTCCGCTTCGACATCCGTCTCCAAGGTCCTGGCGAGACGGTGTTCCTGGCGTACGAGGAAGGCCGGCGATGACCAACCTGTTGTGGCCCGGCGACGAGCGGGCCGGGGAGTACATGACCGACCACACCCTGCTGCGGTCGATGGTCGCGGTCGAATCGGCATGGCTGAACGCGCTGGCCGCTGCCGGTCTGGCTCCGGTCGCGGGTGCCGACCTTGCGCATCTGGTCCTCGAGCACGACTGCGAACAACTTGCGGTGACGGCCGAGGACGGCGGCAACCCGGTGATCGGGCTGGTGGCGCTGCTGCGCCAGCGGGCGGTCCCGGCGGTGGCTCCGTGGATCCACCGCGGCCTCACCAGCCAGGACGTCGTCGACACCGCGCTGATGCTGGCCACCCGCGACGTCATCGGCAAAGTGACCGAGCTACTGGCCCAACAGATCTGGGCACTGTCGGCGCTGGCCGAAAGCCATCGCGCCACCCCGATGCTCGCGCGCACCCTGACCCAGCACGCCGCGCCGACCACGTTCGGCGCCAAGGTCGCGGGCTGGCTGGACGGCGTTGTCGACGCCTACGCCCGATTCGGCACGCTGGCCATCCCGGCCCAGTTCGGCGGGGCCGTCGGGACATGGTCGGCCACGGTCGAACTGGCCACGCTGCGCACCGCCACAACCGATCCTGCGCAGCTGGCCGAACAGGTAGCCCGCAGTGCCGCCGCTACTTTGGGACTGACCTACCGCCCGCCCTGGCACACCACCCGGACGCCGGTCGCCGCCGTCGGCGACGCACTGGTCGCGTGCACCGACTGCTGGGGCCGCATCGCCGCCGACGTCCTCACCCTCGCGCGTCCCGAGATCGCCGAACTCAGCGAACCGGCCGGTGACCGGCGGGGCGGCTCGTCGTCGATGCCGCACAAACGCAATCCCGTGCTGTCCATCCTGATTCGGCGTGCCGCGCTCACCGCGCCCCCGTTGGCCGCCACCCTGCACACCGCCGCGGCTCTGGCCAACGACGAACGCCCGGACGGCTCGTGGCATGCCGAATGGGACACCCTGCGGACCCTGGCGCGCCGGACCGTCGTCGCCGGATCCCAGTGTGCGGAGTTGCTGGACGGTCTGCGGGTGCACACCGCTGCCATGGCCGAAAACCTCGGCGGCGCAGACGTTCTCGGCGAACAACGGACCATCGCCGAACTCACCGGGAACGCGCCGTCGGCGAGCTACCTGGGTGCCGTCGACCGGCTGATCGAGCAGAGCGTCGAGCGCGCCCGGCGGACGCTGACCGGTTAAGCCCGGCCGGGCTTGCACGCGACGATCGCGACCGCGGCCAGGCGCTCGCGGTGCCGGCGAAAAGTGCTGCGCATCATCAGGACTCGCTTGCGCGCGTCGGGTTGGGTCAGCACGTTCTTGGCGAACCGCAAGGCGCCCAACGGCCCTTCGTCGGAAATTATCCGGCGGGGCTGCAGCAGTGCCATCGGTGCGGTGGCGACGTTTTCGACCACCAGCCCGTGCCCGGCGAGCAGCTCAGTCCACTCGGCAATGGTCAGCGGGCGCGCGTTGACCTTGATCGCGCGCGCCAGCGACTGGCGGACCTCGGTGCTGATCTCGGCGGGGACGTCGTCGGGAGTCAGTGCCAGTTCGTGGATCGCGTAGCGGCCGCCCGGTCGCAGCACCCGCGCCGCCTCGGCCACGATGGCGTGCTTGGCCGAATCGCCCTGCATGGTCAGCATCGCCTCGCCGATGACGACGTCGGCGCTGGCGTCGGGCAGGCCGGTTTCGGCGGCGTCGGTGACCCGGACCTCGCCTCTGCCGCCCAGCACGGTGCGCACGTGGTTGGCCGCGTCGGCGTCACCTTCCGCGCCGACATAGGACCGCGGGTTGCGGGCGATGATCTCCGCAGCGGTGCGGCCCAGCCCCGGTGCCAGCTCGACGACGTCGGCGTCGGTGACATCGGCGCGGGCCAGCAACGTGCGGGTGAGTTCGACGCCCCCGGGCCGCAACACCCGCTTGCCGAGCCGCGCCAGCAGCCAGTGTCCCTGCACGTGTTCGTCGTCGCGCTTCGACGACGGCAGCGGCTCCTTCTTGTCCGCCATCAGATTGCCTGCCGCGCTGGCGGCTCCAGAACCAGCGCCGGGCGCCGCTTGTGCACGGTGAGATAGCGCAGCCCGGCCGGGCCGGCGGCGAACTGCCGCCGGGAACGTCGTGGCAGCCAGAGTATGGCGCCCGGGTAGAGGTCGATGATGCCCTCCTCGGTGGTCAACCGGCCTTCGCCGGACAGCACATGGATCAGGACGTCCAGATCGGGTCCAGTATGTGCGTCGATTCTGCCTTCCGGTCCGAGCGCGATGATGTTGGCGTCCAGATCACGCTCGCGCATCTCGAGTTTCCACACCGCCCCGGTCACGTCGGGTGTTGTCTGCGCGGCCAGGTCGGACGTGTCGGCCAGCACCCGGGGCAGGGGAGTGGTGGTGCGCTTGCTGATCCTGATGCGCCAGACCTGCGGCCCTTTGTCCAGGTACTCCCAGCCGTAACTGCCGGGGTATTCGGCGTCGAACTCGGATCGTAGGTGTTTGGGATCGTGGTTGTTGACCAACACGAACGACTGACCGGGCGAAAGCGCGTTGTAGGTGGCGAAAATGGTGGGATGCTTGTCCGGCTTGCGTAGCGCTCGGACGTCAAGTTCGTTGTCGGCCATAGTTATTCCCAACCTCTAGTTTATACAAGTCGTCTTGTGTAAAATCTAGCGCATGACATACGTGATCGGAAAGCCATGCATCGACGTGATGGACCGGGCCTGTGTGGAAGAGTGTCCGGTCGATTGCATCTACGAGGGAGGCCGGGCGCTCTACATCCATCCCGACGAGTGCGTGGACTGTGGCGCGTGCGAGCCGGTGTGCCCGGTCGAGGCGATCTACTACGAAGACGACCTGCCCGAGGATCTGCAGCCGTATCTGGCCGACAATGATGCGTTCTTCAGTCAAACTCTGCCTGGGCGCGACGCGCCGCTGGGTTCACCGGGTGGTGCCGCCAAGGTGGGCCCGATCGCTGCCGACGCGCCGCTGGTGGCCAGCCAGCCCAAGACTGCCTAAGGGGATATGCCAGTGAGTGACCAGACCGCGCCACTCGAGGACGCCGGCCGCCGCCGCGCGGTACTACGAGTGTTGCGGGCGTCCCGGGATTCGTTGAGCATCGCCGCGATCGCCGAGGAGCTGGGTGTACATCCCAACACGGTTCGCTTCCACCTCGACAGCCTGGTTGCGGACGGCCAAGTGGAACGGGTCGAGTCCGCGCGCCGCGGTCCGGGCCGTCCGCCGCTGATGTTCCAGGCCGTCCGGCAGATGGACCGCGGCGGTGCCCGGCACTACCGGTTGCTCGCCGAAATACTCGCCAACGGCCTTGCCGCAGAACCGGATTCGAGTGTTCGGGCGATGGCCGCGGGGCGGGCGTGGGGCGAACGCCTGCCGGCGCCGGACACTCCGAGTGTCGACAGCTCGATCGACCACCTGATCGGGTTGCTCGACGAGCTCGGCTTCGCCCCGGAACGCCGGGAATCCGACGGCAGGCAACAGGTCGGGTTGCGGCACTGCCCGTTCCTGGAGCTGGCCGAGGCCCAATCCAGCGTCGTGTGTCCGATCCATCTGGGCTTGATGCAGGGCGCGCTGGAGAGCTGGGCGGCACCGATCACCGTCGATCGGCTCGAGGCGTTCGTGGAACCGGATCTGTGCCTGACCCATCTGGTGGAAGGAGTGCAGCGGTGAGTACCGCACGCGCAGTGGAGATCGCGATCACATTCGTGTGGCTGGGCATGGTGTTGGCCATCTCGTTCCTGGAAGCTCCGCTGAAATTCCGGGCGCCCAATGTGACACTGCAGATCGGCCTGGGCATCGGGCGGCTGGTCTTCCGCGCGCTGAACACGGTCGAGGTCGGGTTCGCGCTCGTGCTGCTCGCGCTCCTGGTCGCCGGGCCGACGCCGACGCGGATCATCGCGGCATACTCGGTCGTCGCCGTCGTGCTGGCCATCCAGCTGGTCACGGTTCGGCCCCGGTTGACCCGCCGCTCCGATCGGGTGCTGGCCGGCTCGGATGGTCCGCGCTCCCATGCCCACTACGTCTATGTCGGTCTGGAGGCGGTCAAGGTCATCGCGCTGATCGTGGCGGGCATACTCCTCTTAAGCGTCTGAAAGGACTCATCATGGAATCGATCTCGCTGACCGACCTGGCCTCCGAGAAGTTGGCCGAGGCGCGCAAGTCGCACAGCGGCCGCGCCGCCCATACCATCCACGGCGGACACAACCACGAGCTGCGCCAGACGGTGCTGGCCCTGCTCGCCGACCACGACCTGTCCGAACACGACAGTCCGGGGGAGGCCACGCTGCAGGTATTGCAGGGCCATGTCCGCCTCACCGCCGGTGAGGACGCCTGGGACGGCAAGACCGGCGATCACCTCGCCATCCCGCCGGTGCGTCACGCGCTGTACGCCGTCGAGGATTCGGTGGTGATGCTGACCGTGCTGAAGTCCCAGCCCGGCGCCGCCCACTGAACGTGCTGGTCACGCCCTGGTCGCGGGACTTCGGCCTGCGGGTGCCGATCGTCAACGCGCCGATGGGCGGCGTGGCCGGCGGACGACTGGCGGCGGCGGTCACCGCGGCCGGCGGTCTGGGCATGGTCGGGATGGGCAGCACGGCGACCAGGACGTCGCTGGCCACCGAACTCCAACACGTCCGCGGGCGGTTCGGGATCGGTCTGGTGGACTGGGTGATGCGTAGCCGGCCCGGGCTGCTGGACGACGCCCTGGCCGCGGGCCCGGCGCTGCTGTCGGTCAGCTTCGGTACCGACTGGTCCTGGGTCGAACAGGCACGCGATGCCGGAATCGCAACGGTCACACAGGTTTACGACGCGTCAGGGGCGTGTCGGGCGGCCGACGCCGGCGTCGACATCCTGGTGGCGCGCGGTGCCGAAGGCGGCGGGCACGGCGAGGTGCGACTCGGGACGCTGCCGCTGCTGGACGCCGTCCTGGACGCGGTGTGCGTACCGGTGCTGGCCGGTGGTGGCGTCGCGTCACCCCGCAGCCTGGCCGCGGTGCTGGCCGCCGGTGCGAGCGGCGCGTGGGTGGGCACCCGGCTGGCGGCCTGCCCGGAGGCGTTGACCGGCGACGCGAGCCGCCGGGCGCTCATCGATGCCGCAGCGACCGACACCCGGATCACCCGGGTCTTCGACGTCGCCGCGGGGCTGCCCTGGCCGGAACGGTTCCCGTCGCGGGTGCTGGACGACGAGTTCGTCGCGCGCTGGACGGGTCACGAACAGGAACTGGCCGGGCGGCCCGACGTCACGCAAACCACCGCGGTCGACGCCGGTCAGGGCGTCGGGATGATCGGCGACGACGCCCCGGTCGCGCAGGTCATCGAGGCGATGTGCGCGGGTGCGCAGCGGCTGCTTGCGGCCTGGTCGGATCCCGCGACGTGACCGACGCCGCATTCGCGGCCCGAAGTGACCGATATCGAGGTGCGGGTAGCCCGGTGGGGTCGTTACCCGGTGTTAGCGTTTGAGACATGTCAGTACCTGCCAAAGAGGGCATGTCAGGACCGCGCGGGCTGAACCTGACCGGCGCCGTCGGGCAGACGGTCCGGCCGTTCACGCGCACCGGCCGGTACTTCGCGCGCTCGTGGCGCGACTACCGCAAATCCGACAGCAGCGACGTCGCAGACCTTCCGATCGCCCGTCCGACCGTCGCCCTGGCGGCACAGGCCTTCCGCGACGAGGTGGTGCTGGCAGGGCTGAAAGTGCGCCGGCCGGTCAGCCAACCCGCCGCGTTCGCGCGGATCAACGACGAAGTGGTTGCCGCGCTGGACTTCTACGGCAACCGTGGCTGGCTCGAGAAGCCCGAGGGCTTTTTCACTGCGCCGCCGCCGCTTTCGGACGTCAAGATCCGGGACGTCAAGGGACGCGGGCGTTCTCATCAGTTCCTGTCCTTCGACAGCGGATACACCCCGCACCCCGGCGAACCTGGTCGGGACCGGTGGCTGGGATACACCGCGCTGCAGCGCGAACACGCAGTGCTGCTACGCCATCCGGAGCCGCGGCCCTGGCTGATCTGCGTGCACGGCACCGAAATGGGCCGATCGGCAATAGATCTCAGGATCTTCCGGGCCTGGAAGTTGCACGAGGAACTGGGCCTGAACGTGGTGCTGCCCGTCCTTCCCATGCACGGCCGGCGGGCGCGCGGGCTGCCCAAGGGTGTGGTGTTCCCGGGTGAAGACGTCATGGACGACGTGCACGCCACCGCGCAGGCAGTGTGGGACATCCGGCGGTTGTTGTCCTGGGTGCGCGCCCAAGAGCCCGACTCGCCGATCGGGTTGAACGGCATCTCGCTGGGCGGTTACGTCGCGGCGTTGCTGTCCAGTCTGGAAACCGATCTGACCTGCGCCATTCTGGGCGTGCCGCCGGCCAACCTGGTCGAGTTGCTGAGCCGGCACGCCGGGTTGCGCAGGGGTGATCCGCGCCGCGACACGATGCAGCTGGCCGAGCCGATCGGCGCCATGACCTCGCCGCTGTCGTTCACCCCGTTGGTGCCGATGCGGGGCCGCTTCGTCTACGCCGGTGTCGCCGACCAGGTCGTGCATCCCCGTGAGCAGGTGGTGCGGCTGTGGGAGCACTGGGGCAAGCCCGAGATCGTCTGGTACCGCGGGGGCCATGCCGGCTTCATCCGCTCCCGCCCGGTGCAGGCGTTCATCCGGGACGCACTGCAGCAGTCGGGCCTGCTGGACGGCTAGCCGTCACACCCCGCGCAGATAGCGCTTGGCGATGAGTCGCTGCGCCACCACGACAAACGGTCCGCCCAGTTTGCTCCACCAGGTCGCGGGCCGGGAGAACGACGACACCTCCGCATAGACGGCCCCGCTGCCCGGGTCGTAACGGACCGCGAAGCGTTCCTCGCCGGAGGCCGGGTGGCCCGGCAGCGTGCCGTAGGCGAATCCGCGCACGTCGGGCTCGTCGACCACATAGACCACGCGGCACGGCGCGCGCAGCACACCCATCATCTTGACCACCACGATCGACGACACCGTGGCGGCGTCGGAACTCGCCTGCACCTTCAGTCCGGCCCCGTGCTGCATCCCCCAGTGCATGACGGCGTCGGCGGCCTGTTCGAAGCGCTCCCGGCCCGTCCCGATCGGGGCGGACGCGGCGAGATGGGTGTACCCGGGAGGCAGTTGGGCGGCGGCCGTCGCGCCGACCTCCGGATAGGTCAGCTGCTGGTCGGTATACGCATCCAGGTCCACCCGGCCAGCTTGCCACGTGTCCGGGCAGATCCTCCGCGAGCCGCTGCACCCTGCACCGCCATGGGACGATGACTCGCCCAATACGGTGTCCTGGTGACACACGCTCATCCCGGCGGCGGATTCAACCCGCCCGAGCCCACCACCAAGGGCGGACCGGACTACGGCAGGTTCGTCGATGCGGTGCG
Source organism: Mycobacterium sp. NGS67 (assembly GCF_059812185.1). NCBI lineage: Bacteria > Bacillati > Actinomycetota > Actinomycetes > Mycobacteriales > Mycobacteriaceae > Mycobacterium > Mycobacterium sp. NGS67. Next base: position 47,722 of record NZ_JCALCF010000032.1, read on the forward strand.
CAAATTGCAGGACCACGCCCGCGCCGTCGACGCGCCCGACGACGTCATCAGCCAGGCCGCCGACCGGCTGGAAGAGCTTTCGGCGTTGCTGGCTCCCTACGACGCCGACGAATGGCTGTCGCCGTCGGGCCGCCGGATGGACCTGCCGGTGCGGGGGAACGTCCTGACGGTGCCGATGGACGCTCGCAAGACCGAGGACGACCGCATCGAGGGGTGGGCCCGGTTCGCCCGGTTTCACCTGGGACGCAACGGCGCCGTGCACGGCGGCTCGCTGGGCATGCTGTTCGACACCGTGCTGGGCCTGACGGCATCGGTGCTCACCGGCAGCAAGCGCCAGCGCACCGCATACCTGAAGATCAACTACCGCAACATCGTGCCGATCGAAAAGGAGTTGCAGTTCGACTCCGGAATCGACAGCGTGGATGGCCGCAAGATATTCGTATCGGGCCGGTTGCGCGACGGCGACACCCTGCTCACCGAAGCCGACGCCCTGTTCGTGCGGCTCAAGCCGGGGCAGCCTTGACGCGACGCCCCGATAGCATTGTCCGCGATCGCCTCGCATTCAGTATTGGAGACCAAACCCCATGAGCGCCCCCATCCGGATCCCCGCCGGGACCACCGCGGCTGCCGCCGTCGGCGAGGCGGGTTTGCCGCGCCGCGGGACACCGGACGCGGTCGTGGTGGTGCGTGATGCCGAGGGCAAGCTGCGCGACCTGAGCTGGGTGCCCGAGGCCGACACGGAGGTGACCCCGGTCGCCGCCAACACCGAAGACGGGCGCAGCGTGATCCGGCACTCCGCCGCCCACGTGCTCGCCCAGGCCGTGCAGGACATGTTCCCGGAAGCCAAGCTGGGTATCGGTCCGCCCATCGTCGATGGCTTCTACTACGACTTCGACGTCCCCGAGCCGTTCACACCCGAAAATCTCCAGGCGCTGGAGAAACGGATGCGCCAGATCGTCAAGGAAGGTCAGCTGTTCGACCGGCGGGTCTATGCCTCCAAGGACGCTGCCCGCGAAGAACTCGCCGACGAACCGTTCAAGCTCGAACTCGTCGACGACAAGTCCGGCGACCCCGACGTCATGGAAGTCGGCGGCGACGAGCTCACCGCCTACGACAACCTCAATCCCCGTACCCGCGAACGGGTTTGGGGTGACCTGTGCCGCGGGCCGCACATCCCCACCACCAAGCACATCCCGGCGTTCAAGCTCACCCGCAGCTCGGCGGCGTACTGGCGCGGCGACCAGCAGAACGCCAGCCTGCAGCGCATCTACGGCACCGCGTGGGAGTCGCAGGAAGCGCTGGACCACCACCTCGAACTGATCGCCGAGGCGCAGCGCCGCGACCACCGCAAGCTCGGGGTGGAGCTCGACCTGTTCAGCTTCCCCGACGAAATCGGTTCGGGGCTGGCCGTTTTCCACCCCAACGGCGGGATCGTGCGTCGCGAGCTGGAGGAGTATTCGCGTCAGAAGCACGCCGCGGCGGGATATGAATTCGTCAACACCCCGCACATCACCAAGGAACAGCTCTACCTCACCTCGGGCCACCTGGAGTGGTACGCCGACGGCATGTACCCGCCGATGCACCTCGACGCCGAATTCAACGCGGACGGCTCGGTGCGCAAACCCGGCCAGGACTATTACCTCAAGCCGATGAACTGCCCGATGCACCACCTGATCTATCGGGCCCGCGGACGGTCGTATCGCGAACTTCCGTTGCGGCTCTTCGAGTTCGGCAGCGTTTACCGCTACGAGAAGTCCGGTGTGATCCACGGCCTGACCCGGGTGCGCGGCATGACCCAGGACGACGCGCACATCTACTGCACCCGCGATCAGATGCGCGACGAGCTGACGTCGGTCTTGCGTTTCGTGCTCGACCTGCTGGCCGACTACGGCCTCGACGACTACTACCTGGAGCTGTCCACCAAGGACCCGGACAAGTACGTCGGCTCCGACGAGGTGTGGGAGGAAGCCACCCAGGTCCTGCGGGAGGTGGGGGAGGCCTCCGGGCTGGAACTGGTGCCCGACCCGGGTGGCGCGGCTTTCTACGGTCCTAAGATCTCGGTGCAGGTCAAGGATGCGCTGGGCCGCAGCTGGCAGATGTCGACGCTGCAGGTCGACTTCAACATGCCGGACCGCTTCGAGCTGGAATACACCGCCTCCGATGGGACCCGGCAGCGCCCGGTGCTGATCCACCGCGCGCTGTTCGGGTCGATTGAACGGTTCTTCGGCATCCTCACCGAACACTACGCCGGTGCGTTCCCGGCGTGGCTGGCACCGGTCCAGGTGGTCGGTATCCCGGTGGCCGACGAGCACATCGACTATCTGGAAGACGTTGTCGCTCAACTCAAGTCGCACGCGGTGCGGGCGCACGTGGACCTCAGCGACGACCGGATGGCCAAGAAGATCGTGCACCACACCAACCAGAAGGTGCCGTTCATGCTGCTGGCCGGCGACCGGGACGTGCAGGCCGGCGCGGTCAGCTTCCGGTTCGGCGACCGCACCCAGATCAACGGGGTGCCGCGGGAGACGGCCGTCGCGGCCATCGCGGACTGGATCGCAAGTCGTCAAAACGCCACTCCGACAGCGGAACTGGTGAAGGTTGCCGACGGTGGCTGAGCAGGATGACACGATCCACGACCGCGGCGTGGGACGCCGCGACCACCTGCAGCGGTTGTGGACCCCGTATCGGATGAACTACCTGGCCGAAGGGCCGCTCAAGCGCGACGAGGACAACCCCTCCCAGCCGTTCACCGACATCCCGACCATGTCCGACGAAGACGGCCTGGTGGTGGCGCGCGGCGAACTCGTCTACGCCGTGCTCAACCTGTATCCGTACAACCCCGGCCATCTGATGGTGGTGCCCTACCGGAGGGTGTCGGAGCTGGAAGACCTGACGGAGCCGGAGAGCGCCGAGGTGATGGCGTTCACCCAGAAGGCGATTCGCGTCATCAAGAACGTGTCGCGTCCGCACGGCTTCAACGTCGGCATCAATCTCGGCACGTCGGCGGGCGGCTCGCTGGCCGAGCACCTGCACATCCACGTGGTGCCCCGCTGGGGCGGCGACGCGAACTTCATCACCATCGTGGGCGGCTCCAAGGTGATACCGCAGTTGTTGCGCGAAACCCGTCGGCTGCTGGCCGAGGAGTGGGCACGGCAGCCATGAGCAAACTCCCGTTTCTGTCCCGGGCGTTCTTCGCTCGCGCCACCGACCCGGTGGCCCGGACAGCGCTGAAGGTCGGTCTGACGCCGGACATCGTCACCGTCGTCGGCACCGTCGGTTCGATGGCGGGCGCGTTGGTGTTGTTTCCGATGGGTCAGTTGTTCTACGGCGGATGTGTGGTCTGGTTCTTCACGCTGTTCGACATGGCGGACGGGGCGATGGCCCGGGAACGCGGGTTCGGCACCCGATTCGGTGCCGTCCTGGACGCCACCTGCGACCGTCTCGGCGACGGCGCGGTGTTCTGCGGGTTGCTGTGGTGGATCGCGTTCCACCAGCACGACAAGTGGCTCACCGTGGCGACGCTGATCTGCCTGGTGACCTCGCAGGTGATCTCCTACATCAAGGCCCGCGCCGAGGCCAGTGGGTTGCGCGGCGACGGCGGTTTCATCGAACGGCCCGAACGGCTGATCATCGTGCTGGTCGGTGCGGGAGTATCGGACTTCCCGTTCGTGGCCTGGCCGCCGGCCCTGCCGATCGCGATGTGGGTGCTGGCGGTGTTGAGTGTGATCACCTGCGGGCAGCGGTTGTACGCGGTGCGAACCTCGCCGGGTGCCGTCGACCACCTGGCGCTACCGGGAAAGAGTGAGCCGTGATACCGCCGTCGGGAAGTGTGAGTCTGCCCGGTCGCCGGCCCCGTGAACTGGTCACCGGTGCCGCCTCCGACTGGGCGTACGCCACCGGCTGGATGGCGGTTCGGGCGTTGCCGGAGTTCGCCGCCCGCAACGCATTCGACGCCGGTGCGCGTTACGCCGCCCGCCGCGGCGGGCCGCAGCAGCTGCGCAAGAACCTGGCCCGGGTGATCGGGGTGCCGCCCGACCGGGTGCCGAAGTCGTTGATGCGCGCCTCGCTGCAGTCCTACGCCCGGTACTGGCGGGAGGCGTTCCGGCTGCCCACCATGGACCACCGCGAGCTGACGCGGCAACTCGACGTCGGGACGCACGGCCAGGACAACCTGAATGCGGCGCTGGCCGCGGGACGTGGCGTCGTGCTCGCCCTGCCGCACAGCGGCAACTGGGACATGAACGGGCTGTGGCTGGCGCAGACGCACGGCACCTTCAGCACCGTCGCCGAGCGGCTCAAACCGGAGTCGCTGTATCGCCGTTTCATCGACTACCGCGAAGGCCTCGGCTTCGAGGTGATCCCACACTCCGGCGGGGAGCGGCCGCCCTTCGAGACGTTGTGTGATCGCTTGCGCGACAACAAGATCGTGGCATTGATGTCCGACCGCGACCTCACCCGCACCGGGGTCGAGGTCAACTTCTTCGGCGAACCCACCCGGCTGCCTGCCGGTCCGGCCAAGCTCGCGATCGCCACCGGGGCCGCCCTGCTGCCGTCGCACTGCTGGTTCGAAGGCAACGACTGGGCCTGCAACATGCAGACGCCGCTGGACACCAGCAGCGGCGATGTCCGCGCCATCACCCAGGCGCTGGCCGACGAGTTCGCGCGCAATATCGCCGCCCATCCCGCAGACTGGCACATGCTGCAACCGCAGTGGTTGGCCGATCTGTCGGACGACCGTCGGGCGTGGTTGAAGGGCGGCTGATGCGGATCGGGATGGTCTGCCCCTACTCGTTCGATGTGCCGGGCGGGGTGCAGTCGCACGTACTGCAACTGGCCGACGTGATGACCGCCCGCGGGCACCACGTCAGCGTGCTCGCGCCGGTCTCGTCGGAGACGTCGCTACCCGACTACGTCGTCTCCGCCGGCAGGGCGGTCCCCATTCCCTACAACGGGTCGGTGGCCCGGTTGCGGTTCGGGCCGGCCACCCACCGCAAGGTCAAGAAGTGGCTCGCCGAAGGCGATTTCGACGTGCTGCATCTGCACGAGCCCAGCGCCCCGAGCCTGTCGTTGCTGGCCCTCAACATCGCCGAGGGGCCGATCGTGGCGACGTTTCACACCTCGACCACCAAGTCGGTGGCCATGTCGGTGTTGGGCGGCATGTTGCGTCCCCGGTTCGAGAAGATCATCGGTCGGATCGCGGTGTCCGACCTGGCCCGGCGCTGGCAGATGGAATCGGTCGGCTCTGACGCGGTGGAGATCCCCAACGGCGTCGACGTCGACTTCTTCGCGTCCGCGTCTGCGCTGGACGGCTACCCGCGACCCGGCAAGACGGTGCTGTTCCTGGGGCGCTACGACGAGCCCCGCAAGGGTATGGCGACGTTGCTGGCCGCCATGCCCGCGGTGCTGGAGCGCTTTCCCGACCTGCAACTGCTGATCGTCGGTCGCGGAGACGAAGACGAATTGCGTTCTCAGGCAAGCGGATTCGTCGACAATATCCGGTTCCTGGGTCAGGTGGACGAGGACGGTAAAGCCGCGGCCATGTGCAGCGCCGACGTCTACTGCGCGCCCAACACCGGCGGTGAGAGCTTCGGCATCGTCTTGGTGGAGGCGATGGCCGCCGGCACCGCGGTGGTGGCCAGCGACCTCGACGCATTCCGGCGGGTGCTGCAGGACGGTGCGGTAGGGCGCTTGGTCCCGGTGGACGACAGCGGCGCGCTGGCCGAGGCGTTGGTCGCCGTGCTGGGGGACCACGGGTTGCGCGGCCGATACGTGACGGCCGGCGCCGAGGCGGTCCGCCGCTACGACTGGTCGGTGGTGGCCAGCCAGATCATGCGCGTCTACGAGACGGTCGCCGGGTCGGGCGTCAAGGTGCAGGTGGCCAGCTGATGGCGTGGCTGATCGCCGCGCTCGTCGTTGTGGTCCTGTTGGCGTTCGCTGCCTGGGGGTATCAGCGCGCGAACCGGCTGGACCGGTTGCACGTGCGCTACGACCTGTCCTGGCAGGCGCTGGACGGTGCGCTGGCGCGACGCGCGGTGGTGGCGCGTGCGGTCGCGATCGACGCCTACGGCAGCGCGCCCGAAGGTAGGCGGCTGGTTGAGTTGGCCGACGCCGCCGAACGCGCGCCCCGCACCGGGCGCGAGACCGCGGAGAACGAGCTGTCGGCCGCGCTGGCGATGGTGGATCCGGCGTCGGTGCCGGCCGCTTTACTGGCTGAGCTCGCCGACGCCGAGGCGCGGGTACTGCTGGCCCGCAGGTTCCACAACGACGCGGTGCGCGACACGTTGGTATTGGCCGAGCGGCGCATGGTGCGGCTCTTCCGGCTCGGTGGAAGAGCGCCGCTGCCAACGTACTTCGAGATCGTCGAACGCCCGCACGCCCAGGCGCACACCGACCACGAACTCAACCACCGCACCTCGGCGCGGGTGGTGCTGCTCGACGAAGCCGGGGCGGTGCTGCTGTTGTGCGGGTCGGATCCGGCGCTGGCTGATGCCCCGCGGTGGTGGTTCACCGTCGGCGGGGAAGTTCTCGACGGCGAGCGGCTGGCCGAAGCCGCGGCCCGCGAGCTGGCCGAGGAAACCGGGCTCTCGGTGGCGCCGACGGAGATGGTCGGCCCGATCTGGCGGCGCGACGAGGTGTTCGAGTTCAACGGGACCATGATCGACAGCGAGGAGTTCTACCTGGTGCACCGCACCCGTCGGTTCGAGCCGACGCTGGACGGGCGGACCGAGCTGGAGCGTAGCTACATCCAGGGCGCCCGCTGGTGTGACGCCGCGGATATCGCGGCCCTGGAGGGTGCCGGTGAGTTGGTGTATCCGCGCCAGCTCGGCGAGTTACTGGTGGTGGCTGGTGAGCTCGCTGACAACCGCGACGCGGTGGTTCCGCAGTCGATCCGCTGACTGAAGCATCTGTTGTCAGGTGCCGAGCAGGTTTGAAGTCCCGTGTGTTGGCTAGAACTCACTTTGTGGTCCGAAGTATGCGGCTCCCACTTTTCAGCGCACGAACACAGGGGAAGGAGTCTTCAATGATGTTCCCGAGGATCGCAGTGAAGACGAAAACGATGGCGGCTGCCAGTATCGCGGCGGCAGCGATTCTGACGGCGGCACCCGCAATGGCGGACCCGCAGGCCGTCGCATTCGGCCAAGCGGCAGAGATCGCCGGGGCAGCCGGCGTCGGATCCATCAGCTACACGGTGGGTAACCTGCAGCCCAGCGGAAACAATGACGGCGCATGGTATTCCGAGGTGACGGCCAGGGGCGTCAGCGGCTCGCCGACTCCGAACATTGCCAACTTCAACGCGCGCGCAGCGAACAGCTCCACTTACGCGGTCATGAAGGGGAACCAGCCGGACGGCCTGCCGAACCAGCCACTCATGGCGGGCACCGAAGTAACCGGGAAGCTGTACTTCGACGTCAAGAACGGCCCAGTGCCCGACAGCGTCGTGTACCGGGACGCCGGCGGCACTGACAAGGTCGTCTGGAAGGGCTGACCGCCCACCTAGAAGGGTGGGGGTTCGTCGTCGGGGCCTGGTGGTGGGCTGGTGTCGGTCCAGCCGGTGACGCTGGCGTGGCGGTTGGCCGTGCGGGCTTGGTGGTTGTGTCGGCGTTCGGTGGTGACGCGGTGAGCGCGGTTTTGGGCGCGGGTGCGGCGGCGTTTGGGCATTATCGCGCCGCGTTGGGCGCAGTGGTCTTGGGGCGCAAGGGTTTCGGGGGTGGGCATGCCGCCGACGGCGGTGCACAGGCTGGGGAACAGCAGGGCGCTGCCGGGGGTGGTGACGTGGGTGTCGCCGGCGGGGAGGTCAGGATCAGGGTGCCGTCGGGCAGTTGCTGTTCGGTCCAGCCCCAGAAGGTTTTGACCAAATGGTGGGTACGGCAGTAGCACTTGGTGTTGGCCGCGTGGGTGGGCCCGCCTTGCGACCACGGGATGGTGTGATCCAGGTCACACTGGGTGGCGGGTACGTCGCAGCCCGGCCAGCGGCAGGTCAGGTCCCGGCAGCGCACGAAGTCGGCCAACGCTTTCGACGGGCGGTAGTGCGGTTCGGGGGCGCAGTAGCCGGGGTGGATCAGTGGCACCTGTTTGGCGGTCTGGGCCAACTCGGCCAGCAGTTCGGGGGTGATGAGCCCTTCGGCGCCGATCATCGCCGCCGGGTGGTCGGCGGTGCCGTTGAGGGTGTCGTGGGTGGCGATGACGTGGATGACGACCGGGCCGGCCGGTGGGCGGGTGGCCGCTGTGCAGTCCGGGCGGTCGCAGCGGCAGGCCAGGCGCTCGTTGCCGGCGGCTAGGGCCCCGATGGCATCGGCGCGGCGTTGGGTGCGGGTGCGCGGGTCATGGCAGCACACGGTGGCCGCCAGCGCGGACAGTTTGTCGTCCAGGGCGCGGGCATCGGGGCTGGCCAGGTGGCCTTGGATGTCGCTGAGGCCTTCGAAGTCTTCTCCGATGTAGATCTCGCGGTCGCGCTGGCGTTTTTTGCGCCGGCGCACCGCATCGAGGTCGAGACGGGCCACGATCTTGTCGACCTGCGCCGAGAGCCGCCAGCCGCTCAGGGCGGGCCAGCGGGTGATGTTGGCGGCCACCAACGCATCCACCCGGGCCAGCACCTGGGGGTCCTCGATCAGATCGGTGCGCGAGACCACCGTGGCGAACGCCGAAAAACCGATGTCCCCA
>NZ_JCALCF010000033.1:0-55881 GCF_059812185.1 Mycobacterium sp. NGS67
ATCGACGAATATCTGCCGACACCGCTCACCGATGCCGAGGTGGCCGATGTTGTCGACACCGCGATCGCGCAGGTGGCTGAGGACATCGGGCAGCGTCCCTCCATGAAGCAGATGGGCTTGGTGATGAAGGTCGCCACCGGCATCGCCGAGGGGAAGGCCGACGGATCCCGCCTGTCAGCGGCGGTCAAAGAGCGGCTCTGACGGGTTGTCACCGCCCCGTGGCATAATCGAAAGTATGTTCGATACAGCCGCGAACGACGAGTACTGGGAGGGCAGGCACCCCTCCACCACCGCGGTGTCGACCGGATTGATCGACGGGATCCGGGCGGACGCGGTGGCCGAGAACCGGGCGGCGGCCGCGCAACTGGTCAAGATCGGGGAGTTGTTCGCGCATCGGTTGTCGCGGTGTTCGGATACCGAGCAGTGGTGTGTCGACACGATGGACGCGGTGGCGGCGGAGGTGGCGGCCGCGTTGCGGATCGGTCATGGCCTGGCGATGAGTCAGTTGCACGTCGCTCGGGCGATGCGCGAGCGGCTGCCCAGGGTTGGCGAGGTGTTCTGCGCTGGCGACATCGACGGCTCGACGTTCCGCACGATCGTGTTCCGCACCGATCTGATCGAAGACCCGGAGGTGTTGGCCCGGGTCGATGAGTTGATCGCAGTCAACGTGACGCGCTGGCCTTCGCTGAGTCGCGGGCGGCTGGCGGGTCAGGTGGATCGGATCGTGGCGCGCGCGGACGCCGACGCGGTGCGCCGACGCAAGGAGCGCCGGCAGGGCCGGGAGGTGACGATCTGGGACGACTCCGAGGGCTTGTCGCACATCGAAGGCACCCTGTCGACTCCTGATGGGCATGCCCTGGACCGGTGTTTGACGGCGCTGGCGGCCACGGTGTGCCCACACGACCCGCGTACCGCGGCTCAGCGCCGTGCCGATGCGCTGGGAGCACTGGCGGCCCGGGCAGAGCGTCTGGGCTGTCGCTGCGAACGCCCGGACTGTACGGCCGGTGCCCGTGCGCCGGTGTCGCCGGTGGTGATTCACGTGATCGCCGAACAGGCCAGCCTGCACGGCAACGGCGGTGCGCCCGGCTCCGAGGTGGCAACCAACGGGTTGATAACTCCCGATCTGATTGCCGAGCTGGCCCGCTCGGCCAAGTTGGTGCCGCTGGCAAACCCCGGCTGGGCCGCACCCGAACCCCACTACACCCCGTCCAAAGCCCTGGCTGACTTCGTCCGCTGCCGGGACCTGACGTGCCGCTGGCCGGGTTGCGATGTGCCCGCGGCGCGCTGCGATTTGGAACACACGGTTCCCTACGCGGCGGGCGGACCCACGCACGCGGCGAATATCAAGTGCTATTGCCGTACGCATCATTTGATGAAGACGTTCTGGGGCTGGACTGAAAAGCAACTGGCCGACGGCACCCTGATCCTGACCTCCCCGGCCGGAGACACCTACGTCACCACCCCTGGCAGCGCGCTGCTGTTTCCGAGTCTGTGTGCCGCGGTCGGCGGCATGCCCGCCCCCGAAACCCCACCACCGGCCGACTACTGCGCCGAGCGCAGCGCGATGATGCCCAAGCGCCGCCGCACCCGCGCTCAGGACCGTGCCCAGCGCGTCAAGGCGGAACGTCGGCACAACCGTGCAGCCCGGATGACGCGGCGAGCCGAGCCCGTCAGCTCCAGCAGCCCCGCACCGCCCAGCCCCGAGGACGAGCCCCCACCGTTCTGACGCCGTCGTTTGCGTTCAGTGGCCAGGGGTATCCGAAAGGTATGGCACGGTTCGGCTATACCTTGATGACAGAGCAATGTGGCCCCAAAGACCTTGTGCGCGACGCGGTTTCGGCCGAGCAGCGAGGCTTCGACTTCGAAGTCTGCAGTGATCACTTCTCCCCGTGGCTGGCCACGCAGGGGCACGCCCCGAATGCGTGGGCGGTGTTGGGCGCGGTCGCGCACGCCACCGAGCGAGTGGACCTCTACTCCTATGTGACGTGCCCGACGATGCGGTATCACCCGGTCATCGTGGCGCAGCAGGCCGCGACCGTGCAGATCCTGGCCGACGGACGTTTCACGCTCGGCCTCGGTAGCGGCGAGAACCTCAACGAACACGTGGTCGGCAAAGGCTGGCCGACCATCGAACGCCGGCAGGACATGCTGCGCGAAGCCATCAAGATCATCCGCGAGTTGTTCGGCGGGCAACTCGTCGACTGGCGTGGCGATTATTTCCAGGTCGACTCCGCGCGCCTGTGGGACGTGCCCGACGTCCTGCCCGGCATCGCGGTCGCGCTCACCGGGGCGCGAGGTGTCGAGAAGCTCGGCAAGCTGGCCGACCACCTGGTAGCGGTGCAACCCGACAACGAGCTGGTCGACGCCTGGCACGTGGCGCGCCAGAGCGGCGGGTGGCCCGGTGCGGGCCGGGTGATCGGCCAGATACCGATCTGCTGGGATCCCGACCGCGACACCGCCGTCGAGCGTGCGCACGATCAGTTCCGCTGGTTCGCCGGCGGCTGGTCGGTCAACGCCGACCTGCCGACACCGGCAGGTTTCGCCGGCGCGACGCAGTTCGTCCGACCCGAAGACGTGGCCGACAGCATTGCGTGTGGTCCCGACCTGGATGCCATTGTCGAAGCCGTCAAGCCCTACTGGGAAGCCGGCTTCAGTGACATCGCGCTCATCCAGATCGGGGGCGAAACTCAGCAGCAATTCCTCGAACAAGCAGCCGAACCGCTCCTCGAGGCGTTGCGCGCGGCTTCCGCCTGAGCCGCGTGCGTGCAGGTTTGGGTGCTAACTGCCGGGGTATGGCTGCGATAGCGGGTCGGATCCGCTACCGGATCTGGACGAGGGGTTGTTGCGATGAGTGAGTCCGAGGCAAACACAACTATGACTCTGGTGAAAGGCCTCGGCGTAGCCAGCCTGGGACTGGGTCTTTCGGAGATTGTGGCGCCCGGCGGGGTCGCCGCGCTGGCCGGTGTCGATGAGACGCAACGCTCCCGCACCGTCATTCGCGCCCTGGGTCTGCGCGAATGCGCCCACGGCGCAGCGCTTTTGCTCGGTTCGGAGAAATTGGTGTGGACCCGGGTGGCCGGTGACGTGCTGGACGTCGCCGCGCTCGCTGTCGGTGTCGCGAAGCGCGGGCCGGGCCGACGCCGGCGTGGGCTCATTTCGGCTGCCGCACTTACGGTTATCGGCGGACTCGACCTCTACGCCGCGCTGCGCACCACCGGCGGCGCAGGACCGCGGCACGCCAGCGCGCAGCGGAACGAAACGTTGCGTGCGGCCGTGACCATTCAGCGGCCGCCGGACGACGTCTACAACTACTGGCGGGATCTGGAGAAGCTACCCAGCTTCATGCATCACCTGCAGTCCGTTGTCGTCGACGGAAACGGCCGGTCGCGCTGGACCGCCAACGCCCCTGTGGGACAACCTATTCGCTGGGACGCGCAGATTGTCGAGGACGAGCCCGGCAGGCGGATCGCGTGGCAGTCGTTGCCGGGCTCGGGAATTGCCAACAGCGGACGCGTCGAGTTCACCCCGGACAACACCGGCAAGGGCACCGAAGTCCGGGTCACCATCGGTTATCAGATCCCGGGCGGGGCCGTGGCGAAAGCGGCGGCGACCCTGCTGGGGGAGTCTCCCGACCAGCAGGTCAACGACGACCTGCGCCGCTTCAAGCAGATCATGGAAACCGGCCAGGTGATGCGTTCGGACGGCTCGCCGGACGGTGTAGTCGCCTTCCGGCAGATGCATCAGCAATCCGCGCAACCGGCAGGCCAAGGAGGCTGAACGATGAAGGCAACTGTCTGGGCCGGCCGCAACAGCGTTGAGGTGCAATCGGTCCCGGATCCGAAGATCCTCAACGACCGTGACGCGATCGTCAAAGTCACCTCGACCGCGATCTGTGGCTCCGACCTGCACCTCTACGACGGATACATTCCCACCGTCAAGCACGGTGACGTGCTGGGCCACGAATTCATGGGCGAGGTCGTCGAAGTCGGCAAAAACGTGCACAACCTGGCCGTGGGTGACCGCGTGGTGGTGCCGTTCCCGATCGCGTGCGGATCCTGCTCGGCCTGTGACCGCGACCTGTACTCGCTGTGCGAGAACTCCAACCCCAACGCCGGCATGGTCGAAAAGCTGATGGGCCATTCTCCCGCCGGGCTGTTCGGCTACTCGCACATGATGGGCGGATTCGCCGGCGGGCAGGCCGAATACGCCCGGGTGCCGTTCGCCGACGTGGGACCGTTGAAGATCGAGGACGACCTGACCGACGACCAGGTGCTGTTCCTTTCCGACATCTTGCCCACGGGCTACATGGGCGCCGAGATGTGCGACATCAAGTCCACCGACGTGGTGGCGGTATGGGGCGCCGGGCCGGTGGGCCTGTTCGCGGTGGTCAGCGCGCTGCTGCTCGGAGCGTCGAAAGTCATTGCCATCGACCAGGTTCCGTACCGGCTCGAGCTGGCCCGGAAGCTGGGCGCCAGCACCCTCAATTTCGCCGAGACATCGGTACTCGACGAGTTGCGCGACATCACGGCCGGCCGCGGACCCGACCACTGCATCGACGCGGTCGGCCTGGAAGCGCGCAACGGCTCCACCCTGGTGGACGCCTACGACCGGGTCAAGCAGGCGGCGCGGCTGGAAACCGAACGGCCGCACGCACTTCGGGAAGCTGCCTTGAGTTGCCGTAACGGCGGAACGATCTCCATCGTCGGGGTGTACGGCGGGTTGATGGACAAGTTCCCGATCGGCGCCATCATGAACCGGTCGCTGACCATCAAGGCCGGGCAATGCCACGTGCACCGGTACATGCGACCGTTGCTGGAGCGGATCCGCAGTGGCGAGATCGACCCGACGATGATCATCAGCCACCACCTTCCGCTCGACCAGTCGTCCCATGGATACGAGATCTTCAAGCACAAGCAGGACGGCTGCACCAAGGTTGTCCTCAATCCGTAGCGGAAAATCCCCGAAGAGGAGTAGTGACGATGTCAAATGAGTTGGACGGCAAGCGGATTGCGTTTCTGGCCGCCGACGGGGTGGAGAAGGTCGAGCTCGAAGAACCCCGCAAGGCTCTGCAGGACGCCGGCGCCCAGACCGACCTGCTGTCGCTGAAGGACGGTGAGATCGAGGCCCGCAATCACGACCTCGAGCCGGCCGGGACTTTCGAAGTGGACCGAAAGGTAGCCGAGGTGTCGGTGGACGAGTATGACGGGCTGATCCTGCCCGGTGGCACGGTCAACCCCGACAAGCTGCGCCTGGACAAGGACGCCGTGGCGTTCGTCCGTGATTTCGTCGATTCCGGGAAACTGGTCGCCGCGATCTGTCACGGTCCCTGGACGCTGGTGGAAGCCGGCGTGGTCGCCGGACGCAAGCTGACGTCGTATCCCAGCATTCGTACCGATCTGCGCAACGCCGGTGCCCGGGTGGTCGACGAAGAAGTGGTGGTGGACGGCAATATCGTCACCAGCCGCTCGCCCAAGGACCTTTCGGCGTTTTGTGAGACGGTCGTCCAGAAGCTGGGTCAAGCAGCGGCGCGCACCTCTTAACCCAGCAGATAGGCCAAGAGGTTTAACATAATCGTCTGCGGGCATTAATCAGGCCATGACAAGCACGTTGCCGGCTTCGGATGCGGATCCGATCGCAGAACGCGTTTACCAGCCACAACACGATTCTCACTTGCTCGTCGACACCATGCGGTGGACAGGTCTGATCCGGCATCGCCGAGTGCTGGACCTGTGCACCGGATCCGGGTTCGTCGCCATATCGGCAGCCGAAATGGGTTGCGCAAGTGTCACAGCATTCGACATCTGCCCGCACGCCGTCAGCTGTTCCCAGGACAACGCCGCCGGCGCCGGGGTCGAGGTGGATGTGCGCCACGGCTCGTGGATCGACGCACTCGAGTGCGGCTCGTTCGACGTCGTGGTCTCCAATCCTCCTTACGTGCCAACGCCGCCCGTCGACGACACCGAACACATCCCGGCCGCGGCCGGCCCGTCCTGGGCGTGGAACGCCGGGATAGACGGTCGGCAGACTCTCGATCCGCTGTGTGAATCGGCGTCAAAGTTGTTGTGCAACGGCGGATCTCTGTTGTTGGTGCACTCGGCGCTGGCTGGAGTGCAGCGGTCGCTGGACCAGCTGCGCGCCAGCGGCATGGACGCCGACGTCGTTGCCAGTCAACTGATCCCGTTCGGGCCGGTGCTCACGGCACGGGCAGAATGGCTCGAGGAGATCGGCCTGATCCCCCCGGGTCGTCGGGAAGAGGAAATCGTCGTGATCCGAGCAGACAAGCCGTGAGTACCACCCGGGTGCAGGTGATTCCCAATGGCCCGGTGCTGGTTTCCGGGCCGGTGCGCATCGAGATGCCCGACGGCGAGGTCGTGGAGTCGGACCGGTTCATGGTGGCGGTCTGCACTTGTCGCCGCAGTCAGGACTATCCGCTGTGCGACACCAGTCACCGCCGGTGCCGGCCGGCCAAAGTCAAGCAGCTAACCGAGCGGCCGGCGTAGCGACGACTCGCCCCGCTGCCACGCCGCCATGATGGCGTCGGCCAGGCGGTCTTCCACAGCGGCGTTGGCGCGCATGCCGAAGACGACGTCGCAGTCCAGATGCGGCTCGCGGGCAACCAGGTCCCCGACGACATCCAAGCGCACCACGTGCTCGTGCACGGCGTCGGCTTCCACATGCTCGCGGTAGAACTCCACGCACGCGGCCGGGGCCTGCATGCGGCGCAGCGCATCGACCATGCGCTTGGAACCCGGCGGTGAGGTGATCTCGGTCGCCGCGAAATGCCCCACCGCCGCGCCCCGCAACCGCCGGTGCAGACCGAACATGGACATCAGGTTCACCACCGCCAGCGATTCGGCGGGTACCGCATCCAGATAGCCCAGATACGTCGAGTCCAGATCGGCGGCATCCAACAGGTCGGCAAACAGTTGCTGGTGCATCGCCGGACCCCGCCCGGCGCCGTACTCGTCGAACTCGACGGCGACGAACGCGGCCTTGGCGGTCCCCGTCAACCGGGGAATCGCGAAGGCGTGCGGGTCGCCCTCCTTGAGGTGGTAGAG
Organism: Mycobacterium sp. NGS67; assembly: GCF_059812185.1. Lineage (NCBI taxonomy): Bacteria > Bacillati > Actinomycetota > Actinomycetes > Mycobacteriales > Mycobacteriaceae > Mycobacterium > Mycobacterium sp. NGS67. Next base: position 7,059 of record NZ_JCALCF010000033.1, read on the forward strand.
CGAGCGGTGCACGAAGTACTCGCGCATCTGCTCCCACGTCCCGCCGTCACGCAGGTGATACGACAACCCGGTGCCGTCCTTGGGTTCGATTGCCAGCGCGTCCATTTCGGCGTCGGCCGTGTCACCGGGCTGGATGGGGCCCACGTCGCGGCGGACTCCGGCCAGAAAGGCCCGCTCCAACTCGGCACGAAATCCCAGCAGGCCCGGATTCCACTCCCAGCCCGGGTCCACCGAAGCGAAACCGCGGTAGTGCAGCTCGTAGCACATGTACAGCGCCAGCTGCAGGTCCAGGCCGAACGGGTCGGAATCGCGCACCGACGCGCTGATCCGCCCGGTTTGCTCGCGCGAGGGCGGCGCCGTCAGCGTACGGTGCACCGCCGTCGACAACGGTCCGTGGGCCGCCGGCAGGGCAGGCTCGACGGATATCGACATGTGAGTCACACCGATGTTTTACCCCGCTATCGATCCGGCAAACGGAAGACGATGTCGATGCTGGTCCCGGCGGGACTCTCGTCGACGTCCATCGACTCGCTCATGGCCCTCATCAGCAGCAGGCCACGCCCGCCGTTGCCCGGGTCGGCGGCCGGCGGCTTCCAGCGTCCGGAGTCGGCGATGTGCGCCCGGATCACCCCCTCGTCGGCCTGCATGTGCAGCCGCATCGTCCCCGCCTGTTGTCCGGCGTAGGCGTGCTCAACGCAGTTGGTGCATCCCTCGCTCACCACCAGCACGATGTCGGTGGCCAGGTCCGCCGGGACCTGCGCGGCCCGCAGCCAGGAAGTCAGCTGCCGCCGCAGCGGGGCCAGTTTGTCCGGGGTGGCTTCGGATTCGACGTGCAGCGGGGCCAACTGGTGGCGGTACACCACCATCGCGACGTCGTCGTCGTAACCCGCTTGCGGGGCAAGCCTTTCCAGCACGGTGTCGGCGACCACGCCGATCGGCAGATGCGCCGATTCGGTCAGCACGTCGGCGACCCGCCCCAGTCCCTCGTCGATCGACTCGTGCCGGCGTTCGACCAAGCCGTCGGTGAACAGCATCAATGTCGAGCCCGGCGGCAGCACCTCGGCGGCCTGCGGGCGAGTAGTGTTGCGGCGCACCGCCAATGGCACCGACCGGGCGTCGGTCAGCATCTTCGGCACCGAATCGGGCTGGGTGTTGACCAGGACGGCGGGCATGTGGCCGGCGTTGCTGTACTCCAGCACACCGGATTCGGTGTCCAGAATCGCCAGGAAAACCGTCGTGCAGTAGGCATCCGGGATCATCGACGCGGCCGCGTCGAGTTGTTCGAGCAGCACGGCCGGTCTGGCGCCGGTGATCAGCAGGGCCCGCGAAGAACTGCGCAGTTGGCCCATGATCGCGGCGGCCGGCAAACCGCGGCCCACGCAGTCGCCCACGACGATCCCGATGCGGCGGTCGTCGATCGGGATGACGTCGTACCAGTCGCCGCTGATCTCCAGCGGTTCGACGGCGGGTTCGTACCGCACCGCGAACCCCGGTGGCGGCTGCATCGGCGGCAACATGGCGCGCTGCAGGGTCAGCGACGTTTCGCGGGCGTTCTCGAACTGGCGGACATGCTGGATGGCCAGGCTGAGATGACCGATCAACACGGTCACCAGCAGCCGATCCTCGGCGCTGACCCAGCGTGGGGTCCGCAGCTCCAGCCACAGCGCGACGTCGCCGGTGCCGGAGAGCATCACCACCAGTCCGCGGGCCTTGCCCGGCGCGTCCGGCCACTCGACCGTCTTCGCGGTCAGCGGCAGCTGGTGACGGGCGTCGGTGAACGTGCGGCGAAGCGTCGGATCCATTGTGCGCCAGCTGTTTTCGGTGGGCTCGCCGGCCACCTGCACGGTTGGCTCGCCATCTCCGGACGGCCACATCACCGCCACCACACGCTGCACGTCGACCGCCGTACGGCACTCGTGAAGGGTGATCGCCAATACCTCGGCCACGCTCTTGGCCACCGCCACCGATGTGGCCAGCCGCAGCACCGCACCTTCCCGCGCCGCGAAGGCCCGCTCGGCGGTGACGTCGCGGACGGTGCCCACATAGACGTCACCTTCGCCGACGGGACCGCGAACGGCATTGATGCTGACCGCGATCCAAGCCAGATGACCGTCGGAATGGCGGACGGGAATCTCGTAGTCGGCGCTGCCTTCCCGGCGGACCCGCTGTTGCTCCTCGTAGGTGCCCTGCTTGTCGACCAGCCAGGGCTGCGGCCACCGATACGGCAGACCCTCGGCGCCGTAGCCGAGGATCTCGGCGAAGGCGTTGTTGACCTCGATCACCGCACCGTCCTGGTCGGCGACGAAGAAGCCCTCCTGCAGCGAGTTGACCAGCGCGGTACGAAACTTGTCGCGGTCGGCCAGGTCCTGCGCGCGGGCCCGCTCCTGCGCGTATTTCCTGGTGCCGTCCAGGAACCCGCGAGTTGCGACATCCAGCGGAGCCAGCGTCTGCAGCAGGAATTCCAGGGCAGGCGCCCGGTCGGCGGTCGCGTCCCCGGGCAGTTCGTCGAGCAGCCAGAACGTGTTCTCGATGATGTCGAGCATGCTGATCTGTTCCTGCAGTGCCCGGCGGCCGAGTTCGTGCCCCACGGCCAGGACGTCCTCGTCTCGCGCGTCGACGTAGCGGCGCAGCGCGGCCAGGTATTGGGATTGGAAGTCGTTCGGCGAGCTCATGACAGCATGCCCCGGTGGCGGGCGGCGAGCACCATCGCGTCGTCGGATTCCTTGGCGTGCTTGGTCAGGATCTGCTCGGCGATGTCCTTGGCCGAGGCGGCGAAGTCGATGTAGTCCAGGTGATCTTTGGCGATACCGTCACTGCTGATCACCAGCAGATCCCCGGTGCGGATCGAAACCACTTGCGCGGGCCGGGTTTCCGGTATCCGGTAGCCGACGATGCCGCCGGTCAGGCGTGCGCTGCAACGGATCTGGATGCCGCTGGCGCTTTTGGCGACCAGGTTGGCGACGACGTTGCCGATCCCCGTCCAGCTCAGTTTGCCGGTCTGGAAGTCGATCCGGGCCAGGGTCATCGCGACGCCGCGGCTTCCGCTCAGCACCCGGTGGCAGAGCTGGACCAGAACCTCGAGGCGTTCGCCCCGCGCGCCCTGCAGCGCGTCGACGGCGGCCAGTGCGGCACTTGCGGCGTCGGGGCCGTGACCCAGGCCGTCCAACACCCCGAACAAGGCATGGTCACCGTCGATGTCGACGGCCAGGGCCTGGTCGCCGCACAGTTGTTCGCCCGGACGTGAGCGACTCGCCGTCGCCCACTCGATCGGCCCGAGCCGGCCGTTCTCACGCACGAGCGGGAACCCATTTCCACATCTCGATGACCGTGCCGCGGCCCAGCGCGGACTCCACAATCAACCGATCCATCAACCGCCGGGCACCCGGCAGGCCCATCCCCAGGCCGCGTCCGGTGGTGTAGCCGTCCTCCATGGCTCGGTCGATGTCGGCGATACCGGGCCCGTCGTCCTCGGCGCGAACCACCAGCGCCCGGCGGCCCTCGCGGTCGTCGACACCGACCCGGACCTCGCCGCGACCGGCGTAGCTGGTGATGTTGCGGGCGATCTCGGAGATCGCGGTGGCGATCATGGTGACGTCGGTCAGCGAGAATCCGAGGTCGATGGCGAGCTGGTGACCGGCTTTGCGGGCGGCGACGATGTCGTCGGATGTGTTAATGGCGACCACGGTCTCACCCGCCACCGTCGCGCCCGATCGTTGATCTGTGCAGACCCAACTGCCTATGCAGCAGCGCAATGCCCTCTTCGAGGTCGAGCGCGGTGCTCATATCGTCGAAGGCCAGCCCAAGCTGCACCATGGCGAAGGCGACCTCGGGCTGCAGGCCCACGATCACGGTGGTGGCTCCACGCAACCGGGTCATGTGGGCGATCGTCCGCAGCGAGCGTGCCGCGAACGAGTCCATCACGTCGATGGCGGTGACGTCGACGACGATCCCCTGGGCGCGGAAGCGGCTGACCCGCTCCATCAGGTCTTCGCGCAGGCGCTCGGTATCGGAGTCGGTCAGGGCGGCCTGAACGGTCGCGATCAGGATCGCGCCCTGTTTCAGAATCGGTACTGGCATGGGTTGGTCTTGGTCCTAGTAGCGCTCGGCCTCAGTCGCCGGTGCGGGTCACTTCGTAGCCGAGCAGCCGCTCGGCTTCCTCGATACCGCCCTGCAGGTCGCCGACCGCGTTCATCTTGGACAGGTCCAAGCCGATCGTCACCAGCGTCAGGGCGATCTCCGACGACAGCCCGGTGATGATGACGCTGGCGCCCATCAGGCCGGACGCGTCGACCGTCTGCACCAGGTGGTTGGCCACGGTCGAGTCGATGGTGGGGACACCGGTGATGTCGATCACGACGACCTTGGCGCGGTTGGCGCGGATGGCCCGCAACAGCTGCTCGGTGACCTGCCGGGCGCGTTGACTGTCCAGCACACCGATGATCGGCAGAATCAGCAGCTGCTCACGCACCTGCAGCACCGGCGTGGACAGCTCCCGGATCGCTTCCTGCTGCTGGCGGATGATGCGCTCGCGCTCTTGGACGAAGCTGACGCCCACCGTGTTGGCAATGCGGTTGGCCGCCGGTTCGTAGGCGTCCAGCACCCGGTTCAGCATGTCGAACTCGGCCTGGTACTTCTCGAACAGCGAGCGCGCCAGCACGTCGCGCAGCAGCAGCACGATGCCGAGCACCTCGTCGGTCTCCACCCCTCGCGGAATGATGCGCTCGGAGAGGTCGCGCGCGTAATCCTGCAGCGCTTCGACGCTACCGGTCTCGAGCACCTCGACGTAGTTGTCGTAAACGGCGGTCGCCTCGGAGAAGATCTCCTCCGGCGTCATCGCGGTCAGCAGCTCGGCCTCGGTGATCCGGCGCGCCCATTCCTCGCGCAGCGCGGTCCGGTTTCGCCGCAGATGCTGTACCAGCTGCGGCAGCAAACCTTCACTCGAGACGCTCCCGGTGGCGTTGCCGGTGGAATCTGTCGACAAATCGGACATCTGTCCCTCCAAGGCCAGCCGAGCGCGGGTGCTATGGGGAGACTAGCTTGGGGGGTCAGGTAGAGCGTGTTGAGGTCTTCATCTTCTCGCGGTAAGCGCAGGGGGTTAGGCTGGCACCACACCGAAGGCCCGGACAAAGGATCGCCATTGTCAGCTCCTGATTCGATCACTGCCACGGTCTCCGACCACGACGGGGTAGTCGTGCTCAGCATCGGCGGCGAAATCGACTTGGTTACTGCGCCGGCCCTGGAGGAAGCAATCGGCGGCGTGGTCGCCGACGGTCCGGCAGCGCTGGTCATCGACCTTTCCTCAGTCGACTTCCTGGGTTCGGTGGGCTTGAAGATCCTGGCCTCGACCTACGAGAAACTCGGCGACGCCGCAGAGTTCGGCGTGGTGGCCCACGGCCCGGCGACCAGACGGCCGATCCACCTGACCGGCCTGGACAAGACGTTCCCGCTGTACCCCACCCTCGACGACGCCTTGACCGGCGCGCGGGACGGCAAGCTCAACCGGTAGCTATCGGATTCGGGCCACCTGAGATAACGGTTGTGTCACGAATTCAGGTCACGATCTCTTAAGAAGACGCGGCCGTTTCTGAGAGTTCTCATCGTTTCTCAGCCGAGTTGTATGTTTGCTTAGCTAAATAGTTGACTCGAGTTGCACGGATCACACCTTTACCGGCGCATCCCCCGATTGCCGCGTTCGTCGTCGGCGAACATGCCCGGGTCACCGATTTCGGTTTCGCTACTTTGGATTTCGGGGCCTCGGGCGCCCCAGCGAAGGTTCGCGAATTCGGAGGAACACAGCAACATGAAATTCAGCAGTATCGTCGCGCCTCGGCGGGTTGCCGGTATCAGCGCCGGTTGTCTGCTCGGGGGAGTTGTCGTCGGCCTCGTCGGCGCGCCGTCGGCGGCGGCCGCACCTGACTGCAGTCCGGAAGGTGTCAATGCCACCGTCTCGTCGGTCACCGGCGCGGCGCAGCAGTACCTTTCCAGCCACCCGGGTGCCAATCAGGTGGTCATGGCCGCCTATGGCCAGGACCGTGGTGTCGCAGCGTCGAACATCCGGGGCTACTTCACCGCGCACCCCAACGAGTACTACGACCTGCGCGGGATCCTGGCGCCGATCGGCGAAACCGAGCGGCAGTGCAACGTGAGCGCGTTGCCGGGGCATCTGGAGTCGGCCTACCACGAGTTCATGGCCGGCTGATCCCTGAGTCGACAAACGAACGACCCGCCACGACGCCGTGGCGGGTCGTTCGGCATTGCACGCAGGTGTAAGGGCTGGCCGCACGGGCAATTCAGGCTGCAGCCGACCGGAGATCGAAGTCGGGGACAGCGGAGGACTGACATGCGGCTGCGCCGCAGTGTGCTGAGCAAGCCCGGTATCACGCGTAAGCGTCGCGGCAAGGGTTTCGCCTATTACGGCGCGGACGGGGACTTGCTGGCCGACGAGACCACGGTGCAGCGGATCAAGGACCTGGTCATCCCGCCGGCCTGGAAGAAGGTGTGGATCGCTCCGTATCCCAACGGGCACATCCAGGCGGTGGGCACCGACGCCGCCGGACGGCGTCAGTATCTCTACCACCAGAACTGGCAGCAGGAACGCGCCGAAGAGAAGTTCGACCGGGTGCTGGAAATGTCGACGAAGCTGCCGGCCTGGCGCGAGCAGATCGCGCGCGACCTCGACACCCGCGGCCTGAACCGGGAGCGGGTACTCGCGCTGGGACTGCACCTGCTCGACCTGGGGTACTTCCGTGCCGGCGGCGAACAATACGCCGAGGAAAACGAGTCCTACGGGCTGGCCACCCTGCTCTGTGAGCACGTGACCGTGCGCCGAGACGCGGTGGCGTTCGACTACCCCGCCAAGAGCGGGGTGCAACGCCAATACGAAATCGAGGACGCCGAAGTCGTCCGGGCGGTGCGCGCCATGCTGCGCAGAACCGACTGCTCGGGGCGATTCTTGATGTGCCGCAACGCTTCCGGCTGGACAGAGGTCAAGGCCGACGACCTCAACGCACGGTTCAAGGAACTGGTCGGAGCCGACTACTCGGTCAAGGACCTGCGGACCTGGCATGGCACGGTGCTGGCCGCGGCGGCGTTCGCCGGTGCCGACCCCGCCGTGTCGGAGCGGCAGGCCAAGAAGATCGAAGCAGCGGTCATGCGGGAGGTTTCCGAAGAGTTGGGCAACACACCGGCGGTGGCGCGGAGCTCCTATGTCGATCCGCGGGTGGTCAGCGGCTACCGCCAGGGTCTGACCATCGTCTCCGCGACGGAGCGCGCGGCCCGGACGCGGCGCCGAAGCGACGCACAACAGATGGTGGAGAAGGCCACCCGCTCACTGATCCGCAAAGTGAGCAGGAGCGAAAGCCGATCCCCGACGGCGGTGCTGGCCAAGACCGCCTGAGCTCCCAGCAAGATTGCGAAGTCATGATGCCGCTTTGGTACAGGCGGACGGGCCAGCCGAAATATAGTTGGGCTGGTGTGCGCAGATTCGCGGCGAAAGAAGGGCCGCAGGTGGCCCATGGTCGGGAGATTCCGTTACCTGACCCGTGAAGATCGCTGGGAATGGTCTGAAGAGGTCGCCCGAATGCACGGCTACGAACCGGGCACCGTCACTCCGACCAACCAATTGCTGCTCAAGCACAGGCATCCCGACGACAAACCCACCGTGCCCGAACTCATCGAGCAGGTGCGCAGGCACGGTGCCGCGTTCAGCAGCCGCCACCGCATCATCGACACCCGGGGTGAGACGCACGTCGTCGTGGTGGTCGGCGACCGGTTCTCCGGACCCGACGGCCGGCTGCTCGGCATCGGCGGCTTCTACATCGACATCACCGATCAGTTCGACGCTGACCTGCAGAAACATCTGAGCGAGGCGTTGCTGGCCGTGGATTCTCGACGCGCGGTGATCAATCAGGCGATGGGAATCCTGATGCTGCGGTACGGCGTCGACTCCGAGTCCGCATTCGATTTGCTGGTGAAGCTGTCGCAGGAATCCAATGTGAAGCTGCGCAACATCGCCGAGCGGGTGGTCTCCGAAATCACCGCCCAGGACGACGAAGACGACGCGGCCTACCGGGTCGATCAGGTGCTGCGAGCCCCGCGCACCATGCTCTGAGAGCGGTCACTGGTGCAGCGTGGTGTGCGGGCTCTGTCCGTAGGTGCCGCGGTAGAGCGCGGCGAACCGACCCGTGTGACAGAAACCCCAGCGTTGTGCGACCTCGGCGACGGTGGTGCTGGCCCGGTCGCTGCTGCTGAGATCCTGATGAGCGCGCTGCAACCGAACGCGGCGCAAATACTCGGTAGGCGTCGTATCCAGGTGGTGCCGGAACAGATATTGCACCGCGCGCGGTGTCATCCGAAGCGCGTCCGCGACGTCGTTGACGCCGATCCCGTCACCGCAGTGGCGGTGGATGAAGGAAACCGCGCCCTTCAGGCTGGGCGGCAGCGACGGGTTGCTCAGCAACTCACGGTCGGCGTGCAGGTTGGACGGAAAGCACTCGAGCAGCGCCGCTCCCAGCAGGCGGGCGGCCGCGGCGACGAGCAACGGCTGATGCGCCGTTTCCGCGCATCCGAAGCTGGCGATCACATAGTCCAGCGCCTGACTCCACGTCTGGGTGACCGCGTCGGTGTGCGGGCGGCAATCCAGGAACTGAAGCCGGTGCGGTAGCGGACCGCCTTTCTCGACGGCGACGTAACTCACCAACTGCAGATCCATGCTCACCACATGGAACCGCGCGGTGTTGGCCTGCAGCACGCATGGCAATCCGTCCGCGGCCAGCACCGCCGTCGCGATGTTCGTCCCAGGGTCGCCGGCGACGGTGAGAGAACCTGCCCGCGGCTGGATCACCACGACCGATTCGGCCGGATTGATCTCGCAGCCCACCCGCCCCTCGATCAGCAACTCGTCGACGGTGATCCAGTCTGTCTCGAAGCGCCGGTGGGTGACGACCGACTCCTTGCCCAGACTGCTGAGCTGCCAGCCCGGCTTGTAGGCGTTGGCAAAGAAGCGGTGCGCCGACCCGGAATCGCCAGTGCGGAACTGTCCGTATCGGATTGCGGCGGTGTCGCTGCCGTTCCCGGTCGCGGCGGGTAACACGCTGCTTTTACCTACGCCGTGGCGTTGACGTGACCGCGGCCGGCAGTAACCCGTTGCTGGGACAGGGTCTGGTGATAGATGCTCACTGCGTCCATCGCGATCCGGTCCCAGCTGAACCGCGACATCACTCGGGACCGGCCTGCCGAACCCATACTCACCCGCTGGAAAGTGTGATGCTGCAGCGTTTTCAGCGCCGAAGCCAACTCATGCGGACTGGTCGGCGACACCAACACCCCGGTGACGCCGTTGATCACGGTGTCGACCAGGGCGCCGACCGGTACGCCCACCACGACCACTCCGCTGGCCATCGCCTGCAACGCCGCCGTGGCCCGTGGTGCGTGCCACGGCGTGCAGGTGAGCACGTCAGCGGATTGCAGCAACGACGAAATCGCCTCTTGGTCGACGGCGTCGACGAAGCGGACCCGGTCGCTGACCCCGAGTTCGGCGGCGAGCTGCTGCAGTGCCGGTTTGCCGTCGTCCGAGGACGTCGTCTGGGCGATCACCAGTTCCGTGCCGGACAGCCTGGGCAGCGCCCGGATAGTCAGCTCGAAACCATTGTGCCGCAACAGATTCGGCGCCAATTGCAGGATACGGAACGAGCCGGAGTTGGTGTCCGGGGGACCGGTGGGCACGTAGCGCGTGACGTCGATTCCGGTCGACAGGACCGACACTTGCGCGCGACGGCGGCGCAACCGGGCCAGCGCGGCGATCTCGTCGGTGCTGCCCCCGGTCACCCAGGTCGCGCCACGGACCAGCAGCGGTAGCAGCCGAGACTTCTCGACGTCGGCGGTCCCGGCTGCTATGCCGTGGAAACTCTGCACGACGGGCAGTCCACCCCGGCGCGCGGCCAATTGGGCCGCCAAGCCGCCCAGCCAGCCGTACGCGTGCACCATGTCGGGCGGGTCCGCCGCCCACTGCCGGCCCAGTTCGGCGGCCCATTCACCCACGAACGGCAATACCTCGGCCGGTGACACCGTAGTGGCAGGGCCGATGCCGGCGGACTCCTGCCGATAACCCGGCTCGACCGGCGAGTCTTCGTCGCGTCGGCGCCGGCAGGCCGTCACGGTCAATCCCTGGCGCGCCAGTGCAGCGCAGAGTTGACCGTCGTCGTCGGCGATCCCGTACCCGCCATGCTCGGAGTACGCGTCGTCGCCGCGGACGATCGCTACTTTCACAGTGACTTCATTTCGGTGCTCCTTTTGACCCCCATGCGAAGTTGGGCTACCCGGGCTTCTACAGGAGTCAAACGGCACTGGCCGAGCAGTTCGCTTTTCGGACAGCGATTCGCCGGCCTCGAGCTAGCCGACCACCCCCATCAGCAGCAGCGCGCCGCCGACGGTTCCTTCACGGGTGCGGAACGAGGTGCACGTCAGGCGCACCTGGGCTGGCCGTCCGCGTCGATTGACCGCATCCACCACGGCCTCACCGGCAGTCTCCGTGTCGGCGAAAGCGTTGCCGATCAGGGGTCGCACGCTGTCCATCGGCAGACCGATGTCCAGCGAAAGCAGTTGCGCGCCGGTGGTCTCGTCGGCGCGCAACCCCCACAGTTCCTCGCAACCGTGGTTCCACACCACCACCCGCATTTCACGGTCCACCACGACCATGCCCAGCTGGACGGAGTTGATCAGTGAATCGAGGAAGTTCTTCGCGTCGTCCAGTTCGACGCCGCGTTCTCGCAGCGTGTCGTTGATGGTGTGCAGTTCGTCGTTGGTCGACTGCAGTTCCTCGTTCATCGTCTCGAGTTCTTCGTTGGTGGACTGCAGTTCTTCGTTGGTGGTTTCCAGTTCCTCGACGGTGGACTGCAGTTCCTCGTTGGTGGTCTCGAGTTCTTCGTTGGTCGACTGCAACTCCTCGTAGGCCGCCTCGAGTTGCCGGTTCGTCTGTACCACCTTGTCGAGCAGCGCTCGCGTGGCGGTGACGTCGAAGAACACGATCGACACGCCCAACAGGCCGTTCTCGGCGTCGATCAACGGATTGACGTGGATCTCGAACCACACCGTGTCCGCGCCGGGCCGTTGCCATTTGACGTCCTGGATGCGCGCCGAGCGCCGCTCCACCTTGGCCTGCTCGAGGTACGCCCGCAACTCGACCGGTCGGTAGGACACTTCGAGGTCACGCAACAACCGGCCGATGTCGCGGGCGGAGAGTCCGAAGATGGTCTCCGCCTGCTGGTTGATCATCGCGACGGTGTCTTCGCCGGTGACGACGATCTGCGCCACCGGACTGACACGAAATGCCAAGTCGCGCACCGTCATCAGGCCCACCGATTCGCCGTGCCGATCGTAGAAAGCTGTCGCCGGGTCGTAACGCTCGACACCGTCGCGGGACCCGCGCAACTTTCGGAAAATCCGGTTCTTCAAGTTCAGCGGGACGAACTTGTCACCGTGGCTCAACAACATCTCGGCATGCCCGAGGAACAGTGTCCCCTGCGGGGCCAACGCGAAATTCAAGCGGCCTAACACGTTTCGCTGGGTTTCGGCGTTCAGATACATCAGGGTGTTACGGCACACCAGCAGGTCCACCCGGGAGATCGGCGCATCCTTGACCAGGTCGTTGCGACCGAAGATGACCGCGCGGCGCAGGTCCTTGTGAAACAGGTAGCGCCCGTTGACTTGTTCGAAGTAGCGCCCCAGCAGCTGTTGCGGCACCGACTCGACCGCCCGGGCGTCGTAGGACGCGGCACGCGCTTCGGCGAGTGCCTCCTCGTCGATGTCGGTGGCGTAGATCTTCACACGTTGCCGGAAGGCGTCTGCTCCCATCGCCTCCGACAACAGCATTGCCAGCGTGTAGGCCTCCTGCCCGGACGCGCTTCCCGCGCTCCACACCCGGATGGGATCGTCGGGACCGCGCTCGGCCAGCAGCCGGGGAATGACGTCGCTGCTGACGAACTCCCATGCTTCGGGGTCACGGAAGAAGGCGGTGACGTTGATCAGGATGGTGTTGAACAACGCCGCGAATTCGTCCGAGCTGGCCTGCAGGACGTCGAGGTATTCCTCATAGGTGGCGTATCCGGCGTGATCCATCCTGTGACGCACCCGGCGCATCAGCGACGTGCGTTTGTAACCGGTGAAATCGAACCCGCGGGAATCCCGCATGTAACGCAACAAGGCTTCGAAAGCCTCGTCGGAGGTGCCGTTCATCGAGTTGCCGTTCGCCGAGATTGCCGGAGTACCTGACATTACTCGCGAACGTCAGAGCTCATTTTCGGAGCCGATCACGGCCCATACCGTCTTGCCCGAGGACGTCGGGGTGCTGCCCCATACCCGTGACAGAGCGGAGACGATCGCCAGCCCGGAAACGATTTCGGTACCCCAGCGGCCGTCTTCGTGTCGGACCGCGGGCTGGTCGCTGCAATCCTGCACGGCGACGGTGACGATGTCCTTGAGTTTCTCCACGATCAACACGGGAGCCGATTCGGTATGCCGGAGGACGTTGTCGACGAACACCGTGGCGACCGTGCTGGCGACGGGAACGAGGGGGCTCTCTGACCAGGTGGTCAACCATTCGCGGACCCTGACCCGGCACAGTCGCAGACTGACCAGGTCAGCGGGAAGTTGCGTGCGCGCACGACGGCGGCCGGTGACGGCCGATTCGTCGGCTGCTGCCAGGGCCGTCTTACGGGTACGGAACAGCGGAACGTACCGCGTTACACCACTGGCAATTATCTCTCGCCTGTTGTGTATATCGCTGCACACCAGGAGAACTGGGACATCCGGCCAGACACTCACGTGCCAACGGGCGCTGGTGAACACCGACCAGGCCGACGGCGACGGGACACTCAGCCGGTTCACGTCCACGATCACCGCGCGAGGCTCCTCGAGCGCGGTCTTGATCACGGTGTCGCGAAGGTCGCGATAAGTGGAGCTGTCCAGCACCCCCGCGGCGACCAATATCGACGCGTCGTGATGGCCTGCGACATCGACGCGGATCGCTGTGCTCGAGTCAGGCACCTTGCTCTCCGGGACGGGGAACCCCTTCGGCCAGTCGCTCGCTGAGCACCGCGAGGGCCCGCTCGGCTTCCTGCGCGACGGCGCTGTACCGACCGAACAGCGGACCTTGCCCGGCCCTGCTGGCCAATTGGCTGGACAGCTTCGCCTTCTCCTGCAGGCTGCGCAACGCGATCCAAAGCGCATTTTCCACTTCGTCGTCGTGGGAGGCGAGCAGCGAGTCGGGCGTCCACGCATGACCGACGTGGCAGCGAAAGTTGCCTTCGCCCACCGCTATCAGCGATCCGTTGCAGTCCGGGCAGGTGAATCCCGAGGGCGGGCCGAGTTCCTGGGTGTCGAAGTCGGTGGCGAAACGGGATGCCATGGCTATGCGGTTTTCCATCTCCATCGCGACGTCGCGCTCCATGTCGCACTCCTCGATCTCGCGCTGAGCCAATTCTTTCAACACGGCTCCGATATTCCCGGCAGCCGCTTGGCGGTCCAGAACGCCGGCGTTGTAAGCATTGAGCGGCATTGCGGGAAACAACGCGTCCTCGGGGTCCTGACCGATCGTGTAGCCGCCCCGGGATCGGATCGCTCCCAGCCCGAGCACGCCGTCCTCCAACACGCCCGAGAGTAGGATCCCGATGGCGCGCGGCCCGAAATCCAGTGCGACGGAACGGAACAGCGCGTTGATAGCCGGCCGGTGCCCGTTCTCGGTCGGCCCCTGCGAAAGCACTACCCGATGGTCTGCGACCAACAGATGGTGATCCGGGACGGCGACGTAGATGAGTCCCGGTTGCAACTCTGCGCCGTGCTGCGCGTTGACGGCGCGCACCGGACCGTGCCGGTCGACGATGCGCGCCAACATGCTGGGTGCGAATGCGGGCAGGTGCAAGGTGACCAGGTAGGCGTAGGGGAGGTCGGGTGAGAGTCCCGCGGCCAGCTGCGAGAGCGCCTCAACACCCCCCGCGGACGCGCCGATCGCCACCACGCCGCGGAGGTCGCCTCGCCCCTTGCCTGCCTGCATCACCACTTCCAATGTCCTGTTCCAGCGTGGGAAACCGTATCGCCGGCGGAAAGCTCAGCAGGTGGCGAGCACACCGGAATTCGGGTGGACTGCTGGTGGACTACTGGTTGGACTTCTGCCGTTCCTCGGCTGCCTCCGCGCCGCCCCGGGCGGATTCGGCTTCGGCCTCTTTCTTGGCGGCATCGCGTTGCGCGTCGGCCTTGTCCTGTTGGGCTTCGCCCTCGTTCTTCAGATCGTCGCTGCCGGTCACCGCACCGACGGCCTCCTTGGCCTTGCCCTTGGCGCCTTCAACGACACCCTTGATGCCTTCTTGGGGACCGCTGTTCTCGTCACTCATCTTTAGTCCTTCGGGTAATGTGCCGAACCCTTGTTGGTCCGTCGCGCCCTGTGTTCCCGGTCAGCACTGCCCCAAACAAGTCGGGGCAGTCTTCGGGCAGGCCGTTTTGAGGTTGCCCAATGCGGGCACTCTGCCAGCGGTTTCGCAGCAACGCACAGGAGGTGGCGACGGTGCCGAACTCGTCGATCAAAAACGAGAAGCTGTACAAGGACCTACGCAAGAAGGGCGATTCCAAGGAGAAGGCGGCCCGGATCTCCAATGCGGCTGCCGGCCAAGGCAAATCCAAGGTCGGACGCAAGGGCGGCAAGTCCGGGTCCTACGACGACTGGACCGTCACGGACCTGAAGAAGCGCGCCAAAGAGCTTGGCCTGTCAGGCTATTCGAGCCTGACCAAAGACAAACTGATCGCCAAGCTGCGTAACCACTGACCTCTCAATCGGGCGGCTCCTGTTCGGTGCCCGCACTGGAAGTCTGTTCCTCCTCGGGTACGCCGTCGGCTTCGTCGGTGACATTCTCCTCGAGGTCGTCGACCACCTTCGCCAGGTCTTCGTCCCGGTCAGGATGAGATTCCATAGTTCGAGAAGATACCCAGCGCGACGAGTTTTACGCGCTTCGCCTCAGTTTCGGAGGCCGAGTCGATCGGCCAGCACCAGGAACGCGACCGCGAAATCGTTGTCGGAAGTCTCGGCCTCGATGCGGTCCCAGTCCAGCTTTTCCCGGATCGCCCGCGCGGCCGGGATCAGCCTGGCGAAATCGCAGTAGTGCTCGGTCAGGGCGCGTAAGCGCTGGATGAACACCACGGTCGGAGGCAGAACCGGCATCGAAACCGCCAACACCACGCGGTCTTCCGCAAGCTCCATGTCCTCGGGCTCCACCCGGACACCGTTGACGCGGTGCAGCACGTCGACCAGCGCGTCGCCCAGGCGCACCTTGAACAACCAGTCCTCGGGCGGACGTTCGATGACGAAGCCGGCCTTTTCGAGCGTGGCGACCGCCCCGGGCACGTCGGTTTCGGCGACCACGAAATCGACGTCGTGGACGGGTTCGGGTGCACCGTAAGCCCACAACGCGTAGCCGCCCGCCAAGGCAAACGGCGGGCCGTATTCTTTCAGCGCCGAAGCGGCGGCGCGCAGAGCTTCACGCAACTGGTTGGTCATAGCGCGGAAAGACATACCCGATGTGCCGCGGTAACAACCTGACCAGGGCCGTTTAAGGGGAATGCAAACGGGAACTAGCAAGCCATGTCAGTCGCCGGGGACCGCTCATGACGGCGGGTCTGGTTGCGCACTGGTTGGAATCGGGGCGACTCGAATTGCCGTTGCCCGCTTCGGGATACACCAGCGAGCGCTGGCAGCGGCTGGCGCAACTGGCCGAGGACGACATCGCCGCGGCACGCATCGCCGAAGCGCACGTCGACGCCGTCGCAATCCTGCACGAATTGGGCGGCAAACCGCCGGAACCGCGCCAGTTGTGGGGGGTTTGGGCCTCCGAATCCGCCGACGCCGTCCTGACCGCGACCAACATCGCGGGGGACGAGTACGTGCTCAACGGCATCAAGGTGTGGTGCTCGGGCGCGGGCTTCTGCACGAAAGCACTCGTGACCGCGGTGCTGGAAGAGGGCGGACGGGGTCTGTTCGCGGTGACCCTCACCGACGCCGGGGTGAAACCGCTGCCCAGCACCTGGTGGAATCCCGGCATGGCCGGCAGCGACACGCGCTCCGTGCAGTTCAGCAATGTGCACGCGATCCTGGTGGGCGGGCCGGACGAGTACTCGACGCGCCCGGGCTTCTGGCACGGCGCAATCGGGGTCGCCGCCTGTTGGCTCGGCGGCGCCCGCCGGGTCGCCGAGCCGCTGTACCGGTGTGCCCGCAGCGAGTCGGCCGACGCCTACGCGCTGGCGCATCTGGGTGCCGTCGACGCCGCGCTCGCCGCGGGGGATGCGATGCTGGCGACGGCGGCCGCTCAGATCGATGCCGACCCGTTCGACCGGGATGGTGCGGCGCAGCTGCTGGCCCGCCGCGTCCGCGCGGTCGCCGAACACGCGGTGGACGAGGCGATCACCCGCACCGGGCGTGCCCTGGGGCCGGGTCCGCTGTGTGAGGACGGACGGCACGCCCAGCGGGTCGCGGACCTGAGCATCTACATCCGGCAGAGCCACGCCGAGCGCGATCTCGCCGAGTTGGGCCGGGTGGCCGGGCGGCCCGCCCGTTGATCGCAGACGTGCCCGGAACGCAGGCTTAGCCGTGCGGGTGGTGACCTTCAACATCCTGCACGGCCGCACTGTGGGCGACGGTGTCGACCCGCAGCGGTTGCGCGACTGCGTGCGGCGGCTGAATCCCGACGTGCTCGCCCTGCAGGAAGTCGACGTCGACCAGCCCCGGTCCGGACGGGCCGACCTGACCGCCGCCGCGGCCGAAGCGATGGGTGCCGTGGAGCAGCGGTTCGTCGCGGCCATCTCGGGCACCCCCGGCGCGACCTGGATCGCCGCCACCGGGCAGGAACAACCCGGGACCGCCGCCTACGGCATCGCGCTGCTGTCCCGGTTTCCGGCGTCGAGTTGGCAGGTGGTGCGAATGTCGCGGATCCCGATGCGCTTCCCGATGTATCTGCCGGGCCCCAACAAGGTGGTGGTGGTCGACGAGGAGCCGCGGGCGGCGGTGATCGCACGACTGGAGACTCCACTGGGACCGCTGACCGTGGCCAATACCCATTTGTCCTTCGTGCCGGGCTGGAACCGGCGGCAGTTGCGCCGGCTGGTTCGTGACCTGCGCGGCCTACCCGGTCCCCGGCTGCTGCTCGGCGATCTCAACCTCGCGCCCGGCGCGGCGCAGCGCTGGACGGGCATGCGGCCCCTGGCGGCGGCGGCGACGTTTCCCGCGCCCGAACCCACCCGCCAGATCGATCACATCCTGACCGACGACCCCAGTCTGCGGGGGCGTGCCGCGGCCGCGGAGCAAATGCCCATCTCCGACCACCGGCCGCTGGTCGTCGAGTTGTACCGCTAAGTCATCGAGTTGTACCGCTAGGTCACCCGTCGTTGCTGCGGGCCTCCGCGCCCGTCTCGCCGGCGTCAAAGTCGTCGTCGGTGCCGGTACGTCCCACGTAGTCGCCGTCGTCGTCGCGACCGGCGCGTGATTCGGCGACGTGGTCGTCGGGTTCGGCCTCAGAGTCGGAGTTCTGCGGCTTGTGTTCGGTCACTCAAGAGCCTTCCCTCAAAGGTGTTACGGCAGGCAACGGGCGGCGGGCAGCAGTTCGGCACTCATGTTGCGTTCCATCATCTTCAGCGCCGCGGAGCCGAGTTCGGAGTCTATGTGGGCGACCGCATCGGAGGGCACCACCACGTCGTAGTGGCGCAAATAGCCGTCCAGCGCGCTGTACAGGATGCACTGCTCGGTCACTTGGCCGGTCAGCACGATGCGTTTGACTTCGAGGCGGTGCAGCAGATAGTCGAGCGCGGTGGAGTAGAAGACGCTGTGGCGGACCTTCGTCACGACCGGCGTTTCGCGGGCCGGAATCAGCGGCTTGACCAGGTCGGGCCGCTTGCCGTCGAGTGCGCTGGCGACGATCGAGCGGCGGTCGGCGGTGAAGTCGCCGTGATTGTCGTTGACATAGATCAGGTCGACGTCGTCGCGCCCGTCGGCGACCGAGATCAGGCCCACCAACGGATCGATGATGTCGGAGACATTCTCGGCCAGTTGCTCGGCGTCGGGATGGCTGTAGTCGTTGAACATGTCGATGACCAGGACGGCGGTATCACTCACGCCCCCTTAGTACCCGCGGATCAGGCGCCGTACCAGGTTTAGCCGCGCCGTTTTCCGGGGTAGCCCTGACCCAGCCGCGCAGCAAATTTAAGTAATTCGGAAACAGTATCCGTGGGTTATAGTAGCCAAGATATTGTTTCGCGTTCTTGGGAGTACGGATGGTCTACATCGGCACCGACACATACGGGCCTGGCTCCGCCACGTCCGGCACCGCCGAGCAGACCGTCAGCGTGCCCGGCTTGGTGGCGGCCGGCAGTTGGGCGCTCGGCCTGGTGGTCGGATTGGTGGCGCTCGCCACCGGGCACCAACTGCTGGCCGTCGTGGCGCTGGCGCTCGCCGTCGCGTCGCCGTGGGTCGGACTGGCCTGGGTATCCCACAGTCAGCGTCGAGAAGCCCACGCGCGCCTGATGAATCGGCACGAGATCGCGCCGTACGCCGGCGGCTGGCCCGCGCTCTGAGACCGGATCCGAACGGTTATTAGCACACGCGCAATTTGTTGGTCACCTTGGGTGTGAGCCGTATCTGAACGGGGTACTGCCTGAGCCAACGGGCGACCACGTAAGGTGCCGAGCCCGGTCACTCAGCAGGAAGGACCGCCATGCCTACCGTCAGCGATTACGACGCACGCCGCGTGACTGATGCCGACACCGCCGACAAAAATGCGTTGCGCGAACTCGGAACCATGCCCAAGCTCGCCACGGCAGTCGTCGACGACGACCCCAACGACTCCTTCTTCGAACTACCGGGCGCGGATCTGTCCGGCGAGGAACTGTCGGTGGTGGTGATTCCGCAGCAATCCGACGAATTCACTTGCTCCTGCTGCTTTTTGGTGCAGCACCGCAACCGCCTCCGGGTCTCCGGCGGTGGGCGCCAGATCTGCGCCGACTGCGCTTGATCTGCTCGCCGGTGCGTTGCGTGCAGTCCGCTAGACGGTAACTGCAGTAGCGTCATCGACGTGGGGCCTCCTCCCCCCGGCCTGCCCGCTCCGCGCCGATTCCGCAGTGCGTTCGCTGCCGCGTATGCAGTGGCCTACCTGGTGGGTGGCGAGCGGCGGATGCTGCGGCTGATCCGCCGCTACGGACCGATCATGACCATGCCCATTCTCAGCTTGGGCGACGTCGCCATCGTGTCCGATCCCGCGCTGGTCAAGGAGGTTTTCACGGCACCCACCGACGAACTGCTCGGAGGTGAGGGGGTTGGGCCCGCGGCCGCCATCTACGGGTCCGGGTCGATGTTCGTGCAGGAGGAACCCGAGCACCTGCGACGACGCAAGCTGCTGACGCCGCCCCTGCACGGTGCCGCGCTCGCCGGTTACGTGCCGGTCATCGAAGCATCCACGCGCGCGGCGATGCGGGACTGGCCGGTCGACCGGCCCTTCGAGATGCTGCACGCCGCGCGGGCGCTGATGCTGGACGTGATCGTCCGGGTGATCTTCGGGGTCGACGACCCCGATCAAGTGCGCCGGCTGGGCCGGCCCTTCGAACGGTTGCTGAACCTCGGTGTCTCCGAACAATTGACGGTCCGCTACGCGCTGCGCCGGCTCGGGACGTTGCGGGTGTGGTCGTCGTGGGCCCGGGCCAACCGCGAGATCGACGACGTCGTCATGCCGCTGATCGCCGCCCGCCGCGCCGACCCCGGACTGGCGCAGCAGCACGACATCCTGGCCTTGCTGATCCGGGCGCGCGGAGACGACGGGGAAGCGCTGTCGGACAGCGAGATTCGCGACGACCTGATCACGCTGATGTTGGCCGGTCACGAGACCACCGCGACAACCCTGGCGTGGGTCTTCGATCTGCTGCTGCATCATCCCGAGGCGCTGCGGCGGGTGCGCAAGGAGGCGGTCAACGGCGGCGAAGCCTTCACGACGGCGGTGATCGACGAAACACTGCGGGTCCGTCCGCCCGCCCCGCTGACCGCGCGGGTGGCCGCCAAACCCGTTGTCATCGGCGGCTATACGGTTCCGGCGGGGACCCGGATCGTGGTGCACATCATCGCGATCAACCGCAACCCGGCCGTCTACGACCAGCCGCACGAGTTCCGGCCCGAGCGCTTCCTCGGAACCCGGCCGCAGACGTATGCCTGGGTCCCGTTCGGCGGCGGCGTCAAACGGTGTCTGGGCGCGGCGTTCTCGATGCGAGAGCTGATCACCGTGCTGCAGCTGCTGCTGCGCGAAGGCGAATTCACCGCGGTGGACAGCCGTCCCGAACGGATTGTGCGGCGCTCCATCATGCTGGCGCCGCGCTACGGCACCAGGGTGCGGTTCCGTCCCCGGGATTCAGGCTAAAACTCTTGCCCGGCATCGCGATTGAACTTCGTCCAGAAGGGTATTCCACAACTTGTCAGTTAATTAGACAGCGTTCAACAGAAGGGGCGCGACGTGATTATTCTGGGGATCGTTCTACTGGTGGTCGGGTACTTCACCGGCCTCAGCATTCTGTACACGATCGGCGGGATCTTGCTGCTCGTCGGCGTGGTCTTGTGGATTCTAGGCGCGGTCGGTCGCCCGGTTGGTGGCCGCAGGGTCTGGTACTAGCGCTCATCGGTGCTTGACCCGATGCGGCCGTGGGCAATAGCCGTCGAAGCCTGCGGTCGCATCGGGTTTCCGCATTTCCGCTGGTCACAGACATGTGACATGGGTCGGGGTGGCGGGATTCGAACCCACGGCCTCTTCGTCCCGAACGAAGCGCGCTACCAAGCTGCGCCACACCCCGCTTCAAGCTTCGACAGCCTATCGCACCCAACCAGCCACTTCCCAAACGGCAGGTAGGCGCCTCAGTTCCACGTGCACGACCGTTCGAACTCGCCCAGCGCCCGCCCGGCGGCGGCGAGATCCAGCCCTTGGGCGACCACCCATCCGTCGTCGAAGTAGGTGTCCGCGTACCGGTCACCGCTGTCGGCGAGCAGGGTGACCACCGAACCGGCACAGCCGGCGGCGACCATCTCGGCGAGCAGCCCGAACGCCCCCCACACATTGGTGCCCGTCGAGGGCCCCACCCGCCGTCCCAGGACCGCGCTGACGTGACGCGAGGCCGCGATCGAGGCGGCGTCGGGCACCGAGACCATCCGGTCGACCACCGACGGCAGAAACGACGGCTCGACCCGCGGTCGGCCGATCCCCTCGATGCGCGACGAGGCGCCCGTCGTGATGTCGTAGCGCTGCTCGGCGAAGGCCGGAAAGAACGCGGAGTTCTCCGGATCGACGACGCACAACCGCGTCGCGTGCCGTCGGTACCGGATGTAGCGCCCAATCGTCGCGCTGGTACCGCCGGTGCCGGCTCCGACCACGATCCACGCCGGAATGGGATGGGTTTCCTCGCGCATCTGCAGGTAGATCGACTCGGCGATGTTGTTGTTGCCCCGCCAGTCGGTGGCCCGCTCGGCGTTGGTGAACTGGTCGAGGTAGTGGCCGCCGGTCTCAGCGGCGACGCGCGCCGCCTCGGCATAGACCTCGCTCGATTTCTGCACGAAATGGCAACGGCCGCCTTGGGATTCGATCAGGGCAATCTTGGCCGCACTGGTCGCCGCCGGCATCACCGCGACGAAGGGCAGACCCAGCAGGGCGGCGAAGTAGGCCTCGGAGACCGCCGTGGAACCCGAGGAGGCCTCGACCACGGTGGTGCCCTCGTCGATCCAGCCGTTGCACAACGCGTAGAGGAACAACGACCGGGCCAGCCGGTGCTTGAGGCTGCCGGTGATGTGGGTCGTCTCGTCTTTGAGGTACAGGGCCACCCCGGTGTCGGCACCCCACGCCGACGGCAGTGGATAACGCAGTAGGTGGGTGTCGGCGCTGCGCCGGGCGTCGGCTTCGATCAACCGGATCGCGTTGTCGGTCCAGGCGCGGGAGTGGTCGCGGAGCGCGACGCGATCCGTCAACGCACGGACGACACAGTTGGCTGTCGGCCCAGATTGCTGGTCGCGTCGCGGCCGCCCATCGGGGTGGCGATCAACGTGAGCAGCGTCGCCTCGGGCCGGCAGCAGAACCGCACCGGCGCGAACGGTGAGGTGCCGATTCCCGCCGAGACGTGCAGGCGCATGTTCGCGCCCCACTGCGACGGTCCCTTGGCCCGGGACCGATCCAACCCGCAGTTGGTCACGATGGCCCCGTAGAACGGCAGGCAGAGCTGTCCGCCGTGGGTGTGGCCGGCCATCACGAGTTGGTAGCCGTCGGCGGCGAAGCGGTCCAGCACCCGCGGTTCGGGCGAGTGCACCAGCCCGAGCTTGAGGTTGGCGGCCGGGCTGGCGGGTCCGGCGATGGTGTCGTAGCGATCGCGGTCGATGTGCGGGTCGTCGACGCCCGCGGCCGCGACGTGCAGGCCGGTCACCTCGAACTCGCGCCGGGTGTGGGTGAGGTCGAGCCAGCCGCGCTCGGTGAACGCCGCCCGCAGATCCTGCCAGGGCAGCGGCTCGCCTTTGACGCGGTGGTCGGGGTTGGTCAGGTAGTTCGCCGGGTTCTTCGGCCGAGGCCCGAAGTAGTCGTTGCTGCCGAAGACGAACACGCCCGGCCGCGACAGCAGGTCACCCAGCGCCTGCACGACCGCCGGCACCGCCTTGGGGTGCGCGAGGTTGTCGCCGGTGTTGACCACCAGGTCGGGTTCCCAGCTGGCCAGCTCGCGCAGCCAGGCCTGCTTACGGCGCTGGTTGGGCGTCATGTGCAGATCGCTGATGTGCAGCACCCGCAGCGGTGTCGAGCCCGGGCTCAGCACCGGGATCGTCACCTCACGCAGCACGAACGCGTTGCGCTCGACGAGCGAGGCGTAACCGACTCCGGCGATCGCCGACGCGAGCGCCGCAGCTCCGGTCCGTAACACGACGGGGAGTACGTCAGCCATGCCAGGCAGTTTACTGCCGGCCGACCGGCGCACGGGTGTCTCTTAGCGCACAGCTTTACGGCGGCGGCGGCGCCGCGGGCGGCGGCGGTGCCATCAGCGGAATGGTGATGGGCGGCAGGCCGGGGATCTCCACGACCTGGGATCCGACCACCTCCGGCGGCAGTCCCTCGGGCGGCGGCGGCGGTGGCGGCGGGATGCCGTTACTGATTTGGATCGTGATTATCGAACCCGGGATCGTCTGCCCGCTCGGCGACGTCCCGACCACCTCGCCGTACTTGGCGCCGCTGTTGACCGAG
Organism: Mycobacterium sp. NGS67; assembly: GCF_059812185.1. Lineage (NCBI taxonomy): Bacteria > Bacillati > Actinomycetota > Actinomycetes > Mycobacteriales > Mycobacteriaceae > Mycobacterium > Mycobacterium sp. NGS67. Next base: position 30,329 of record NZ_JCALCF010000033.1, read on the forward strand.
TTGGGTTGGTCGGCGACCTGGAAACCGGCGTCCTTCAGGCGCTGGCGGGCCTGGTCGACGTCGAGACCGGCCACGCTGGGCACCCGCCCGGCGGGGGATCCGTCCATGTACCGCGGGTCGGTGGGCGGCAGGTGCACCTCACCGAAGTTGTTGGCGATCGGCTGCATCGCGGTGAACCAGGTGCGGGCGGGTTCGTTGCCCCCGTACAGATCGCCGCTGCCGCAATGCCGCAGCGGACCCGAACACAGGTCGGTCGGGGAGGGGGAGTCGTCGTAGATGTAGTTCGCCGCCGCGTAACGGTTGGTGAATCCGACGAATCCCGAGGACCGGTGCGCCTCGGTGGTGCCCGTCTTGCCCGACATCGGCAGATTCCACCCGGCCGCACCGGCCGAGCCCGCCGCCGTGCCGCTACCGGTGGAGTCCTTGCTCATCGCGTTGGCCAGCGTGTTGGCCAGCCCTTCGGGCACCACCTGTTCGCAGGTCTCGGTGGTGACGGAGACCTCGTTGCCGTTGCGGTCGATCAGCTTGTCGATCGGGTTGGGCGGGCACCACATGCCACCGGAAGCCAGCGTCGCCGCCACGTTGGACAACTCCAGCGCATTGACCTCGATGGGGCCCAGCGTGAACGAGCCGATGTTCTGGCGCTTGACGAAGTCGGCCAGGCTCTCGTTGCTGTCGGGGTTGTAGTCGCGGGCCGTCCCCGGATTGGCGTAGGAACGCAGGCCGAGCTTGATCGCCATGTCGACGGCGCGGGACACCCCGATCTGCGAGATCAACTTGGCGAACGCGGTGTTGGGTGAGGTGGCCAGCGCGTCGGTCACGTTCATCGAGCCGCGGTAATTGCCGGCGTTGACCACACACCAGGTGTCCTTGGGACAGCCCTTGGCGCCGCCGCTACCGAGGCCCTTGGCCTGGAACCGGGGCGGGACGTCGAGGTTGGCGTTGATGCCCATGCCCATGTCCAGCGCGGCCGCGGTGGTGAAGAGCTTGAAGATCGACCCGGCGCCGTCACCGACCAGCGAAAACGGCTGCGGACGCATGGTCTCACCCGCCTCGGTGTCCAGCCCGTACTTGTGGTTGCTGGCCATCGCCACCACTTTGTGCGACGTCTTTCCCGGCAGGATCACGCTCATCACGCTGGAGATGCCGCTCAGCGTCGGGGGAGCGAATTTGTCGATGGACGCCTTCACCGGGATCTGCACGTCGGGATCCAGCGTGGTGCGGATCAGGTAGCCACCCCGGGCCACCTGTTCCTTGCTGATGCCGGCGCGCGACAGGTACTCCTGCACGTAGTCGCAGAAGAACCCCCGGTCGCCCGCGGCGATGCAGCCGCGCGGCAACTCGTTGGGTTGCGGCAGGATCCCCAGCGGCTGCGCCTTGGCCGCGCGCAGAGCGTCGGCCTCGTTGGGGATGTTCTCGATCATGGTGTCCAGCACCAGGTTTCGCCGGGCCAGCGCGCCCTCGGGGTTGGTGTAGGGGTTGAGTGCGCTGGTCGACTGCACCATGCCTGCCAGCAGTGCGGCCTGCTGCCAGTTCAGGTCGATGGCGTTGATGCCGAAGTAGGTCTGCGCGGCGTCCTGGATGCCGAACGAGTTGTTGCCGAACGACACCAGGTTCAGGTAGCGGGTCAGGATCTCGGGTTTGGTGAAGGTCTTGTCGAGCGTCAGCGCCATCCGGATCTCGCGCAGCTTGCGCGCCGGGGTGGTTTCCACGGCGGCGCGCTTCTCCGCATCGGTCTGCGCCGTGACCAGCAGTTGGTAGTTCTTGATGTATTGCTGCTCGATGGTCGAACCGCCGCGGGTCTCCACATCACCGGAGGCGTAGCCGGCCAGGCCGGTGAGCGTGCCTTTCCAGTCCACGCCGTTGTGGTCGGCGAACCGCTTGTCCTCGATGGACACGATCGCCAGCTTCATCGGGTTGGAGATCTTGTCCGAGGGCACTTCGAAGCGGCGCTGCGAATACAGCCAGGCGATGACGTTGCCTTTGGCGTCGACCATCGTCGAGACAGCCGGGACCTGACCCTCGAGCAGCTGCGCGGAGCCGTTGGCGACGACCTCGGAAGCCCGGTTGGACATCAACCCAACACCGCCGGCGAACGGGAACATCAGTGCGGTGGCCACCACGCTGGCGAGCACACAGAACCCAGCGAGCTTCAACAGCGTCAGTGGGACCGGGGGACGCTCGGACATGCGTACTACAGTAGCGACCTTCTGTCACGGCTCCGCGCCGCGCGGGCGGAAAAAGATTCTTTAGCAGGTGTTGAACAAGATTGCCACCCCTGGCGGCATCGAATTTGCGGCGACGTCACTGGTCAGAGGGCCATTACGGGACGGAGCCCAATCGTTCGGCCCGGCCCCTGGAAGGAAGACGGCACGGCCGTCCCAGAAAAAGCGTTATCGGACTGTTGCGTAATTGGCACCCGACCACCTAACTTATATACGCATTGAGATTCAGGTAACAGCTGTAGGCGCAGTGTGGTTCAGACCGCATCATCGGCTGGTACCCGAGGAGGGCGGTCGGCAGCGACGGCCGGGAGGAAGGGATCAGCTCGTGTCAGGAACACGTCCGGGCGCTCGGAAGACGGGCCTCACGTCGACAGGGAACCTGCTGCGCAGCGTGGAAGCCGAGGACCGGATCGCCTGGGTCTCGCAGGCGTTGTGCCGGGCGACCGACCCCGACGAACTGTTCGTGCGCGGAGCCGCCCAACGCAAGGCCGCGGTGATCTGCCGGCACTGCCCGGTGATGCAGGAATGCGGCGCGGATGCGCTGGACAACAAGGTCGAGTTCGGCGTGTGGGGCGGAATGACCGAGCGCCAGCGTCGGGCTCTGCTCAAGCAGCACCCCGAGGTGGTGTCCTGGTCGGACTACTTCGACAAGCGCAAGCGCCGCGGGGCCATCTGAGCCGCCCGTCGGCTGGCGCTGTGCGCCTTCCTCATTGCATTACTGTTACAGCTTAGCTGCCCCAACTACCGGGTCGTCGGTGTTTGTCCTGGTCAGGGGCGTTTTGGCGGTTCGGGCCCGGAGTGTGGGGCCCGTCATTCGTTGAACCGGCGTCGAATAAGCCCCGCAGCCCCCGTATCGCCGCAGGTGGCACCGATATCCGATCGCCCTGGCGCCAAGATCTGCCGGGCGGCGGAGTCGGGCGGTTGAGCGCGCTCCCGGTGGGGTGCGAACGCCCGTCAAAGCCGACGTGAAGCACCGGTCGGGCCTCTGATACGTCATTACTTTTTTGTTACAGCTTAGCTGAGCGTACAATGGCGCCGGTTTCGTTTACGCAGGTCAAGCGCGTATTGAGGGTTACGCGTGGGACAGATGATCACTGCCGCCATTGAATCAGCGTCAAATAACGGGCAACGCGGGGGTGAACCAGGTGGTTACGCGACCGACGTGATCTGGTCGGCGAGGGCGCGCAGCGCCTCGAGGTCGGAGACGTCGAAGGGCAGCGACGGCACCCCGATGACCGGCACGTGCGGGTTGGCGCCGGTGAACCGGGACAGCAGCCGGACCTCCCGTTTGGCCGTCTGCGCCCGATCGGCGTGAATCTGCAGCACGGCCGCCGCCAACGACGCTTCCTCGGATTCGTCGCCGTCCAGTTTCTCCACGGCGTCGATCGCCCGTTCCGCCGGCAACGAGCACAGCGTGGGGTGGGTGCGGTTCAGCACCAGACCCGCCAACGGCATCCCCTCCTGGGACAGCCGGTCGACGAAGAAGGACGCTTCGCGCAGCGCGTCGGGTTCGGCGGCCGAGACCACCACGAACTGGGTGCCGCGCCGCTTCAACAATGCGTAGGTACGGTCGGCCTTCTCGCGGAAGCCGCCGAACGTCGCGTCCAGGGACTGCACGAACGCGGCCGCGTCCCCCAACATCTGCGAGCCCAGAATGGTGGACATCGCCTTCATCGCCAGGCCCATAGCCCCGGTCACCAGCCGGCCCAGACCCCGGCCGGGCGCGAGCAGCAACCGCCACAGGCGACTGTCCATGAAACTGCCCAGACGTTTGGGCGCGTCCAGGAAGTCCAGTGCGTTGCGCGACGGTGGGGTGTCCACCACCACCAGATCCCAACGGTCCTGGGCCAACAGCTGCCCCAGTTTCTCCATGGCCATGTACTCTTGCGTGCCGGCCAGCGAGGTGGCGACCGTCTGGTAGAACTGGTTGTCCAAAATCGACTGTGCCCGAGCCGATCCCGAGTACTGGATCACCATTTCGTCGAACGTGCGACGCATGTCGAGCATCATCGCGTGCAACTCGCCGGGCACCTCCGGTGCCAGCGGCACGCGCTGCGGCGTATTGCCAAGATCGTTGACTCCCAACGCCTGCGCGAGCCGCTTCGCCGGGTCGATCGTCAAAACGACTACGGTGCGGCCATATTCGGCCGCACGCAGTGCGATGGCCGCCGCCGTGGTGGTCTTGCCGACGCCGCCGGCGCCGCAACACACCACCACCCGATTGGACGTATCGGCCAGAATCGCCGACATGTCAAGGGTTTCCGGCTTATGCGGGTGTGGCGTGGTCATCGAACCCCTTGCTGTGCAAGCGCTTCCGAGAGCTCGTACAAACTGCCCAGGTCGACGCCGTCGGAAATGGTCGGCAATTCCAGTCTCGGCACCTGCAACGCGTCGAGTTGCTGCGCGGTTTCGCTGCGCGCGGCGATGCGGGTGGCGTGTTCGATCGTCTCGGTCAGTAGCCCCGCGAAGTCGGCGTCCTCGAGCTCGATGCCGGCGGCCGTCAGACCGGAGCGCACCGAGTCCGCGTCCACGACGCCCTCGGCGGCCTTGGCCAGGTCACCCGGATCGAGGTAAGCCGGGATGTTTCGGTTCACGATCACGCTGCCGATCGGCAATTGCATCTCGGCGAGTTCCTCGATGGCTTCCAGGGTTTCCTGCACCGGCAACGCCTCTAGCAGCGTGACCAGGTGGATCGCGGTCTGGTCGGAGTGCAGGATCTTCACCACGCCTTCGGCCTGCGAGTGCACCGGCCCACCCTTGGCCAGATCCGACACCGCCTTGGTGACGTCGAGAAAGCGCGCGATGCGCCCGGTGGGGGGCGCGTCGACGACGATGGCGTCATAGACGAAGTTCTTGGCCCCTTTGTCCGTGCGGATCACCGTCTCCTTGATCTTGCCGGTGAGCAGCACGTCGCGCAGGCCCGGCGCGATCGTCGTCGCGAACTCGATGGCTCCGATCCGGCGCATCGCCCGCCCGGCGATGCCGAGGTTGTAGAACATGTCCAGGTATTCCAGGAATGCGGCCTCGAGCTCGATCGCCAAGGCATTGACCTGCCCGCCGCGCTCGGCGGTGGCGATCTTGACTTCCTGGTAGGGCAGCGGGGGAACGTCGAACAGTTGCGCAATCCCTTGGCGCCCTTCGACTTCCACCAGCAAAACCTTGCGACCGCCCGCGGCCAGCGTCAGCGCCAGCGCCGCCGCGATCGTCGATTTTCCGGTGCCGCCCTTGCCGGTGACGAAATGCAGGCGGGCCTTCGACAGCCGCGACGGCCACCCGACGGAGCTACCGCCGCTCGATGTGTTTGCCACCATCGCATGCTAGCCCGACCGGTTCCACCCCAGTCCGACGGATAAGCTCGCGATCATGACCCAACCCACCACATGGGAATACGCGACGATTCCGCTGCTCACCCACGCCACCAAGCAGATCCTCGACCAGTGGGGCGCCGACGGTTGGGAGTTGGTAGCGGTGCTGCCCGGACCCACCGGCGAGCAGCACGTCGCCTACCTCAAACGCCCGAAGTGAGCGTCCGGGCCCGGTTGGAGGAACTGGGCATAACGCTGCCGCAGGTGGTCGCGCCGCTGGCGGCCTACGTTCCCGCGGTGCGCACCGGCAACCTCGTCTACACCGCGGGCCAGCTGCCGTTGGTGGACGGCAAATTGGCCGTCACCGGCCAGGTCGGCGCCGGCGTCGCCCCGGACGTGGCCAAGTCGCTGGCACGGATCTGCGCGCTCAACGCGCTGGCCGCGGTGGATTCGCTGGTCGGGCTGGATTCGGTGACCCAGGTGGTCAAGGTGGTGGGGTTCGTTGCCTCCGCCCCGGAATTCCGCGGACAGCCGGGAGTGGTCAACGGGGCCTCCGAACTACTCGGAGAAGTGTTCGGCGACAACGGAAAACACGCACGCTCGGCCGTCGGCGTGGCCGAGTTGCCGCTGGGCGCTCCGGTGGAGGTGGAGCTGATCGTGGAGGTCGGTTAGCGGCCGTGCCCGAGGGTCTGACGCATCCCGCCTACGGTGAACTACGACCGGTCACCGAGACCGTGTCGGTCCTGCTGGCCGACAACCCCGGCCTGATGACGCTGGAAGGCACCAACACCTGGGTGTTGCGCGGCCCGCGCAGTGACGAACTGGTGATCGTCGACCCCGGACCCGACGACGACGAACACATCGCGCGGGTGGCCGCACTGGGGCGGATCTGTCTGGTGTTGATCAGTCACCGGCACCCGGACCACACCGACGGCATCGACAAGCTGGTCGAGCTGACCGGGGCGACGGTGCGCTCGGCGGGCAGCGGATTCTTGCGCGGCCTCGGTGGCCACCTGATCGACGGCGAGGTGATCGACGCCGCCGGCCTGAAGATCAAGGTGATGGCCACGCCCGGGCACACCGCCGACTCGCTGTCGTTCGTCCTGGACGATGCGGTGTTGACCGCCGACACGGTGCTGGGTCGCGGCACCACGGTGATGGACCACGAAGACGGCAACCTGACCGACTATCTGGAGTCGCTGCACCGGCTGCGCGGACTCGGGCACCGGGCGGTGCTGCCCGGGCACGGACCGGAACTGCCGGATCTGGACGCGGTCACCGACGAATACCTGGCGCACCGCCACGAGCGGTTGGAACAGGTGCGTTCGGCGCTGCGTGAGCTCGGCGACGACGCTGGCGCCCGTCAGATCGTCGAACACGTCTATACCGACGTCGACGAGAAGCTGTGGGACGCCGCCGAATGGTCGGTGCAGGTGCAGCTCGACTATCTGCGCGGCTAGAGCGAGACCGCTCAGGTTTCGCCGCACCACGGCTTCGGTGTGAATGGTGGGCGTTGGTTGTGAAGCGACGGCTTTCGGCGTGAGCCCACGGTGGGAAAATCGGCGAAATCCCGCCCAGGCGTCACGCGCAAAGCCCAGGATTCACGCGCAAAGCCCAGGATTCACGCAAGAGTCCAGCGGCCGGACTCGCCGACGAGGCCATAGGGTTCTGCCATGAGGCGACGTGTCGAACCCACACCGGCGCTGCGAATCGCCACCGGGCGGTATCACTTCCGGGAGAGTTTGTTCGCGTTGCCCACGCTGGTGGTGCTGGCCGGCGGCGTCGCAGCCGAGACGGTCGCATACGTCGACGGGGCGCTGGGCGTCGGCACGCGACTGCCGTTGACGGTCGAGATGAACACCAACGCCGCGACCTGGCTGCTCAGTACGGTCGCCGGCGCGATGATCACCACCGCCGGGGTGGTGTTCTCGTTGACGGTGGTGAGCCTGCAACTGGCCAGCAGCCAGTTCTCCCCGCGCGTGATGCGGTCGTTCATCCGAAACCGCCTCAGCCAGACGGTGATCGGCATGCTGGTCGCGACGTTCGTGTTCTGCGTGCTGGTGCTGCGTCACGTCAACGGGGACGCCAACGCCAGCGCCCCGCGGATCTCCATGACGATCGCGATCGTGTTGACCGTGACGACGGTGCTGCTGATCATCGCCTATCTGAACCGGCTGGCCCACGGGTTGCAGGTCGGCGAGGTGGTCCGGTCGATCGCCGCCGAAGCCGACGACATCATCGAAGCGATCAAGCGCCAGACCCGCGGCGAGACGATCCTGCAGACGCCGCATCCGCCCGCGCCCGAAGAACGGCTGTACGTGCGGGCGCTGTCGGACGGTTGGGTCACGCAGGCGCCGAGCAAACACATCCTGAGCGCAATCCCGCCGTCGACCGTGGTGCGGCTGGAGACCCGCACCGGCGCCTACATCCACCGCGGCGAGATCCTCATGACGGTGTGGCCGATGCCGGACGTTCCGGAGCGGGTGACGAGCAAGCTGTTGGCGACCGTGGAGATCGCAGACGTGCGGACGATGCAGCAGGACATCGACTTCGGGATCCGGCAGCTGGTCGACATAGCACTGCGGGCGCTCAGTTCGGCGATCAACGACCCGACGACGGCAACCGAGGTGGTCCTGCGGCTGGGCAGCATGATGCGCACGTTGTTGGGTTCGGACCTGCCGTCGGCGGCGGTGTGCGGGTCCGACGAGCGCGTCCTGCTACGCCCCTGGGACCTGTCCCCGGACGAGTACATTGCGCACGCTTTCACCCAGATCCGCCAGACCGGGACGACTCAACCCCATGTCGTGGCCACCTTGTTGCGGGTCTTGCGCATGCTGATCGACCACGCCCAGACGATCGGGCGCGAGCAGCACCTTCCCGCGCTGCGCCGACAGATCGAACTGCTGATGGAGTCGATGGCGGGCGCGCCGGGCCTGCTCCCGGCCGACCTGGACCGCCTGCGCGCCATCGCCGACGAGTCGCGCGCCGACCCTGCCGAACACGGCACCAACTGAAGGTGCGCCGGTGCCGGGGCATACGTTGGTGTGCGGACACAGCACGCCGATGAGGAGTCTTAGTGGCCGAATCCCCCAACGTCGAAGCGCTCGGCGTCGAGTCGTGCCGACCGTTGCGGACGGATTGGCAGGGCTGGGCGTCGGCCGCGTTTGCGCTGGTCGGCTTCGGCGTGTGTCTGGCGGCATGGCTCGCCGGCGGGGGGTCGGTCACCCTGCCCTGGGTGCCCAGCCTGCACATGCAGCTGAGCTTCTCCTACGACGGCCTGGCCGCGCTGTACTCGCTGCTGGCCTGCGGGGTCGGCGCCCTGGTGTTCTGCTACGGCACCGGCTACCTGTCCCTGCACCTGGAACATCATCACCGTCCGGCGCGGGAGCGGTGGCGGTTCTGGCCCTGGATGGTGCTCTTCGCGGTGTCGATGGTGGGGGTCGCGACGGCGCAGGACCTGGTGCTGCTGTTCGTGTTCTTCGACATCACCGCCGTCTGCTCCTACTTCCTGATCGGTTTCGACAAAGACGAGCAGACCGCCCGCCGGGCGGCGCTGATGGCGCTGCTGGTGACCGTGGCCAGCGCGGTGGCCCTGCTGATCGCCGCCGTGCTGCTGTACGCGCGCTACCAGACGTTCTCGCTGCCTGAGTTGCTCGAACGGATCGACTCGGGACCGACGACGACGGCTGCCGCGGCGCTGCTCGCGGTGGCGGCGCTGGCCAAGAGCGCGCAGGTGCCGCTGCATTTCTGGCTGCCCAAGGCGATGGCCGCGCCGACGCCGGTCTCGGCGTACCTGCATTCGGCGGCCATGGTCGCTGCCGGTGTGCTGGTGCTGGGCCGGGTGCACCCGCTGCTGGCCCACAGCCGGCCCGTGCTCGATGCCGTGCTCGTCGTCGGAATCGCGTCCATCGTCATCGGCGGGATCGGCGCACTGGGCCAGGACGTGCTCAAACAGGTGCTGGCCTACTCGACGATCTCCCAGTACGGCTACGTGGTGATGCTGTACGGCATCGGTGGCGGGGCAGCGGCGGGCGCCGCGGCGTTCTACGTGCTGGCGCACGGTGTGGCCAAGAGCGCGCTGTTCATGACCGCGGGCGCGGCGACGATGGTGACCGGGGAGGACAGGTTGTCCCGCCTCGGTGGGCTGGGCCGACGCAGGCCGGTGCTGGCAGTGGCTGCCGCGCTGGCCGCGGCCAACCTGGCCGGACTGCCGCTGACCGCCGGATTCTTCAAAGACGAGCTGTACTTCGAGGCGGCCGCGGGTGCCGGACGGGTGCTGACCGGGTGCGCGGTGCTGGCCGCCGCCCTGACGCTGGCCTATATCGGACGTTTCTGGGTGCTGCTGTTCCTGGGGACGACGCGTGCGCAGACCCGTCCGACTCCACACACCCTGACCTGGCCGATCGTGGTGCTGGCCGGAGTCGGCATCGCCGCGGGCCTGATCCCGGGGCTGTTCAGTGGTCTCGCGGCCGACGCGGCAAGCGTGACCAGCGCGACGAAAGTGAGTCTGGCGCCGGGCTACCACTTCGACGCCCGTCCGGGAAACCTGATGGCGCTGAGCGCCTGGACGCTGGCTGCGGGCCTGCTGGCGCTGCCGCGCCTCCGGGAGGCGCTGGCCCGCACGTGGACGCGGGTGGGCGGGCGCCTCGGGCCGCTGCGGATCTACACCCGCAGCCTGCGCGCCTTGTCCCGGCTTTCCTCGGCGATACACAGCCTGGAAGTTCGTGACCTGCGTACCAGCGTCGCGGCGGTGCTCGTGCCGGCGGGGGTCTTGACTGGGATCGCCTTCGCCGTCACCCCGATCAAGGGTGCCTACGACATCGGCCGGGTCGGCGACGTGGACTGGCTGATCCTGCCGCTGCTGGCTCTGGTCATCATCGCGACGCTGGCTGTCGCACGGGCCTCGGCCCGGGTCGGCATGGTGTTGGCGCTGTCGGTGGTCGGTTTCGGGCTGGCCGCGGTGTACGCGCTGTTCGGCGCGCCCGATATCGCCTTGGTGGCCGTGGTGGTCGAGACGATGATCACCCTCGTCTTCATCGGCGCCCTGGCACGGTTGCCGCGCTCGGGGACTGCCGAGGAACTCGAAGTGCGCGCAGGTGGTCAGCACGCGGGCGAGACCCGGCGACGCCAGCGCAACGTGGCCGCCGGTGGCCTGGCCGGCCTGGCGGCGTTCGTCACCATCTGGGGTTTCCTGTCCGCGCCCAGCGCGGCACCGAGCGTGTCCGAGGAATACCTGCGTCGAACGCCCAGTGCCCACGGCCAGGACGCTGTGACGGTGATCATCACCGACTTCCGCGGCCTGGACACGCTGGCCGAAATCACCGTGCTGCTGGTCGCCGTCGTCGGCGTGGCCGCGCTGCTACGCAGGGGCAAGCTGTGGTGATGCGACGGGACCTGGTGTTGCGGGTCGTGTCGGGCGTGCTGCTGGGGCCGAGCCTGATGGTGGCCGGCGCGTTGATCGTCAAGGGATATCGGGACACCGGCGACGGATTCGGCGCCGGCGTCGTCGTCGCGCTCGAGCTCGCGCTGCGCTACATCAGTCTGGGCGCGCGGGCCGCCGAGCGGACCTTGCCGATTCTGCGGTACTCGCCGTGGCTGGCCGTCGGTGGTCTGTTGTTGTCGCTGGCCGTCGGTTTCTTTCCGTTGCTGTATGGCAAACCGCTGTTCAGCCACCTACCTCCGCCGGGTGAGCCCGTGGTGCACTTCGGCTCGCTCGAATTGTTCACCCCGCTGCTGTTCGACGTGGGGATATTTCTGCTGGTCATCGGCGTGCTGACGATGTTGCTGCATCAACTCGCCGACCCGGAGAACCAGATCGACGACGCCCCCGAGGGGCGCACCGAGAACGGGGAAACCGCGTGAACCTGGCGTTTGCGGTCACCGCCGCAGTGTTGTTCGGCGCGGGCGCCTATCTGCTGCTGCAGCACGACCTGATCCGCATCGCGGTGGGCGTCGCCCTGATCTCGCAGTGCGCCGTCGTCGCGCTGATCGGATCCAGCATGTCGCGGGGACGGGCACCGATCGGGCCGGGATCCGGCGGGCCGGTCAGTGACCCGGTGCCCCAGGCGCTGGTGCTGACCGCACTGGTCATCGGCCTGGCCACGCTGGCGCTGCTGCTGGCGTTGGTGCACCGCGTCGTGGAGGTCTTCGGCACCGCGCAGCGCAGCGAGCTCGCGGCCCAGGAGACCGAACACGAGCAAAGCCTGCGGCGTGACGAGCAGCTGGATCGAAACGAGATGACGTGATGGCCTCGTGATGGCCTTGTCTCTGGCGCTGCTGATCCCGTGGGCGGCCGGCGCGCTGCTGATCGCGCTCGACGGTCGACGTCCCCTCGTTGCCTGGTCGAGCGTGGCGGTGCTGGGCGCGTCGTTGGCGGCGGTCGCCGTCCTCACCGCGCAAGTGGTGTCCCGGGGTCCCCAGCAAGTGGTCACCGGAGGGTGGCCGGCCGGCATCGGCATCGTGCTGCGCGCCGATGCGCTGGGCGTCGTCTTCGCGCTGGCGTCGATCGTGGTGCTGCTCGCGGCGATGACCAACGAAGCCGTCAAGGGAGTGCGGACGCGCATGTTCCCCGGCCTGGTGGTGCTGCTCACCGCCGGGTTGAACGGGCTGTTTCTCACCGCGGACGTGTTCAACTTCTACGTTTTCTTCGAGATCGCGATGACGGCGTCCTACGCGCTGACCACCTACGGTCAACGTCCGCGACAGCTGCGGGCGGCGCTGATCTTCGCCTCCGTCAACCTGCTGGGCTCATTCGTGTTCTTGGTGTCGGTGGCCGGCACCTACCGGATCACCGGCGCGCTGGCCATGGCCGATGTCGCCGCGCGGATCCACGCGGTCGGGGCCAACGCCGCGATGCTGGTCGCAGTCGGGTTCTTCGTCGCGTTCAGCGTCAAACTCGGCCTGTTCCCGTTCCATTTCTGGCTGCCGACGGTCTATGCCGGCACCCGTCCCGTCGTCGCCGCCATCCTCAGTGGCGCGGTGGCCAACATCGGCAGCTATGGCCTGCTGCGATTCGGCGCCGGATTGTTCGCCGACGAGCTACGGTTCGCCGCGACCGCGCTGGTGCTGCTCGGCGTCGCCTCGATCCTGTACGGCGGTGTGCTCGCGGTATCCCGCGGCGACGACGCCGAGACGCTGGCGTACTCGGCCATCGGGCAGGTGGGGTACGTGCTCGTCGCGCTGAGTGTCGGGGGTCCGATCGGACTGTCCGCGGCCGTGGTGTACAGCGTTGTCAACGCGCTGAACAAAGGTCTGCTGTTCCTGGCGGCGGAGCTACGCGGACCCCTGGTGGCAGCCGCCTTCGCGATCGGTGCGTTCAGCGTCGCCGGCGTGCCCCCGGCGGCCGGCTTCATCGGCAAGCTGGAGCTGTTCCGGGCCGCGATCGCGGTGCACAACCCCGCGCTGGTGGTGGTGTTGGTGGTCGGCAGCGTGTTGTCGCTGATCTACATGTTCCAGATCTATCAGCGCAAGTTCTGGTGCGCTCCGGAAACCGTCGACGTCGAGAGCCCCGAAGTCAGCCCGCTGGCGCCGCGGGTAATCGTGACCGTGTTCGCGGCGCTGGTCCTGTCCATCGGGTTGTGGGCTGAGCCTTTACTGGTGCTCAGCCAGGACGCCGCCAACGTGCTCACCGGGAGGTTGTAGATGATTGCGGTCTTGGGCCGGGTGGCGACGTTGACCACCGTCTACCTGCTGGCACTGACCAGCCTCAAACCGGCCGACGTCATCGTCGCGCTGGTGTTCTCGGCACTGATCGTCGGACTCAGTGCCGCCTTCCGGCGCGGCGAAACTCACCCCGAACCGCCACCGGGCACCTCAGCCCTGGGCCGCCTCGCCGGACTGCCCGCACTCATCTTCTTCACACTGATCGACATGTGCCGCGGCAGTTGGCAGGTGGCCGGATGTTGCCTGGGACTGCGGTCGATGGCGCCCGGCGTGGTGTCCATACCGATCGAACCGACCACCGCGAGCTCGGCTGCGGTCTGGGCGATCCGGGTCGGGTTGGCGCCGGACAGCGTCGTCGTCGACGTCGACGCGCGGAAAGGTGAATTGCTGCTGCATGTCCTGGACGCAAGCGACCCGGACGCCGTCCGAGGCACCCAACTCGACTCCTACCGGCGCGCTCAGCGCCGCGTGTTCCCGTAACCGCCATGATGAAATTGCTGTTGATCGTCGCGCTGGCATGGAACACCCTGCTGCTCGTGGCCGGTGGACTGGTGCTGCTGCGGGCCCGCGACGTGGTCCAGCGGGTCCTGGCGCTGGATCTGCTGGCCGCGCTGGTGGTGTCGCTGCTCGCGTTGCTGTGCTACTACCACCACCAGCCCTTTTACCTGGACGCGGCGGTGGCGCTGGCGCTGCTGTCCTTCGTCGCGACCGTCGCGGCGGCCCGCTACCTGGGTTCGGGAGGGCCGTTCGAGTGATCTCTGTGGTGTTGGACGTCCTGGGCGTGGTGTTGCTGATCACCGGGCTGGTGCTGCTCACCATCAGCGTCATCGGCGTGCTGCGCCTGCCCGACACGAACAGTCAGCTGCACGCACAGGGACTGGCCACCGGTCCCGGGGTGATCGCCGTACTGGCGTCTTCCATCGGCACCGAGAACGCCACCATCATCACCTTCGCGGTGCTGGGCATCGCCTTCATGGTGTTGAGCTCGCCGTCATCCGGCCACGCCATCGCCAAGACGGTGCGCCGCAGAAATGACGACGCCCGCGGCGCGCACGACGACCCGGCAGCAGACGAGTGATCGGGACGCGAGGCTAGGAGCCGACACGGCCGTCGGCGCCGGGCACCTGCTGCTCGCGGCGCGAATGGCGTTGGTGCAACCATCTGAGCAGCTCGGCCAGCCCCGCCACGGCCAGCGCCACGGCGAACGACATCGCGAACGCCAACAGCGGTCGGTCGTCGAATGCGTGCCCGCCGGCGAAACCGATCATCGTGTTCACCGTCGCCCACAGCACCGAGCCGATCGCGTCGAACACCAGGAACTGTCGATAAGGGAAACCCAGCACCCCGCAGGCGACGGTGGTCGCGGTGCGGCCGCCGGGGATGAACCGCGCGGCGATCACCAGCGGTCCGCCGTGCCGCTCCAGTTCGCGGTGCGCCCAGTCCAGGCGGCGCCGTCCCCGCTCGCCGCCGGCGAGCCAGCGGCGGGCCCGATCCTCGGCGGAGTGACCGATCCAGTAGGCGATGTTGTCGCCGGCAAAGCCGCCCAGGGCCGCCATCACGATCACCCAGCCCAGCATCATCGACCCGTCCGCGGCCAGGATCCCGCCGGTGAGCAGCACGGTCTCGCTCGGCAGGATCGGCAGTACCGCGTCGAACGTGCAGAAGCCGAAAATCAGGGGATAGGCCCACCAGGAGTGACCGAGCGCCTCGAGCAACGAATCAAGCAAGGTCGGCTGCCTTCATCAGGTCAAGCCTTTGCGGGTGAACTGCTGGGCTTCGCCGCGTTCGACGGCCTCGTCGTGTCGAGCCGCGGCCCGGTCCAGCAGCTCGATCAGCGCCGGCTCGCCGCGGACCTGTTCGCGGTACTTCGGTCCGAGTGCCAGGATCTGATCGCGCTCGCCGAGCAACTTGCCGAAGATCCGTTCGCGTTCGGCGGGATCGTGGGTGTATTCGGAATCGAGATAGGCCGTGGCGTGCCGCCGGGCGTTGGCGATCGCGGTCGTCGCCTTACCGTCGCGGCTGAGCAACGAGGCCACCACGGTGACGATTAGAACACCGATGATCACCGTCAGCGAGGTGGAGGTGCTGAATTCCACGACCGGCACCGGCTCGCCGTCGTTGACGAACGGGACATTGTTTTCGTGCAGGGCGTGCAGGATCAGTTTGACCCCGATGAAGCCGAGGATCGCCGCCAGCCCGTAGGAGAGGTAGACCAGCCGGTCCAGCAGACCGTCGAGCAGGAAGTACAACTGACGCAGGCCGAGCAGCGAAAACGCCGTGGCGGTGAATACGATGTACACGTCCTGGGTGAGGCCGAAGATGGCGGGGATCGAGTCGAGCGCGAAGAGGATGTCGGTGCCGCCGATGGCCACCATGACCAGCAACATCGGGGTCATCGCGCGCTTGCCGTCAACCACGGTGAACAATCTGTCGCCGTCGTAGTGCTCGGTGGTGTGCATCACCTTCTTGGCCAACCGCACCACGAAGTTGTCGGCCCGGCGGGAATCGTCGTCGTCGTCCGACCTCAGCACCCCGCCGGCGGTGAGCAACAGGATCAACCCGAACAGGTAGAAGACCCACGCGAACGCGTTGATCAGCGCGGCACCGACGAAGATGAAGCCGGTACGAGCGATGAGCGCGAAGACGATCCCGAAGAGCAGCACTTTCTGCTGGTCTTCCCGGGGGACGCGGAAGCTGGCGATGATCACCAGGAAGACGAAGAGGTTGTCCACGGACAACGCCTTCTCGGTCAGATAACCTGCGAAGTACTCCGAGCCGGGCCGGCTACCGCCGAACATCAGCACCCCGACCCCGAACAGCAAGGCGATGCCGACGTAGGCGGCCGACCAGATCGCGGCCTCCCGCAGCATCGGGACATGCGCTTTGCGGACGTGGAAGACGAAGTCGAAAGCCAGCAGACCCGCGATAGCGACGACGGTCAGGGCCCACACCCAGTCCGGGACATTCATTTGATATCCATTGCCCTTTTCCGATCGAACTTCCTCGCCTCCTGTACCCGCTCTCGGCCACCAGTGACCCCCGCCGGGCATGCGGGGCAGGAGTTTGGCAGACCCGATTCGGTCAATACGTCCCTGCGACCACATGAATGAATCCAGATTCGACGCGGGAGACAAAGATGGCCAATCCCACCCATGTGAGCGATGAGCAAACGTCGGGCGACCCGTCCGGCGGGCGTCAGGTGATCGCGACATTCGAGAACTACATCGATGCCCAGCTACTGGTGGACCGGATGTCCGACGGCGGATTCCCGGTGCAGTACGTGCGCATCATCGGCGACGGCGTCCGCACCGTCGAACACGTGACCGGGCGGATGACCAAGGGCAAAGCCGCACTCTATGGCGCGGGCAGCGGGGCCTGGTTCGGGGTGCTGATCGGTCTGCTTTTCGCGATCTTCACGGTCGGGCCGCTGTGGCTCTGGGTGTTGCTGACCGCGATGATCATCGGCGCATTCTGGGGTGCGGTGTTCGGATTCGTGGCGCACTGGTCGACGCGGGGCCGACGCGACTTCTCCAGCATTCAGACGTTGGAAGCGCAGCGCTACGACGTGTGCGTGACCGGGAACCACGCCGCCGAGGCGGCGCGCTACGTCCAGAGCGTGCCTGCGGTGCCGGGCAACGCCGGCCGCTGAGACCCAGAGCACGCGACGGGGGAGCCGGCATGTCCGGGTGGTCGCGGCGCCGGGTGCTCGGCGGTGCGGGCCTGCTCACCGCGGCCACGGTGCTGCCCGGCTGCGGAACGCGGCCCGGCGACCCGGGCAGCAGTCCGGGACGGGGCGGTGCGCCGACCGGGCAGCCGTCGCTGTCCCCGGCCAAGCTCGGCGCCGCGACGAACGGGATCACCGAGGTCCAGGGCTGGCAGGAGGAGTTCTACCAGGACCTGCACCGCCATCCCGATCTCTGGGGTCAAGAGGCCAGGACCGCGGCAAAGGTCACCGGCAAACTGCACGAGATCGGCGTCGACGACGTCCTGCAGATCGGCGGGGGTGTCGTCGGCGTCATCCGCAACGGCACAGGCCGACGCGTGTTGTTCCGCGCCGACATGGATGCGCTGCCCGTCACGGAAGCGACGGGGCTGGACTACGCATCGCTGGAGCCGGGAAAAATGCACGCCTGCGGCCACGACGCGCACGTGGCGTCGGCGCTCGGCGCGGCGGCCCTGCTGGTCAGAAACAATCGCGAATGGTCCGGCACCTACCTGGCGCTGTTCCAGCCCGGAGAAGAGGCCGGCAAAGGCGCCCAGGCGATGGTCGACGACGGCCTGGTGGACAAGCTCGACGCGGTCCGGCCCGACGTCTGCCTGGCCCAGCACGTGCTGACCGCGCCCGAAGCGGGACACGTCGCCACCCGCTCCGGCATCGCCCTGTCGGCCGGGGAGAGCCTCAAGGTGACCGTCTTCGGTGAGGGATCGCACGGGTCGATGCCGGAACTGGGGGTCGATCCGGCGGTGCTGGCCTCGGCGATCGTGTTGAGGTTGCAAGGCATCGTGTCGCGGGAGATCGCACCGAGCGAGTTCGGTGTCGTCACCGTCGGCTCGGTCAAGGTCGGCGACTCGCCCAACGTCATCAGCGACCGTGCCGAACTGTTGCTCAATGTCCGCGCCTACGACAACGCGGTGCGAACCAAGATCATGGCGGCCATCGAGCGCATCGTCCGCGGCGAGTGCCAGGCCTCCGGCTCGCCGACCGAACCGGTATTCGAAACGCTGGCCACCTTCCCGCCGACGGTGAACGACCCGAAGGTCACCGAGACGGTGACCAACGCCTTCACCCAGGCGTTCGGGTCCGACCGGGTGCACGAGCTCCAACCCGTCCCCGCCTCAGAGGATTTCAGTCGCATCCCGGATGCGTTCGGCGTGCCCTATACGTTCTGGGGCAACGGTGGATTCCTGCCCGGAATGACGATCGTGGGCAATCACAATCCGCGCTTCGCGCCGGCGCTGCAACCGACGCTGCGCACCGGCACCGAAGCGGCCATCGCGGCCACGCTGGCCTACGTCGCATAAGATCGTTGTGGTGAGCCAGAATTCGGAAGAACACGGATTTCACGTCGCTCCGTGGGAATTGCGTTGGTGCGGACTGGATTTGGAGCGTCTGGCCGACACCGAGTCCATCTTTGCGCTGTCCAACGGCAACATAGGCCTGCGTGCCACCCTGGATGAGGGAGAGCCGGTCGGTACACCGGGAACCTATCTGAACGGGTTCTACGAGAAGCGTGAATTGCCTTATCCCGAAGGCGGATACGGGTATCCCGAGGACGGGCAGACCGTGGTCAACGTGACCGACGGGAAGATCATCAGGTTGTTCGTCCAGGACTCACCGATGGACATGCGGTACAGCCGGGCAGTCGAGCACGAGCATGTCCTGGACTTCCGCACCGGAACCCTGCGGCGCAATACGGTCTGGACGTCTCCGACGGGACGCTCGGTGCGGATCCGCTCCGAGCGTCTGGTGTCGTTCACCCAGCGCGCCGTCGCCGCCATCCGGTACGAGGTGGAGCCGCTGGACGCCGACCTGGACCTGGTCGTGCAGTCCGACCTGCTGGCCAACGAGACGGTGCCCACCGGCGGCCGGGACCCGCGCCTGGCCGCGGCGCTGGACAATCCGCTGGTCGCCGATTTCGCGACGGCACAAGACCTTTCGGCGGTCCTGGTGCACCACACCAGGCGCTCTGGGCTCGGGGTGGCCGCGGGGATGGACCACGAACTCGCCACGAGGTCCGGCGCCGACTGCAGCATCCGCGCGGAGCAAGATCTGGCCCGGCTGACCATCGCCGTCGACGTGGCCAAAGGCGACGTGCTGCGGTTGACGAAATTCGTCGCCTACGGATGGTCGAGCCGTCGTTCCGTGCCCGCGCTCCGGGCGCAGGTGGACGCCGCGCTGGCCCAAGCCCGAGAGACGGGCTGGGACAACCTGGTCGCCCGCCAGCGCGACTACCTCGATGCGTTCTGGTCGCACGCCGACATCGAAATCGACGGGAATCCCGAACTGCAGCAAGCGATCCGGTTCGCACTCTTCCAGGTACTGCAAGCCGGCGCGCGTGGTGAGAGCCGGCCGATTCCGGCGAAGGGTCTGACCGGGCCGGGGTACGACGGGCACTCTTTCTGGGACACGGAGATGTTCGTGCTGCCCATGCTGACCCACACGATGCCCGACGCGGCGGCCGACGCGCTGCGCTGGCGGCACTCCACCCTGGCCAAGGCCAAGCGGCGCGCCCGGGAACTGAGTCAGGACGGGGCGATGTTCCCGTGGCGGACCATCGACGGAGAGGAGTGCTCGGCGTATTGGCCCGCCGGCACGGCGGGTGTGCACGTCAACGCCGACATCGCCTATGCCACAGCGCAATACCTCGCGGCTACGGCCGACACCGAATTCGAGGAAGACTGCGGTGTGGAGCTTCTGGTGGAAACCGCCCGGCTGTGGGCGAGCCTGGGCCACCGCAACGCAGACGGCCAGTTCCGCATCGACGGTGTCACCGGACCGTGCGAATACTCCGCGCTGGCCGACAACAATCTGTTCACCAATCTGATGGCGCAGCAGAATCTTCGCGATGCCGCCGCGGCTTGTCGGCGCCGTCCCGATGTGGCCGCACGGTTCGAGGTTGCCGACGCCGAGACCGCCGACTGGCGGGACTACGCCGACCACATGACACTGCCGTACAACCCTGAGCTGGGCGTGCACGAGCAAGCCGAAAACTTCACCCACCAAGCGGTTTGGGACTTTGCGGGGACACCGCCCGCCGACTATCCGCTGTTACTGCGCTATCCGTACTTCGAGTTGTACCGCAAGCAGGTGGTCAAGCAGGCCGACGTCACGCTGGCCATGTACGTGCGCGGCGACGCGTTCACCGCAGCGGAGAAGTCAAGCAACTTCCACTACTACGAGGCGTTGACCGTCCGGGATTCGTCGCTGTCGGCCTGCGCCCAGGCGATACTGGCCGCCGAAGTCGGTCACTTGGAGCTTGCCTTCGACTATCTGGCCGAGACGGCGTTCATCGACCTGCACAATCTGCATGACAACGTGTCGAGCGGCTTGCACATCGCCGCGCTCGGCGGGGCGTGGCTGGCCTGTGTGGCCGGTTTCGGCGGGATGCGCCGGCACGGGGAAGAATTGGCGTTCGCGCCGCGGCTTCCACCGGCCCTGAGCCGGTTGGCGTTCCGCATCTTGTGGCGTGGCCGCTGCATCGCGGTGGAGGCGACCGCTGGGCACGCCACCTACCGGCTGCGCTCGGGTGAGCCGGCCTCACTCACCCACCACGGGGAGCCGTTCACCCTCGGTGACCACGACGTGACCCTGCCCGTCCCGCCGCCACCGGATGTTGCGCAGGTGCAGTTCCCCGAGGGGCGCGCACCGCACCGACACGGCTAACTCGAGCCGCATTTCTGGGGGTTTGGGCGACGGATCGGCGGGTAAGCCTCGGACACCGCTGCCGACCAAGGGTGGATCCGATGTTCTTGACGGTCAAAGAGAAGGAACGCCTCCTCATTCACACCGCTGCCGAAGTGGCGCACAAGCGTCGCGAGCGCGGCCTGAAATTGAATTTCCCGGAAGCCACCGCGGTGCTCACCCAGTTCGTGCTCGAGGGCGCTCGGGACGGCCGCACCAAAGCGGACCTGCAGGATGCCGCGCGCAGCGTGTTGAAACGCGAAGACGTGATGGACGGAGTCGCCGAGATGCTGCAGGAACTCGACATCGAGGCGACCTTTCCCGACGGCACCAAGTTGATCACGGTCCCCCAACCGATTCACTGACCTCGGAAGGTCGCATCATGAGCCGGCTCACCGACAAGATCAAAGACACCGTCACCAACCGGATGCAGCG
The DNA here is from genome assembly GCF_059812185.1 of Mycobacterium sp. NGS67. NCBI lineage: Bacteria > Bacillati > Actinomycetota > Actinomycetes > Mycobacteriales > Mycobacteriaceae > Mycobacterium > Mycobacterium sp. NGS67. The sequence goes on from NZ_JCALCF010000033.1 coordinate 51,358, forward strand.
GGCCGGTGACTCCACCGGGCTGTTGGGTGCGGCCAGCAAAGCCTTCGCCGTCGGGCAGCGGGTGCTGGCGCGTAACCCCAAGCTGGAGACGGCGGTCGGTTCGGTGCAACGGCACGCGCCACCGTTGAGTCGCAAGCGCGCCGGATCGGGCGAGACGTTCCCGATGGGGACGGGCAAGGGGCCGCTCGGCAGGGTGCAGCTGGGGCCGGATGCGAGCATGACGCCGTCGGCTCCCGGCGCCATCCTGTTCGCCGACGACCCGGTGGCGATCAACGTCGGCTGCGAGGTGACGACGGTGAAGGTGGTCAACACCGGCGACCGGCCGATATCGGTGGGATCGCACTTCCACTTCGCCGAGGCCAACCCCGCGCTGGAGTTCGACCGTCAGGCGGCCTGGGGCAAGCGGCAGAACATCATCTCCGGCGGGTTGACCCGGTTCGACCCGGGCATCACCCAGAAGATCGAGTTGATTCCGTTCGGGGGCCAGCGCATCGCGGCCGGTTTCCGCGGCGAGTGCAAGGGGCCCCTCGATGGCTGACATCCAGCGCCAGCTGTATGTGTCGATGCTCGGTCCCACCACGGGTGACCGGTTACGGCTGGCCGATACTGACCTGTTCATCGAGATCGAAGAGGACCGCTGCGTCGGGGGCGACGAGGTGGTGTTCGGCGGCGGTAAATCCGGGCGCGAGTCCCAGGGCCAATCGCACACCCCGCGGGCACAGGGCACGCCTGACCTGGTGATCACCAACGTGGTCGTGCTGGACCACTGGGGCATCGTCAAGGCCGACGTCGGGATCCGCGACGGGCGGTTCGCCGCCATCGGCAAGTCCGGAAACCCCGACATCATGGACGGCGTCCACCCCGACCTGGTGATCGGCCCGTCCACCGAGATCATGAACGGCACCGGGCTGATCATGACGGCCGGTGCGATCGACACTCACGTGCACTTCGTGTCCCCGGACATGTGCGAGGTGGCGCTGCAGGCCGGTATCACCACACTGGTGGGCGGCGGGACCGGACCGACCGACGGCGGCAAGGCGACCCTGGCCACCCCCGGCGCCTGGTGGCTGGCGCGAATGCTGGAGGGGTTCGACCCGTGGCCGGTCAACGTGTTGTTCCTGGGCCGTGGCACCACGATCTCCGAGGAAGCGCTGTGGGAGCAGCTGCGCGGCGGCGCGGCGGGGTTCAAGGTGCACGAGGACTGGGGCGCCACCCCGGCGGTGATCGACACCGCGCTGCGCGTCGCCGATGCGGCGGGGGTGCAGGTCGCGATTCACAGTGACACGCTCAACGAGGCGGGGTTCGTCGAGGACCTGATGCGCACCGTGGCGGGACGAAGCTTCCACAGCTACCACACCGAGGGCGCCGGCGGGGGTCACGCGCCCGACATCATCCGGATCGCCGGTGAGCCCAATGTGTTGCCGGCATCGACCACCCCGACCCGCCCGTTCACCGTCAACACCGTCGACGAGCAACTCGACATGGTGCTGGTGGCCCACCAACTGAACCCGAAGGTCCCCGCGGAGTTGCAGTTCGCCGAGAGCCGGGTGCGTGCCGGCACCATCGCCGCCGAGGACATCCTGCAAGACCTGGGCGCCATCTCGGCGATGTCCTCGGACGCACAGGCCATGGGCCGCCTCGGCGAGACCGTGATACGCACCTGGCAGACCGCCCACGCCATGAAGAATCTTCGTGGCCCGCTCAGTTCCGGCGAACGCGCGGACAACGACCGGGTCCGGCGCTACGTCGCCAAGTACACCATCTGTCCGGCGCTGATTCACGGCCTCGACGACGAGATCGGGTCCATAGCGCCGGGGAAACTGGCCGATTTCGTGTTGTGGGTACCGGCCATGTTCGGGGTCAAACCCACCGCGGTCTTCAAGGGCGGTATGGCGGCGCTGGCGATGCTGGGCGATCCCAGCGCGTCGGTGCCTACGCCGCAGCCGGAGTTGCCGCGGCTCGGCTACAACGCGTTCACCAAGGCGGCGGCAGCCACCAGCGTCGCGTTCGTCTCAGCCGCGGCCGTGGAGGACGGACTGGCCGACCGGCTCAACGTGGACCGCCCGCTGGTGGCGGTGAAGAACATGCGGGATTTGAGTAAAGCGGACCTACCGCTCAACGACGCGTTGCCGCGCATCGAGGTCAACCCCGACACGTTCGAAGTGCGGATCGACGGTGAACCGGCGGATCATCCGCCGCTGACCGAATTGCCCATGACCCAGCGCTACTTCCTGTACTGACATGCCCGGGATGCCGGTTGCGCTGTTGCTGCTCTCCGACGGGCGGTTGCCGGCCGGCGGTTACGCGCACTCCGGCGGGATCGAAGCCACCGTGCGGGCCGGACGCGTCTTCGACCCGAGTAGCCTGCGGGACTTCCTGCGGGGCCGCGCTGCGACGTCCGGAGCCGTCGCCGCCGCGTTCGCGGCCGCGGCATGCCGGGCCGCCGCGTCGGACGACGAAGAGCTCTTGGCTGCCCTGGATGTCGAACTCGACGCCCGGACACCGTCTCCGGCCTTGCGGACGGTCTCTCGCACCCTCGGGCGTCAATTGCAGCGCGCGATGGGCACGATCCGCCCGCACCCTCGCCTGGACGGTCTGGGTCGACGGCCGCATCAACCGATCGTGTTGGGCGTTGCCGCAACGGTATTCGAGCTCGACGCGCGGCAGGCCGCCATGGCCGCGCTCTACGAGAGCGTCGCCGGGCCTGCCACGGCCGCCGTCCGGCTGGTCAGCCTCGACCCACTCGAAGTCCATGCCGTGCTGGCGAGCCTGATGCCCGAACTCGACGTCCTGGCCGTCGCCGCGGCCGAGCACGCCGAAACCCCCGTCGAGGAGTTACCGGCCTATGCGGCGCCGTTGCTCGACGTGGCCGCCGAACAGCACACTCGGCAGGAGGCACGGTTGTTTGCCTCCTGAAACCACACCCGGTGAGATGCGTGCGCACGCACGGCTGGCCACCGCGGCCACGGCCGGAAGCGACGGCCGGCCCGTCAGCCACGTGACGGTGTTGCGCTCGCAGGCTCCGCTGCTGCTGCGGCTCACCAACCCAAAAGAGCCGGATCCGTGGGCCGATGCCCTGCGGGCGCCGGCTCGGGTCAGCATGGCGGCCGGTGCCGCGGGACCCGTTGGCGGCGACCAACTCACGCTCGACGTCGAGGTCGGCGCCGACAGTGCCCTGGTGCTGTGCGACATATCTCCCACCCTGCTGCTGCCCGGACCGCGTGGCCACCCGTCGCGCACCACCGCCCGGGTCCGGGTGGGCGAGGGCGCCACGCTGGTCTGGCTGCCCGAACCGTTGATCGCCGCCGCGAACTGCAGGCACCACAACGACATTCGGGTCGAACTCGCGCCCACCGCTCGACTGCTGATGCGCGAGGAACTCATCCTCGGCCGCCACGGTGAACAACCCGGCACCATCGGTCAACGGCTGAGCATCCGGCGCGATGGCCGGCCGCTGTATCGGCAGGACCTGCACATCGGCCCGGACGCGCCGGGCTGGAACAGCGCGGCCGTCGCCGCCACGCATCGAGCGGTCGGGTCCGTCGTTCTGGTTGAGCCGCAACGGATCTGGCCAGACAGAGGCTCTGTGCTGACCGATGCTGCCGCCGCGCTGCCGCTGGCCGGTCCGGGGATGCTCATCACCGCACTCGCCGACGACAACCTCGAGCTGAGGGAGGCGATGACCGCAGGGCTCTCCGAACTCGGAACTTGGTGGTGCGGCACCGCACCCGAAGCCGAAAGCCGTATCCCCACCACCGAACAGGAGCCCAGAAGTGCATGAACACCAACATCTTTCGCAGCACGGACGACGAGCGCTGCGGTTGGGGGTGGCCGGACCCGTCGGAACCGGCAAGAGTTCGCTGATCGCCACCCTGTGCCGAAACCTGTCCAGCGAATACCGTTTCGGGGTCGTCACCAACGACATCTACACCGACGAGGACGCGCGTTTCCTACGCGCGCAAGGCATCCTGCCGGCCGAACGCATCCGCGCGGTGGAGACCGGGGCCTGCCCGCACACCGCCATCCGGGACGACATCACCATGAACCTGCTCGCCGTCGAAGATCTCGAGCACGACTTCGGCCCGCTCGACATGGTGCTGATCGAGAGCGGCGGCGACAACCTCACCGCCACCTTCTCACCCGGCCTCGTCGACGCTCAGATCTTCGTTCTCGACGTGGCCGGCGGAGGTGACGTGGCGCGCAAAGGTGGACCCGGCATCGCGCGGGCGGACTTGCTGGTGATCAACAAGATCGATCTGGCTTCGCATGTCGATGTCGACGTCGTGGAGATGCTGAACGACGCGCGCAACGCCCGCAGCGGTGCGCCGGTGCTGCCGGTGTCCCGCAAACAACAGGCCACCGTGGACGCCCTGTGCGACTGGGTTCGTCGGCTACACGCCAGATACAACGCCGGCGCGCACCAGCCCGTCGACCCCGGACCGATGGCACCGCACAGCCACAGTCACCACCACTAGCGCGAACAGACGCAAAAGCACCCATTTTCGCCCGAAAAAGGGTGCTTTT
>NZ_JCALCF010000034.1:0-51541 GCF_059812185.1 Mycobacterium sp. NGS67
TGAAGTCGCCGGCCAGGTCGACCAGGGCGTTCAGGCCGCCCGTGACAGCAGCGTTGAGCGCGGGCAGTCCACCGGTCAGCACAGCGGAAAGGTTGCCGATGAGTCGTCCGCCGGTCGCCGCAAGTTCGGCCAGGTTGGGGAGGATGCCGCTGAAGTTTGCCGACAGATTCAGATTGAGGTTGGCGCCCAGAGCTGCATTCGCGAGTGCGGACAGCGCTGCATTCGCCTGGCCACTCAAGGCGGCACCAGATGCCGACAGGCTTGCCCCCAGGCCCTGGAAGGCCGCGCCGGCGCCGATGATGGCCTGACTGGTCTGCGCCAGTCCAGTGCCCAGACCAGAAGCCAACGCGCCACCAGTCTCAAGAGCAAGTCCCGCACCGAGGCTGGGAAGAGCCGTGAGAGCCCGCAATGCGGTGGCGGCGTTCAGGCCCAGAGACCCCGAACCTCCGATCGAGCCGCCGAAGCCACCGAGCGATCCGCTCAGGGCCCCTTGGAAACCAGCGGCGACGTTGTTGAGGCCGATCTCGATGTTGGCCGCAATGTTGTTCAGGTTGAACAGCGCCGAAATATTCAGCGCTTCCGCGGCGGCGTAGGACGTCGCGCCTCGGGTCAGTAGAGTGACGAACTCCTGGTGATACGCCGCCGCTTGAGCGTTGACGGCCTGGTATTCGCTACCGAAGGTGCCAAACAGCCGCGCAATAGCGGTCGATACCTCGTCCGCCGCGGCCGGCGCCAGCTCGGTCGTGGCGAGTACGGCCGACGAACTTACCTCGACTAGTGAAGACCCGATACCGGCCAACTGGTCGGCCGCAGCTTCCACGAACGCAGGTACAGCGATAACAAATGACATGTCCATCTCCCCAGATGACCCAAATAGACAAGCCTTGACTCGGCGACGCCCGAACGCCGCTGAGACAACACGTGCCCAATAGGTCCCCAAAGGGGAGGGCGCTTAAACCAGTTATTTCTAAGAGTTTCCGGCCCTGAATCTTAGGGTCTGCGATCGCCGCCGCAGTCCTACCTTTTGGCCGAAAACCGTTGTGCCCGAGAGCATTTGCTCCGATGTGAATGGGGCGAAATCGACACAATGGGACAGTACGCCGCGGCGTGTCGGTTTGACAACGATAACGCCGATCCTCCTCGCATGTGGCAGAACGAAAAATCTGCTCACAACGAATGAATTTGCGATCGACTGCATAAACATGCACAATCGCCGGATGGTCGACGCGATACGGGTAGCGGTTGCCGGAGCCACCGGATACGCGGGCGGCGAGGTCCTGCGCCTGCTGCTCGGACACCCCTCTTACTCGGACGGCCGGCTGGTCATCGGATCAGTGACGGCAGCGTCCAGCGCCGGCAGCACGCTCGGCGAGCATCACCCGCACCTTGTTCCGTTGGCTCATCGCGTCGTCGAACCCACCGAGGTTGCCGTCCTGCGCGGTCATGACGTCGTCTTCCTCGGTCTTCCGCACGGGCACTCGGGAGCGCTCGCCGAGCAACTCGGACCCGAAACGCTCGTCATCGACTGTGGTGCGGATTTCCGACTAACCGATTCTCAGGCATGGGAGCGGTTCTATGGCTCTCCGCATTCCGGGAGCTGGCCTTACGGTCTGCCCGAGCTACCGGGAGCGCGGGAGCGGTTGAAAGGAACCCGCCGTATCGCAGTACCGGGCTGCTATCCGACGGCAGCACTGCTGGCCCTCCTGCCTGCGGTCGCCGACGATCTCATCGAGCCCGCAGTCACCATCGTCGCTGTCAGCGGCACTTCGGGGGCTGGGCGCACAGCCAAGGCCGACCTGCTCGGGGCGGAGGTCATCGGATCGGCGCGCGCCTACAGCGTCGGCGGCGTCCACCGGCATACCCCCGAGATCGCACAAGGATTGCGGGCGGTGACCGACCGCAACGTCACAGTGTCGTTTACCCCGGTGCTCATCCCGACTTCACGCGGAATCCTCGCGACGTGCACCGCACGCACCCAAGCGCCGATCTCGCAACTGCGAACGGCATATGAGAAGGCCTATGACGCAGAGCCCTTTGTCCATCTGCTGCCTGACGGGCAGCTGCCCCGCACCGGGTCCGTGATCGGTAGCAACGCCGCACACATCGCCATCGCGGTGGACGAAGACGCCGCGACGTTCGTGGCGATCGCCGCGATCGACAACCTCGTCAAAGGCACCGGTGGGGCCGCCGTACAGTCGATGAACCTGGCGCTGGGTTGGCCGGAGGGCGAGGGGCTTTCGATCGTCGGGGTGGCACCGTGACCGATACCGTCGACTCCACGAGGCTGGTGCGGGCGCAAGGGGTGACGGCTCCGGCCGGCTTCCGCGCCGCCGGAATCGCGGCCGGCATCAAGGCATCCGGTGCGCCCGACCTGGCGCTGGTCTTCAACGAGGGTCCCGACTACGCGGCGTCGGGGGTGCTCACCCGCAACAAAGTCAAGGCCGCGCCGGTGCTGTGGACACAACAGGTGCTGACGACCGGGCGACTGCGGGCGGTGATCCTCAATTCCGGTGGCGCCAACGCCTGTACCGGTCCCGGTGGCTTCCAAGACACCCACGCGACCGCTGAAGCAGTGGCAACTGCGTTGTCGGACTGGGGAACCGAGACCGGCGCCGTAGAGGTCGCGGTGTGCTCCACCGGGTTGATCGGCGACCGGCTGCCGATGGATAAGGTACTGGCCGGCGTCCGCGACGTGGTGCACGAGATGCACGGTGGACTTACCGGCGGCGACGATGCCGCGCACGCCATCATGACCACCGATACCGTGCCCAAACAGGTTGCACTGCACCACAAAGACAACTGGACCGTCGGCGGGATGGCAAAGGGTGCCGGCATGCTGGCGCCGTCCCTGGCCACCATGCTGTGCGTGATCACCACCGACGCCGTGGCCGACGCCCACACCCTCGGGCAAGCGCTGCGACGCGCCACCATCCGCACATTCGACCGGCTCGACGTCGACGGAACCTGCTCGACCAACGACACCGTGCTCCTGCTCTCGTCGGGAGCCAGTGAAATCGCCCCGGCGGCAGAGGATCTCGAAGACGCGGTGTTGCGGGTCTGTGACGACCTGTGCGCTCAGCTGCAGGCGGACGCCGAGGGTGTCACCAAGCGGGTCCACGTGACCGTGAAAAGCGCTCGCACAGAAGACGATGCGGTGACCGCAGCGCGGGTGATCGCTCGCGACAGCCTGGTCAAGACCGCATTGTTCGGTTCCGACCCGAACTGGGGACGGGTCCTGGCCGCCGTTGGATTGGCCCCGGTCTACCTGGAACCCGATCGGATCACAGTGTCCTTCAACGGTTTCGTCGTCTACCGCGACGGCGTCGGCACCCCGGGCGCGCGCGACGTCGATCTGACCGGCAGCGATATCGACATCGTGGTGGATCTCGCTGTCGGCGACGGCACCGCCACCATCCGGACCACGGACCTGTCGCACGGATATGTCGAAGAGAATTCGGCCTACAGCTCATGACGGAGACCACCGAATCGCTGTCAACCCAGGTCAAGGCGCAGGTTTTGGCCGAAGCGCTGCCCTGGCTCAAGCAGTTGCACGGCAAGATCGTCGTCGTCAAATACGGTGGCCACGCCATGCTCGACGAATCACTGCGGCGGGCGTTTGCCTCCGACATGGCATTCCTGCGCAACTGTGGCATCCATCCGGTGGTTGTGCACGGCGGAGGGCCGCAGATCAGCGCCATGCTGCGTCGGCTGGGTATCGACGGTGATTTCAAGGGTGGATTCCGTGTCACCACACCGGAAGTGCTCGACGTGGCCCGCATGGTGTTGTTCGGGCAGGTAGGCCGGGAACTGGTCAATCTGATCAATGCGCATGGACCGTACGCGGTCGGCATCACCGGTGAAGATGCTCAGCTGTTCACAGCCGTGCGTCGCAGCGTCACCGTCGATGGCGTGGATACAGACATCGGTCTGGTCGGTGACGTCGAGCTGGTGAACACCGCCGCAGTGTTGGATCTCATTGCCGCACGGCGGATTCCGGTGGTCTCGACGCTGGCGCCTGACGTCGATGGCGTGGTGCACAATATCAATGCTGACACGGCGGCCGCGGCGCTGGCCGAAGCGCTGGGAGCCGAAAAGCTGCTCATGCTCACCGATGTCGAAGGTCTGTTCACCAGCTGGCCGGACCGAACTTCGTTGGTCAGCGAGATCGACACGGCCACCTTGGCCCAACTGTTACCCCGTCTGGAGGCGGGCATGATCCCCAAAGTGGAAGCGTGCCTGCGGGCCGTCACCGCCGGTGTGCCCAGCGCACACGTCATCGACGGACGCGTCGAGCACTGTGTGTTGGTGGAGTTGTTCACGAATGCGGGAACCGGCACCAAGGTGGTGTCGGCATGACGCAAACCGAAGCGGTGCAGCAGCGTTGGCAGGCCGTCATGATGAACAACTACGGCACACCGCCGATGGCGCTGGCTAGTGGTGACGGCGCCGTGCTCACCGACGTGGACGGCAAGACTTACGTCGACCTGCTCGGCGGCATCGCCGTCAACGTGCTCGGGCACCGCCACCCCGCCGTCATCGATGCTGTCACACAACAGATGTCGACATTGGGGCACACCTCCAACCTCTATGCCAACGAACCCGGTATCGCGCTGGCCGAGCAACTGATCGCCCTGCTCGGCGCCGAAGCCCAAGCGCGTGTGTTCTTCTGCAACTCCGGGACCGAAGCCAACGAGGTGGCGTTCAAGTTGACCCGCCTGACCGGTCGCACGAAACTCGTTGCGGCACAGGAGGCGTTTCACGGCCGCACGATGGGTTCCCTGGCCCTCACCGGACAGCCCGCCAAGCAGGCGCCATTCCAACCGCTGCCGGGCAACGTGACACACATCCCATACGGCGACGCCGATGCGTTGGCCGCCGCGGTCGACAACGACACGGCCGCAGTGTTTCTCGAACCGATCATGGGGGAGAGCGGTGTCGTCGTCCCCCCCGGGGGCTACCTGACGGCCGCGCGTGAGATCACCACCCGGCACGGCGCCTTGCTGGTGCTCGACGAGGTGCAGACCGGGATGGGCCGCACGGGAACGTTTTACGCCCATCAGCACGACGGCATCACTCCCGACGTGGTGACATTGGCAAAGGGCCTCGGAGGTGGGCTGCCGATCGGGGCGTGCATCGCGATAGGGCGGGCCGCAGATCTGCTGACTCCCGGATTGCACGGCAGCACCTTCGGCGGCAACCCTGTCTGCACCGCGGCCGCGATGGCGGTGCTCAAGGTGCTGGCCGCCGACGACTTGGTGCGTGGTGCCGATGTCAAAGGCAAGGCCCTGCGGCACGGCATCGAATCACTGGGCCACCCGTTGATCGACCACGTGCGCGGTAGGGGGTTGCTGCTGGGGATCGTGCTGACCGTCGCGAGCGCCAAAGACGCCGAGGCGGCCGCCCGAAGTGCCGGCTACCTGGTGAACGCGGCCGCACCCAACGTTATTCGGCTGGCGCCGCCGCTGATCATCACCGAGCAGCAGCTGGACGGCTTCGTCGCCGCGCTGCCGCGCATCCTCGACGCGGCGGGAACACAGACGTGACAAGACATTTCCTGCGTGATGACGACCTGAGCGCTGCGGAACAGGCCGAGGTCCTCCAACTTGCCGCTGAGCTGAAGAAGGACCCGTTCGCCCGTCGTCCCCTCGAGGGGCCCCGCGGAGTCGCGGTCATCTTCGACAAGAACTCCACCCGGACCCGGTTCTCCTTCGAGATGGGCATCGCGCAACTCGGCGGCCATGCCGTGGTCGTCGACGGACGCAGCACCCAACTGGGTCGCGACGAGTCCTTGGAGGACACCGCACGGGTGCTGTCCCGCTTCGTCGATGCCATCGTGTGGCGGACCTTCGGGCAAGAGCGCCTCGTCGCCATGGCCTCGGCTGCCACCGTGCCCGTCGTCAACGCGCTGTCCGACGAGTTCCATCCCTGTCAGGTGCTGGCCGACCTGCAGACGATCGCCGAGCGCAAAGGAAGCCTCCACGGCTTGAAGTTGACCTACCTCGGCGACGGCAGCAACAACATGGCTCACTCGCTGATGCTCGGTGCGGTGACCGCCGGCATGCACGTCACCATCGCTGCACCGGAAGGGTTTACACCCGATTCCGGCGTAGTCGCCGCCACCGACCGCCGCGCCCGGGAGACCGGCGCCGAGCTGACCGTGACCGATGACCCGGACTCAGGCGCCGACGGCGCCGACGTCCTGGTGACCGATACCTGGACGTCGATGGGACAGGAAGACGACGGCCTGGATCGCGTCAAGCCGTTCCGGCCGTTCCAGATCAACCAGCGTCTGCTCGACCTTGCGCACCCCGAAGCCATTGTGCTGCATTGCCTTCCGGCGCACCGCGGCGACGAGATCACCGATGAAGTGATGGACGGGCCGGCCAGCGCGGTGTGGGACGAGGCCGAGAATCGACTGCACGCGCAGAAGGCGCTGCTGGTCTGGCTGTTGGAGCGGTCACGATGACGAACGGAAACATCAAAGCGTCACCGGAGATCAGCGCCAATCGCGCCGGACGGCAGGCTCGCATCGTGGCGATGCTGTCCACCCGGGAGGTGCACAGTCAAAGCCAACTCGCGGCCCTGCTGGCGGCGGAAGGAATCGAGGTCACCCAGGCCACCCTGTCCCGGGATCTCGAGGAACTGGGCGCGGTCAAGCTGCGCGGCGCCGACGGCGGTGTCGGCGTCTACGTCGTCCCCGAGGACGGCAGCCCGGTACGCGGGGTCGCCGGCGGTACCGGACGGCTTTCCAGGCTGCTCGCCGAGCTGCTGGTGTCCACCGACGCCAGCGCCAACCTCGCGGTGTTGCGCACCCCGCCCGGGGGCGCCCACTACCTGGCCAGCGCGCTCGACCGCGCCGCGTTACCGTACGTGGTCGGCACCATCGCCGGTGATGACACCGTGTTCGTGGCAGCTCGTGAGCCGATGACCGGCGCCGATCTGGCCACCGCTATCGAGAACCTCAGATAAAGGAGATTGGTTCATGTCAGAGCGCGTCATCCTGGCCTATTCCGGCGGCCTGGACACCTCGGTGGCCATCAGCTGGATCGGCAAGGAGACCGGCCGCGAGGTCGTCGCCGTAGCGATCGACCTCGGCCAGGGCGGCGAGGACATGGAGGTCGTCCGCCAGCGGGCACTGGACTGCGGCGCCGTCGAAGCCGTCGTCGTCGACGCCCGTGACGAGTTCGCGGACGGCTACTGCCTGCCCACCATCCTCAACAACGCGCTCTACATGGACCGCTATCCGCTGGTGTCGGCCATCAGCCGGCCGTTGATCGTCAAGCATCTCGTCGCCGCGGCACGCGAGCACGGCGGCGGCATCGTCGCGCACGGCTGCACCGGCAAGGGCAATGACCAAGTTCGATTCGAAGTCGGATTCGCTTCGCTGGCACCCGATCTCGAGGTACTGGCCCCGGTCCGCGATTACGCCTGGACCCGCGAGAAGGCCATCGCGTTCGCCGAGGAGAACGCCATCCCGATCAACGTCACCAAACGCTCGCCGTTCTCGATCGACCAGAACGTGTGGGGCCGCGCGGTGGAAACCGGCTTCCTCGAACACCTTTGGAATGCGCCTACCAAAGACGTCTACGACTACACCGAAGACCCGACCGTCAACTGGAACACCCCCGACGAGGTGATCGTCGGCTTCGAACAGGGCGTGCCGGTATCCATCGACGGCAAGTCGACGTCTGTCTTGCAGGCCATCGAGGAACTGAACCGGCGCGCCGGCGCACAGGGCGTCGGGCGCCTCGATGTCGTCGAAGACCGGTTGGTGGGCATCAAGAGTCGCGAGATCTATGAGGCACCCGGCGCGATGGTGCTGATCACCGCGCACGCCGAACTCGAGCATGTCACCCTCGAGCGCGAGTTGGGCCGGTTCAAGCGTCAGACCGACCAGCGCTGGGCCGAACTGGTATACGACGGCCTGTGGTACTCGCCGCTGAAGATCGCATTGGAGAGCTTCGTCGCCAAGACCCAGGAGCACGTCACCGGCGAGATTCGGCTGGTCCTGCACGGCGGTCACATCGCCGTCAACGGGCGGCGCAGTGCGGAGTCGCTCTACGACTTCAACCTGGCCACCTACGACGAGGGCGACACCTTCGACCAGTCCATGTCGAAGGGCTTCGTCTACGTGCACGGGTTGTCGTCGAAGCTGTCCGCCCGCCGGGATCTGCGGTGACCGTCGTCTGGCGAGCAGACGCAAAAGCCCCCGACACGCCGGGCGCAAAGGGGCTTTTGCGTCTGCTCGGCACAAAAAAGTGAGCACCAACGAGGGGTCGTTGTGGGGCGGGCGGTTCGCCGGCGGGCCCTCCGACGCGTTGGCCGCGCTGAGCAAATCGACGCATTTCGACTGGGTGCTGGCACCGTACGACATCATCGCTTCGCGCGCCCACACCGTGGTGCTCTACCGGGCCGGCCTGCTCACCGAAGAACAGCGCGATGGCTTGCTGGCGGGACTGGACAGCCTGGCCGAGGACGTCGCCGACGGCAGCTTCGGTCCACTGGTCTCCGACGAGGACGTGCACGCGGCGCTGGAACGCGGACTCATCGACCGCGTCGGGGCGGATCTCGGTGGCCGCTTGCGGGCCGGGCGGTCGCGTAACGACCAGGTGGCGACGCTGTTCCGGATGTGGCTGCGCGACGCGGTACGGCGGGTCGCTGACGGCGTGCTCGACGTCGTCGCCGCGCTGGCAGACCAGGCCGCCGCCCACCCGACGGACATCATGCCGGGCAAGACGCACCTGCAGTCGGCCCAGCCGATCCTGCTGGCGCATCATCTGCTCGCCCACGCGCAGCCGTTGCTGCGCGATGTGGACCGCATCGTGGACTTCGACAAGCGGGCGGCGATCTCGCCCTACGGCTCGGGCGCGCTGGCCGGCTCGTCCCTGGGCCTGGATCCCGACGCGATCGCCGCCGACCTTGGCTTCACCGCCGCCGCCGACAACTCGGTCGACGCCACCGCGGCCCGGGACTTCGCGGCCGAGGCGGCGTTTGTCTTCGCGATGATCGCCGTCGATCTGTCCCGGCTGGCCGAAGACATCATCTTGTGGAGTTCGACGGAGTTCGGCTACGTCAGCTTGCACGACTCGTGGTCCACCGGCAGTTCGATCATGCCCCAGAAAAAGAACCCCGACATCGCCGAACTGGCCCGGGGCAAGTCCGGGCGGCTGATCGGCAACCTGGCCGGGCTGCTGGCCACGCTCAAAGCCCAGCCATTGGCCTACAACCGTGACCTGCAGGAGGACAAGGAGCCGGTGTTCGACTCGGTGCTGCAGCTGGAGTTGCTGCTGCCGGCGATGGCCGGGCTGGTGGGCAGCCTGACCTTCCATGTCGAGCGGATGGCCGCACTAGCGCCGGCCGGTTACACACTCGCCACAGATATCGCTGAATGGCTTGTGCGACAAGGTGTTCCGTTCCGGTCTGCGCACGAGGCGGCCGGCGCGGCGGTGCGTACCGCCGAACAGCGCGGGGTCGGGCTGCAAGAGCTCACCGACGACGAGCTGGCCGCGATCAGCACCGACTTGACGCCGCAGGTCCGCGACGTGCTGACCATCGAGGGTTCGGTCATGTCACGTGATCGCCGGGGCGGCACCGCGCCTAACCAGGTTGCCCAGCAACTCACCGCGTTGCGCTCGGCGGCCGACCGGCTGCGGGGGCAGCTGCAGCGCTGAGTGTCGTCCTGCTTCTTTGCCGGTCGGATTAGGGCGGACTAAACTTTGACCTTTGCGCGATCCGATTGACCGATCTTGGTGAACAATGTGGCCTTGATGTTCGTATCAAAGGGGTGGGACCAATGAGCGTCATCGCAGGTGTCTTCGGCGCCTTGCCACCGTATCGCTACTCGCAGCACGAACTGACCGACACCTTTGTCAACATTCCCGATTTCGAGGGTTATGAAGACATCGTCCGGCAATTGCACGCCAGCGCGAAAGTGAACAGCCGCCACCTCGTGCTCCCGCTGGAGAAGTACCCGAAACTCAACGACTTCGGCGAGGCCAACGGGATTTTCATCGAGAAGGCCGTGGATCTGGGCGTCGAGGCGCTGATGGGTGCGCTCGACGAGGCGGGGCTGGCGCCCGAGGATCTCGACGTGCTCATCACGACCACGGTGACCGGACTCGCCGTGCCTTCGCTGGACGCCCGGATCGCCGGTCGGGTCGGGCTGCGTCCCGACGTGCGCCGCGTGCCGCTGTTCGGGCTGGGTTGTGTGGCCGGCGCGGCGGGGGTGGCCCGGTTGCACGACTACCTGCGGGGCGCTCCCGACGGCGTCGCAGCATTGGTCGCGGTCGAACTGTGCTCGCTGACCTTCCCCGGGTACAAGCCGTCGGTAGCCGGACTGGTAGGTAGCGCACTGTTTGCTGACGGCGCGGCAGCGGTGGTCGGCGTCGGGGATCGCCGCGCCGAACAGCTGGCGGCGGCCGGCCCGTCCATCCTCGACTCGCGCAGCCATCTCTATCCCGACTCGTTGCGCACCATGGGTTACGACGTCGGCTCGGCCGGGTTCGAGTTGGTCTTGTCCAAGGACCTGGCCGCGGTCGTCAAGCAGTATCTGGGCAACGACGTCACCGCGTTCCTGGGCGAGCATGGCCTGAACGTCGCCGATGTCGGTGCGTGGGTGACCCACCCGGGTGGACCCAAGATCATCGAGGCGATCACCGAGACCCTTGATCTGCCAACGGAAGCGCTGGAATTGACCTGGCGCTCGCTGGGGGAGATCGGCAACCTGTCGTCGGCGTCGGTATTGCATGTGCTGCGTGACACCATCGCCAAACCGCCGCCCAGCGGAAGTCCGGGCCTGATGATCGCGATGGGGCCCGGGTTCTGTTCCGAACTGGTGCTGTTGCGCTGGCACTGAATACTTTTCGTGTGGCATGACCAGCACCCAAGACGAGCTCATCCAGGCCCTGCGGAGATCTCTCAAAGAAAACGAGCGCCTCAAGCGGGAAAACCGCGACTATCTGGCGCAAAGCACTGAACCAATTGCGTTGGTGGGCATGGGTTGCCGGTATCCCGGCGGGGTGGATTCGCCCGAGGCGCTGTGGCAGATGGTGGCCGACGGCCGCGACGTGGTCTCGGAGTTTCCGACGGATCGCGGCTGGGACAGCGCGGCGCTGTTCGATCCTGATCCCGACGCGGTCGGTAAGTCCTACACCCGTGCCGGGGGGTTCCTCGGCGACGTCGCCGGATTCGACGCCGAGTTCTTCGGGATCGCGCCCAGCGAGGTGCTCGCGATGGATCCACAGCAGCGGCTGCTGTTGGAGGTGTCCTGGGAAGCGTTGGAGCGAGCCGGAATCGACCCGCTCACGTTGCGGGGCTCGCCGACCGGCGTGTTCGTCGGCATCTTCCATGGTTCCTACGGCGGCCAGGGCCGGGTGCCCGGCGACCTGGAACGCTACGGGTTACGTGGTTCGACGTTGAGCGTGGCGTCGGGCCGGGTGGCGTATGTGCTGGGTCTGGAAGGGCCCGCAGTGTCGACCGACACCGCGTGTTCTTCGTCGCTGGTGGCGCTGCACCTGGCCGTGCAGTCGCTGCGGTCGCGGGAGTGCGACCTGGCCCTGGTGGGTGGGGTGACGGTGATGGCCACGCCCGCGATGTTCGTCGAATTCAGCCGGCAGCGGGCACTTTCGGTTGACGGCCGGTGCAAGGCGTACGCCGCCGCCGCTGACGGCACGGCTTTCGCCGAGGGTGCCGGTGCGCTGGTCGTGGAACGGTTGGCAGATGCGCAGCGGTTGGGTCATCAGGTCCTGGCGCTGGTGCGGGGTTCGGCGGTCAACCAGGACGGAGCGTCCAATGGCCTGGCAACCCCCAACGGTCCGTCCCAGCAGCGGGTGATCCGCGCGGCATTGGCGAGCGCGCGGCTGGGCGCCGCCGACGTCGACGTGGTCGAAGGGCACGGGACGGGAACTACCCTGGGAGATCCCATTGAGGCACAGGCGATCCTGGCGACATACGGTCAGGGGCGCACCGAGCCCCTGCGGCTCGGCTCGATCAAGTCCAACATGGGGCACACGTCGGCCGCGGCCGGCGTGGCCGGGGTGATGAAGATGACGTTGGCGATGCGGCACGGCGTCATGCCCAAGACGTTGCATGTGGATGCGCCCACGCCGCAGGTGGATTGGTCTGCCGGTGCGGTGTCGCTGTTGACCGAGGCACAGGCGTGGCCACGCTCTGGACGGCCACGTCGTGCTGCGGTGTCGTCGTTCGGGATCAGCGGGACCAACGCGCACGTGATTCTGCAGGAGGCGCCTGCGGTCGAAAGGGCTGTGCGCGAAGGGGTTGACGGTGCAGCGCCGTGGGTGGTGTCGGCACGCTCGCCCGCCGCGCTGCGCAACCAGGTGCGACGGTTGTCGGCCTGGGTCAGCGCCGACGACGCCCTGAGTGCGCCCGATGTCGGCTTGTCGCTGGTTGGCACACGGGCAATGTTTGAACATCGCGCGGTCCTGGTGGGCACCGATCGTCAGCAGTTGCTGGCCGAACTCGCGGGATTGGCTGCCGGCGAACAGGGTTCCGGCACGGTGGTCGGCCGGGCACGCACGATGATGGGCAAGACGGTGTTCGTGTTCCCCGGGCAAGGCTCACAGTGGGCTGGCATGGGCGCCGAATTGCTGGGTAGTGCACCGGTTTTCGCCGAGCAGATGCAGCGTTGTGACGAGGCGCTGCGCGCACATGTCGACTGGTCGGTGATCGACGTTCTCCGTTGCGCCCCCGACGCCCCGCGTCTGGACCGGGTGGACGTGGTACAGCCGGCGCTGTGGGCGGTGATGGTGTCCTTGGCTGAGTTGTGGCGTTCGATGGGCGTCACACCCGATGCGGTGATCGGACATTCGCAGGGTGAGATCGCGGCTGCTTGCGTGGCCGGGGCGCTGTCGTTGCAGGAGGCGGCGCGTGTGGTGGCGCGACGCAGTCGGCTGCTGACCCAGCTGTCCGGGGCGGGCGGCATGGCTTCGCTGGCCGTCGGACCGTCCGAAGCCGAGAGGCTGGTGGCGCCGTGGGGCGGGCGCTTGAGTATCGCTGCCGTGAACGGTGTTTCGGCGGTGGCCGTGTCCGGCGAAGTGGACGCCGTCGCCGAATTGGTGCGGCAATGTGACGCCGACGGCCTGCGCGCCCGCCGGATCGACGTCGACTACGCCTCCCACTGCGCCCACATCGATGCGATCCGCACCCCGCTCCTCGAGGCGCTCACAGGTATCGAGCCGCAATCGTC
This sequence comes from Mycobacterium sp. NGS67, assembly GCF_059812185.1. Lineage (NCBI taxonomy): Bacteria > Bacillati > Actinomycetota > Actinomycetes > Mycobacteriales > Mycobacteriaceae > Mycobacterium > Mycobacterium sp. NGS67. The sequence goes on from NZ_JCALCF010000034.1 coordinate 13,205, forward strand.
CTCCGTGACGTTCTTCTCCACGCTGACCGGGCACGTCATCGACACCGCCGAACTCACCCCGGACTACTGGTACGAAAGCCTGCGGCGCACAGTGCAATTCGAAAGCGCGGTGAGCGCGGCATCGGAAATGGGCTACCAGGTGTTCATTGAATCCAGCCCCCACCCGGTGCTGACCGCGGCCGTCGAAGACACGCTGGCCGTGCGCAATCCCGCTTCCCAACCGGTAATCGTACCCACTTTGGGTCGCGACGACGGCGGGCTGCGACGGTTCTGGCTTTCGGCGGCCCAGGCCCACGTGGCCGGCGTGACCGTGGATTGGCGGCCTGCGTTCCGCGGCGCCGAGCAAGTGGCGTTGCCGACGTACGGCTTTGCGCGGCGGCGGTTTTGGCTTGCCGAGTCGACGGCGCGGGATATACGCCGGGACGGGCTGCAGGGCGCCGAGCACGCGCTGCTCGGCGCGGTCGTGGAGCGGCCCGACTCCGGCGGCGTGGTGTTGACGGGCCAATTGTCCGCGGCCGCGCAGCCCTGGCTCACCGACCACGCGGTCAACGGCACCGTGCTGTTTCCGGGCGCCGGATTCGTCGAACTCGCCATCCGGGCCGGAGATCAAGTCGGACTCCCGGTGCTCGACGAGCTGACCCTGTCGACCCCGCTGCCGTTGCCTGACGACGCGGCGGTGCGGATACAGCTGGTGGTCGGTGCCTCAGACGAGTCTGATCGACGTACGATCTCGATCTATTCCGCCGCCGCTCAACCGGATTCGGGATGGGTTCTGCATGCCCAAGGGATGCTGAGCGGAGGTGAGCTGAGTCCGCAGACCCACATGTCGTCGTGGCCGCCGCCGAACGCCGAGCCGATCGAGTTGGCCGACGCCTACGCTCGGCTGGCCGCGCGGGGATACGACTATGGGCCGGCGTTTCAGGGCCTGCAGGCGGTGTGGCAGTCCGGCGGCGACCTCTATGCCGAAGTCGTGCTGGCCGAAGACGCCGGTCTGACCGCAACGGGTTTCGGTATGCACCCTGCGCTGCTGGACGGCGCGCTACACGCTTTGGGTGTTTGCGGTCCGCAGACCGACACGGTGTTGCCGTTCGCCTGGCAGGGTGTGTCGCTACATGCCGCGGGCGCCACCCGGTTGCGGGTCCGGATCAGCCCCGCCGGCACCCACGCGGTCCGGGTGGAGCTGGCCGACCCGACCGGGTTGCCCGTACTGACCGTGCGCAGCCTCACTTTCCGTCCCGTCTCCGCGCAGTCGTCGGTTGTGCGTGACGACGCCGGACTGTTCGAGGTCGCTTGGTCGCCGGTCGCGCTCGCCGACGGCGGCGACACTCCGATCACGGTGTGGCAGCCGCCATCTGGGGACGCCGACGACCCGTCGGCGGTTTATGCCGCCACTCACGCGGCCCTCGCGAGGCTGCAGAACTGGTTGGCCGGTGACGAGCCAGGGTTGCTGGTCGTGCTGACGCGCGGCGCGGTGGCGTTGGACGACGAGGCCGTCTCGGATCTGCCCGGCGCGGCGGTGTGGGGATTGGTGCGTTCGGCCCAGGCCGAACACCCGGGCCGGGTGCTGCTCCTTGATTCCGACGGATCCGTCGATGTCGGCAAGGTAATCGGTTGCGGGGAGACGCAACTGATCGTGCGGAGTGGGGTGGCCTATCGGGCCCGGCTGAAGCCCCTGAGTCCGAGACTCACACTGCCCGAGGCCGATGACGGATGGCGTCTGGTCACCGACGGTTCGGGGACGCTGGAGGGCGTCCAGGTAGGTTCCTGTGCGCGATCCGCCCTCGCCGCCGGGCAGCTGCGCGTCGCGGTGGCCGCGGTAGGGGTGAACTTCCGAGATGTGTTGGTGGCGTTGGGGATGTACCCGGGCGGCGGCGAGTTGGGCGTCGAGGGCGCCGGGGTCGTCCTCGAAGTGGGGCCGGGGGTTTCCGATGTCGCCGTCGGCGACGCCGTGATGGGACTGTTGGGAGTGGTCGGACCCGAAGCGGTGGTCGACCGACGCCTGGTCACAGCGGTGCCGGCGGGCTGGTCGCTGGAGTCGGCCGCGGGTGTGCCCGTGGTGTTCCTGACCGCCTGGTACGGACTGAAGGTGTTGGGTGCAGCCCGAGTCGGCGAGCGGGTGTTGATACACGCCGCCACCGGAGGTGTCGGCATGGCGGCGGTGCAGCTGGCCCGGCATTGGGGGCTGGAGGTGTTCGCCACCGCGAGCCGCGGCAAATGGGACACGCTGCGCGCGATGGGTTTTGACGACGATCACATCGGCGATTCCCGAAGTCTGGACTTCGAGCACAAGTTCCGGGTCACCGCAGGCGGCGCCGGCGTCGATCTGGTGCTGAACTCCCTGACCGGTGAATTCGTCGACGCCTCGCTGCGACTGTTGGCGCCGGGCGGACGATTCATCGAGATGGGCAAGACCGACCTTCGCGACGCGAACGCACTCACCGGGCACGGAATCCGGTACCGGGCATTCGACTTGATCGAGGCGGGACCCGATCACACCGCACAGATGCTCAGCGAACTGACCGGCTTGTTCCGGACCGGCAGCCTGGCGCCGTTGCCGGTCAAGACCTTCGACGTGCGCTCTACGCGGCAGGCGTATCGGTACGTCAGCCAGGCCCGCCATACCGGCAAGGTGGTGTTGACTCTTCCGGGCACCATCGCCGCCGCGATCTCGGCCGGCACCGTCCTGATCACCGGCGGTACCGGGATGGCCGGTGCTGCGCTGGCCCGACACTTGGTGTCCCACTACCGGGTCCCGCACGTGCTGCTCGTCAGCCGCTCCGGCGCGCAAGGCTCTTCGGAGTTGGTGCGCGAGCTGGAGGCGGGCGCGGCGCGGGTGTCGGTGGTCGCCGCTGACGTGGCCGATCGCGACGCCGTTGCCGCGCTGCTGGAACAGATACCCGAGGAGTTTCCACTCCGGGCAGTCATCCATGCCGCCGGAATCCTCGATGACGGGTTGATCGCATCGCTGACGCCGGAGCGGGTGGACGCGGTGCTGCGCGCCAAAGTCGACGGAGCATGGAACCTGCACACCTTGACCCGTGATCTCGAACCGGCTGTCTTCGTGGTGTTTTCCTCGATGGCCGGCTTGCTGGGCACCCCCGGCCAGGGCAATTACGCGGCGGCCAACAGCTTCCTCGACGCGTTGGTGGCACACCGGCGCACTCAGGGATTGCCTGGCCTGTCCCTGGCGTGGGGACTGTGGGAGCAGGCCAGCGCGATGACGCGGCATCTCGACGATCGCGACAAGGCCCGGATGGGCCGGGTGGGATTGGCGACGCTGTCCACGCGGCAGGCGCTCGCCTTGTTCGATGCCGCGATCGCCGCAGACCCGGGAGTGGTGGCCGCCACTCGCCTCGATGCCGCCGCACTGGCCGATGATGCCCCGCCGCTGCTGCAAGAACTGATGCGCCGCCCCATTCGACGGGTCGTCGATACCGGCCAAACCGATTCTCCGGCAACAGGCTTGGCTACGCGACTACGTCGCCTCGACGCTGAGCAGCGCTATCGCGAACTGGTCGACGTGGTGTGCAGCAATGCCGCCACCGTCCTGGGTCGTTCGAGTACCGCTGACATCAACGCTCAGCGCGCATTTCAGGAACTGGGGTTCGACTCGCTCACCGCCGTCGAATTGCGCAACCGGCTCAAAACTGCTACCGGACTTACACTTTCGCCCACCCTGATCTTCGACTATCCGAGTCCCAGCGCCCTGGCCGAGCACCTCGGCGTCCGGCTGGCGACCCCGACTGAACAGGCCGACCCACTGGCGCGCTTCCACGACATCACCCGTGAACTGGACGCTCTGGTGGACCGGGCGGACTGGACCCCGCAGGAAAGAAGCCAGCTGTCCCACCGACTGCAGGCCATCCTGGCCAACTTGACCACCGACGACGACCTGGCCGCCGCCAGCGATGACGAACTGTTCGCCATCCTCGACGAAGAACTCGGGTCCTAGAGCATGGATCAGGGTACGGAGGGCACCGCCAAGCACGTCGATTACCTGAAGCGGCTCACCGCGGATCTGCGGCGAACCCGGCGACGGTTGTCCGAACTCGAAGGCAAGCTGAACGAGCCGGTTGCCGTGGTGGGCATGGCGTGCCGGTATTCCGGTGGCGTCGATTCGCCGGAAGCGTTGTGGGACATGCTGATGGCCGGTCGCGACGGCGTCTCCGACTTCCCCATTGACCGCGGCTGGGATATCGACGGCATGTACGACCCGGATCCGGACCAGCCCGGTAAGACCTACACCCGCCGCGGTAGCTTCCTGCAAAATGCGGGCGACTTCGACGCCGGCTTCTTCGGGATCGGACCCAACGAGGCGCTCGCGATGGACCCACAGCAGCGGGTGATGCTGGAGTTGTCCTGGGAAGCGTTGGAACGCAGCGGGATTGATCCGACCACCCTGCGCGGCACCTCGACAGGCGTATTCGCCGGGGTGATCCACGCCGGTTACGGCGGCGAAGTCAAGGGGGACCTGGAAGGCTACGGACTGACCGGGTCGACGTTGAGCGTGACGTCGGGACGGGTCGCCTATGTGCTGGGCCTCGAGGGGCCGGCGGTGTCGGTGGACACCGCATGTTCCTCGTCCTTGGTGGCGCTGCATCTGGCGGTCCAGTCACTGCGTTCGGGGGAGTGCGATCTGGCGTTGGTGGGGGGCGTGACGGTGATGGCCACGCCGGCGGCGTTCGTCGAGTTCAGCCGGCAGCGGGCTTTGGCCGCCGATGGCCGGTGCAAGGCGTACGCGGGCGCAGCCGACGGCACGTCCTGGTCGGAAGGTGCCGGCGTGCTCGTCGTTGAGCGGTTGGCCGACGCGCAGCGCTCGGGCCGCCCGGTGCTGGCGGTGGTGCGGGGTTCGGCCGTCAACCAAGACGGCGCGTCCAACGGTCTGACCGCGCCGAACGGTCCGGCGCAGCAGCGCGTGATCCGGTCGGCGCTGGCCAGCGCGGGTCTCGGCACGGCGGACGTGGACATCGTCGAAGGGCACGGGACGGGCACCAGATTGGGCGATCCCATTGAGGCGCAGGCGATTTTGGCGACCTACGGGCAGGACCGCGCCGAACCGCTCTGGCTGGGCTCGATCAAATCCAACATCGGCCACACCTCGGCGGCCGCGGGTGTGGCGGGGTTGATCAAGATGGTGCTGGCCATGCAGCACCAGGTGATGCCCAAGACGTTGCACGTGGATATGCCGACGCCGCACGTGGATTGGTCGGCTGGTGCGGTGTCGCTGCTCACCGACACCAGGCCCTGGCCGTCGCCGGGACGGCCGCGCCGGGCCGGTGTCTCGTCGTTCGGCATCAGCGGCACCAACGCGCACGTGATCCTCGAAGAACCAGCGACCGCCGAAAGCCCGGTCGCACAACAGTTCAGCGGAGCAGTTCCGTGGGTGTTGTCGGCGCGTTCCGCCGACACCCTGGCCAACCAGGCGCGGCGCCTGCTGGCACACGCCGGCGCCGACGCCGATGTGCGAGCGCTGGATGTCGGCTGGTCGTTGGCCAGCACCCGAGCGGTCTTCGAGCATCGCGCCGTGGTGGTCGGCGCCGATCGCGCCGAGCTGATGGACCGACTAGGACGGGTCGCGGCCGGCGAGCCGGCCGCTGGTGTCGCGGTGGGCCGCGCGCACACGGTGGGCAAGACGGTGTTCATGTTTCCCGGTCAGGGTGCCCAGTATCTGGACATGGGCCGTGCGCTGCACGAGCGATTCCCGTTGTTCGCCAAGCAATTTGACGAAGTTGCCCGGGCACTGGACATCCACCTCAGAGTGCCGCTGCGGCAGGTGATTTGGGGAACGGATGCGGCGTTGCTGGAAAGCACCGAGTTCGCGCAGCCGGCCTTGTTCGCCGTCGAGGTCGCGTTGGCGGCCCTGTTGCAGTCGTGGGGGGTGGTCCCCGACCTGGTGCTGGGCCATTCGGTAGGAGAGATCGCCGCCGCGCAGGTGGCCGGTGTGCTGACGCTGCCGGACGCGGCCCGCCTGGTGGTGGCCCGGGGTCGGCTGATGGCTGAATTGCCGGCCGGCGGGTCGATGGTGGCCGTGGCCGTCGGCGAGGACGAAGCCGCGCCGCTGCTCGGCGACGGTGTCAGCATCGCCGCGGTCAATGCGCCTGACTCCGTGGTGCTTTCAGGTGAGCGGGCGGCGGTCGCCGCGGTGGTCGAGCGGCTGCCCGGCCGGCGGACGCACCGGCTGGCGGTCTCCCACGCGTTTCACTCGTCGTCGATGGAGCCCATGATCGCGGAGTTCTCCGCGCTGCTGGCCGATGTCGGCGTGACTGCGCCGCGGATCGGGTTGGTGTCGAACGTCACCGGGCGCCTCGCCGACACCGGGTATGGCTCGGCCTCGTACTGGGTGGAGCACGTGCGAAAACCGGTTCGTTTTGCCGACAGTGTGCAACTGGCGCGGTCTCTGGGAGCCGAGATCTTCGTCGAGGCGGGTCCCAGTGGCGGACTGACCGGTCTGGTCGAACAGTGCCTGGGTGAGCACGCGGTTTCGGTCCCCGTGCTGGTCAAAGACCGTCCGGAAGTCTCGTCGTTGTTCACCGCGTTGGGCCGGTTGTTCATCGAGGGCGTCGGAGTGAACTGGTCCGAGACGTTTGCGGGCCTGGAACCACAGCGCGTCGAGTTGCCGACGTACGGCTTTGTCCGGCAGCACTTTTGGCTTTCCGACCTCGGGGTCGGCGCCGCCGGTCTGAGCGCGGTGGGACTGGCCGGGCTCGGGCATCCTCTGCTTGGTGCGGCGGTGGCCCGGCCCGACGATGGCGGAGTGGTGCTGACGGGTTCGTTGTCGCCAGGCGTGCAGCGCTGGCTGGCCGATCACGTGGTGAGCGGTATGACGTTGTTCCCGGGCGCGGGATTCGTCGAACTGGTGCTGCGGGCCGGCGACGAGGTCGGTGCGCAGGTGATCGAGGAGCTGACGTTGTTGGCCCCCTTGGGATTACCTCCCGGAGGGGTGCGGATCCAGGTGGTCGTCGGCGCCGTCGACGACGCCGGGCGCCGGAATGTGTCGGTGTACTCGGTTGCGGCCGAATCCGATTCATGGCTGTTGCATGCCGAGGGCGTGCTGGGTCCGGGTGGCGTTGGCGGGGGAGCGGACCTCTCGGCGTGGCCGCCGGTCGGGGCCACGGCGGTGGACATATCCGACGTGTACGAGCGGCTGACCGAACGGGGCTACGGCTACGGTCCGACATTCCAGGGTCTGCGCAAGGTATGGCGGCGCGGGCGGGAGGCGTTCGCCGAGGTGGTCGCTCCCAGGGGTCTGAGCCTGGGCGGCTTCGCGCTCCATCCGGCGATGCTGGACGCGGCATTACACGCCTGGGGGGTGGTCGACGGTGACCAGCAATTGGCGTTGCCGTTCTCCTGGCAGGGCGTGGCGTTACACGGCGCCGGGGCCTCCCGGCTGCGGGTCCGGATAGCGCCGACCGGTGCGGGATCGGTTTCGGTGGAAATGGCGGATTCTTCGGGGTTGCCGGTGTTGTCGGTGCGGGAACTGATCGTGCGCCCGATTTCCGCGCAGGCATTGTCGGCGGCGATCTCGGCGGGCCTGCCCGCCGGTGCTGAATTGTTGGACGTCGCATGGACACCGCTGGAGCGCGACGTCGTCGATGCCGACAGTGATCTGACGATCTGGGAGCTGGATTCGGACACCGTGCCCACGGCCACTCATCGGGCGCTGGAGGTGTTGCAGGCGCATCTGCGTAGCGACGGGTCTGGTCTCCTCGCTGTGCTCACCCGTGGCGCGGTGGGACTGCCGACTGAGGCCGTGTCGGATCTGGCCGGTGCGGCGGTCTGGGGGCTGGTGCGAGCGGCGCAGGCCGAGCATCCGGGCCGAGTGGTGCTGGTCGATACCGACGACTCGGTGGCGGTCGCAGACGCGGTGCGTTGCGCGGAGCCGCAACTGGCCGTGCGGTCGGGTGCGGTGTACGGGGCCCGGCTGGCGCGGGTCGGGTCATCATCCGTGCTGGAGCTGCCAAATGGGTTGTGGCGGTTGGCTGTCGGTACCGCGGACACACTGGACGACGTGACCGCCCGTCCCACCGAGCAAGTGGAGTTGAGGCCCGGGCAGCTGCGCATCGCCGTGGCCGCGGTGGGCGTGAACTTCCGGGATGTGCTGGTGGCGTTGGGCATGTACCCCGGTGGCGGAGAGCTCGGCGCCGAGGGTGCCGGGGTGGTCGTCGAGGTGGGACCCGGGGTGACCGGGTTCTCGCCGGGCGACCAGGTCATGGGCCTGTTGGGTGTGGTCGCTTCCGAAGCGGTCGTGGACCAGCGCATGGTGACCGCGGTACCTCCCGACTGGTCGTTGGACAGGGCCGCAAGCGTTCCGGTGGTGTTCATGACGGCCATGTACGGACTGTCGCTGCTCGCCGGGCTGAAAAGCGGCGAACGGGTGCTGGTGCATGCCGCCACCGGCGGGGTGGGCATGGCGGCGGTCCAGCTGGCGCAACACTGGGGTTGTGAGGTCTTCGCCACCGCCAGCCGCGGTAAATGGGACACGTTGCGGGCGATGGGTTTTGACGACGAACACATCGCCGACTCCCGCACCCTGGACTTCGAAACACAGTTCACCGAGGTCACCGACGGCGCCGGGATCGACGTGGTGCTCAACTCCCTGGCCGGCGAATTCACCGATGCGTCGCTGCGGCTGATGGCCCCCGCCGGGCGGTTCGTCGAGATGGGCAAGACCGACCGACGCACCCCCGAGGCCGTCGCCGAGAAATACCCAGGCATCACCTACCAGGCGTTCGACCTGATGGACGCCGGCCCGAATCGCATCGCCGCCATGCTTACCGAGGTGCTGGCCATGCTGAGGTCCGGTGCCCTGAAGCCGTTGCCGGTCCGGGTTTTCGACGTTCGCAGCGCCCGGCAGGCGTACCGGTTCGTCAGCCAGGCCCGCCACATCGGCAAGGTGGTGCTGAGCCTGCCATCCGCGCCGGACGGGCCAGTAGGAGCGCAGTCGCCGCTCACGGGTGGCACCGTTCTGATTACCGGCGGCACCGGCATGGCGGGGGCGGCGGTCGCCAGGCATCTGGCCGAGCGCTACGGCGTTGCTCACCTGATGTTGCTCAGTCGCTCCGGGGTGGACGCGGATGGAGTGGGCGAGTTGGTGTCCGAGCTCGACCGGACCGGAGCGCGGGTGACGGTCGCCCGATGCGATGTCTCCGACCGCGACGCGGTGGCCGCACTCCTGGCGCAGATACCCGAGAAATGGCCCCTCAAGGGCGTTTTCCACGCTGCGGGAGTACTCGACGACACGGTCGTCACCTCCCTGACCGCCGACCGTATCGACGCGGTGTTACGGGTCAAGGTCGACGGGGCCCGGAACCTGCATGAGCTGACGCGCGACGCGAATTTGGCTGCCTTCGTGATGTTCTCGTCCCTGGCTGGGATCGTGGGGAGCCCGGGTCAGGGAAACTACGCAGCCGCCAACGCCTACCTCGACGGGCTGGCCAGTCAGCGGCGCCAACAAGGACTTCCGGGCTTGTCGATCGCCTGGGGACTGTGGGAGCAGACCAGCGCGATGACCCGTCACCTCGGCGATCGAGACCTGGAACGGATGAGGCGGGTCGGGCTGTCACCGCTGACCACCGAGCAGGCGCTGCAATTACTCGACGCCGCGCTGCTCACCGATCAGGCGCTCGTCGTCGCGGCGCGGTTGAGCAGCACCGCGGTGACCGCCGAGACCGAACTGCCGCCGCTGTGGCGAGATCTGGTCACCCGCCGGACCCGCCGCGTCGTAGACGCCACCGACAATGCGGCCGCGGCCACCGGCCTCGTCGCGCGGCTGCACACCTTGTCGCCCGAGCAGCGGCAGCGTGAACTCACCGAATTCATCGCCGACAACGCCGCAACCGTATTGGGCCACAACAGCACCATCGACATCGACGCGCAAAAGGCGTTCCAGGAACTCGGATTCGACTCGCTGACCGCGGTCGAACTGCGCAACCGGCTCAAAACCGCCACCGGACTGACACTTTCGCCGACGCTGATCTTCGACTATCCGACGCCGGCCGCGCTGGCCGAACATCTCGCCGACCGACTGGCCACCAGTGCGCCACCCGTCGCCGAGCAACCCCACCTGTTAGGCCGATTCAACGACATCACCCGCGAACTCGACGCACTCATCCAGCAGCCGGACTGGACCGAGGAAGAAAAGACGCACGCCAGTGCCCGGCTGCAGGCACTGATCGCCGACCTGACCGCGCCGCACACCAACGGGCAGAACACTGTTCGCGGCGAGGACATCGGCAGCGCCACCGACAGCGAGCTGTTCGCCATCCTCGATGACGAACTGGGCCCCTGATGCGCCCGACGGACATTGCGGTCATCGGGATGGCCTGCCGCTTCCCGGCAGCGGCCAGTACGCGCGATTTCTGGCAACTGATCTGTGACGGACGTGAAGTCACCGAACCCCTCGAGAACGTCGCCGAATTCGACGCGGACTTCTTCAACGTGTCCCCCCGCGAAGCGGCCGCGATGGACCCGCGGCAACGGCTGGCCCTGGAGTTGGCCTGGGAGGTGTTCGAAGATGCGTTCGTCGTGCCGCAAAAGCTGCGGGGCACACCGCTCGGCGTCTATCTCGGCGCGATGAACGACGACTATGCGTTGCTGATGATGCGCGACGCCGCCGGCGACGTCGATCACCATGCCTTCGCCGGGCTCGGTCGGGGGATGATCGCCAACCGGCTCTCGTATTTCTACGGTCTGCATGGTCCCAGCTTCACCGTCGACTGCGGCCAGTCGTCCTCCCTGGTCGCAGTGCATCTGGCCTGTGAAAGCCTGCGTAGCGGGGCCACCGAGATGGCCATCGCCGGTGGCATTCACCTCAACGTGGCGCCCGAAACCGCAATGCTGGAAACGAAATTCGGGGCCGTCTCGGCGTCCGGGCACACCTACGCCTTCGACGAACGTGCGGACGGTTACGTGCGGGGTGAAGGTGGAGCGCTGATTGTGCTGAGGCCGTTACGCGCCGCGCTGGATGACGGGAACCGCATCCACGCGGTCATCTCGGGAAGCGCGGTCGGCAACGCGGGCCACGACACCGCGGCGGTGACGGTGCCCTCGTCCCGGGCGCAGGCCGAGGTGATACGTCGTGCCCTGGCCGACGCCGGCCTGAACCCCGACCAGGTCGACTACGTCGAGGCGCACGGTACCGGCACGCAGGTGGGAGATCCGGTCGAGGCCACGGCACTGCACGAGGTGTTCGGTGCGCGCCGGCACCGTCCGGTCGCGGTCGGGTCGGTCAAGACGAATATCGGGCACACCGGCGCCGCCGCCGGAGTGGCGGGCCTGGTCAAGACGGTGCTGTCGATCGAGAACGCCGCCATCCCAGCGAGTCTCAACTTCGTCAAACCGGGCATGGCACTTCAGGAACTGGGTCTGAAAGTCAACGACACCATGACGCCGTGGGGTGCTGCGCAGCCGCGCCGGGCCGGTGTCTCGTCATTCGGAATGGGCGGTACCAACGCGCACGTCATCGTCGAACAGGCACCGGCAGCGAAAACGGCCGTGAGTGGGCGCGTCGGCGAGGTGACGGTGCCGTGGGTGCTGTCCGCCCGCTCGGCCGAGGCGTTGACGGGTCAGGCTCGCCGATTGGCCGATCGGGCAACGACACTCGACATCGTCGACGCGGGTTGGTCGTTGGCGACCACCCGCGCCGTCTTCGAACATCGCGCGGTGCTGGTCGGCGACCGCGCGGGCCTGACGGCCGGGCTGACGGGTTTGGCCGCCGGCGCGCGCGGTGCAGGAGTGGTGGCCGGACGGGCGCGGTCGTTGGGCAAGACGGTGTTCGTGTTTCCCGGGCAGGGGTCGCAATACCTCGGCATGGGTCACCAGTTGTATCAACGGTTTCCGATCTTCGCCGACGCGTTCGACCGGACGGCCGACGAGTTGGACCTGCATCTCAGAGTGCCGTTGCGGCAGGTGATCTGGGGCGGCGATGCGAAGCTGCTGGAAAGTACCGAGTTCGCGCAGCCCGCTCTGTTCGCCGTTCAGGTGGCCTTGGCCGCGCTGCTACGGAGTTGGGGTGTGACACCTGACGTTGTGCTGGGGCACTCCGTCGGGGAAATCGCCGCGGCGTACGAAGCCGGGGTGTTGACGTTGCCGGATGCGGCGCGGGTGGTGGCCGTGCGGGGGCAGTTGATGGCGGGGCTGCCGCGGGACGGAGTGATGGTCGCGGTGGCCGCAGGAGAGGCCGAGACGTTGCCGCTGCTCGATGATCGGGTCAGCCTGGCGGCGGTGAATGCGCCGGACTCGGTGGTGCTGTCCGGGCCGGAGGCCGCAGTCAACGCGGTGGTTGATCGGCTGTCGAGGGGTGGACGGCGGGCGCGCCGACTAGCGGTGTCGCACGCGTTCCATTCGGCGCTGATGGAACCCATGCTGGACGGCTTCGCGCAACTGCTCGCCGGTGTGTCGGCGCACCACGCGCGAATTCCGTTGATTTCCAACGTTTCCGGTCACCTCGGCGGTGTTGGATACGGGTCGGTCCAGTACTGGGTCCAGCACGTGCGGGAGCCGGTCCGGTTTGCCGATGGTGTGCAGACGGCGCTGGGTCTGGGTGCCGAAGTCTTCGTCGAGGTGGGTCCGGGCGCCGGACTGACCGCGGACCAGGACGTCTCGGTGGTGACGCTGGTCGAGGACCGCCCCGAAGTCGACGCCGTGCTCACCGGTGTAGGCCGACTGTTCGTCGCCGGGATGGACGTGGATTGGGCTCCCGTGTTCGACGGCCTCGGCGCCCGCCGGGTGGACCTGCCAACCTATGCGTTTGCACGGCAAAGCTTTTGGCTGGAAGCCGGTGCCGCAGAAACTACGCACGCCCCCGGCACGGAGCGGTTGCGGGACTTGGATGCCGCGGAGCGGCGTCGTGTGCTGGTGGATTTGGTGTGCTTCCACGCGGCCGTCGTGCTGGGCCACGCCGACGGCCGGCGCGTGGATGCCGAGCGTGCCTTCCAGGATCTCGGGTTCACCTCGATGACCGGTGTGGAACTGCGCGATCGCCTCAAATCCGAGCCTCGCCTGGCGGGATTGGCGCTAGCCCGCACGCTGATTTTCGACTATCCCACCCCGTCCGCCCTTGCCGGGCACCTGGTCGAACAATTATCGGGCCACGGCGAAGGGCAATCCGAGGAAGAAAGCATTTGGAGGCTTTTGCGCAACATTCCCATCGCCGAGCTGCGCCGAACCGGATTGCTCGAAAGGCTGCTACTACTGGCCGGACAACCGGAAAAGGCCAGCACAGCACCCGATGTCGGCGAAGAGGTCATCGACTCGCTCAGTCCCGATGCGTTAATCGCGATGACCCTCGAATCGCAAGAATGAACCGTCGAGAAAAGGAAATTCGGGTCCGAAATCGGCCCGGATACGACAGGTGTCGAATAAGCGGAATCTTTGCGACGTCCCGAATTGACCACTAAACTGCACATTCGGGCAACAGATCAGCGGGGGCAACCAATCGAGGCAGGTGCATGAGCGTCATCGCAGGTGTGTACGGGGCATTGCCGCCACACCGATACAGCCAGAGTGAGATCACCGACCTTTTCGTCGGGTTCCCGGGTCTTCAGGAACACGAGGACATCGTGCGGCGTCTGCACAAATCCGCCAAGGTCAACGGTCGCCACTTCGTGCTGCCGCTCGAGCAGTACCCGGCGCTGACCGACTTCGGCGCCGCCAACGAGATCTTCATCGACAAGGCGGTCGATCTCGGCATCGAGGCACTGATGGGCGCCCTCGACGAAGCCGGGCTACAACCGCAGGACATCGACCTGATCGTCACCACGACCGTCACCGGGGTGGCCGTGCCGTCGTTGGATGCCCGGATCGCCGGCCGGCTCGGCCTGCGTCCCGACGTCCGACGGATGCCGCTGTTCGGCCTGGGCTGCGTCGCCGGCGCGGCGGGGGTGGGGCGACTGAACGACTATCTGCGTGGTGCCCCGGACGACGTCGCCGTCCTGATCTCCGTCGAGCTGTGCTCGCTCACCTACCCCGCGGTCAAGCCGACGGTGTCGGGGCTGGTGGGTTCGGCGCTGTTCGGCGACGGCGCAGCAGCTGTGGTCGCCGTCGGAGACCGGCGCGCTGAAAAACTGAGTGCCGCCGGCCCGGACATCATCGATTCACGCAGCAGCCTGTACCCCGAATCCCTGCACATCATGGGCTGGGACGTGGGCTCGCACGGTCTGCAGCTGCGGTTGTCACCGGATCTGACCGATCTGATCGAGCAATACCTGGCCTCCGACGTCGACGGCTTCCTTACCGCGCACGGCTTGACCAAGGACGACATCGGTGCCTGGGTGAGCCACCCCGGCGGACCGAAGGTCATCCACGCGATCACCGACAGCCTGCAGTTGGCGCCCGAGGCGCTGGAGCTGACGTGGCGTTCGCTCGGCGAAATCGGGAACCTGTCGTCCTCGTCGGTCCTGCACATCCTGCGCGACACCATCGAGAAGCGTCCGCCCACCGGCAGTCCCGGCCTGATGCTGGCGATGGGTCCCGGGTTCTGCGCGGAACTGGTGTTACTGCGCTGGCACTGACTCGTCCACCTGCACCGTCAGACCCGGCCGCGGACTCAACGCGGCGAAGTTGACCGCGCGAATGCGCTGAGGTGGCAGTCGAAGTCGGGTCCGGGCCACCAGTCGCGCCAGCATGACTGTCATCTCGGTGACCGCCATGACCGCGCCGATGCACCGGTGCAACCCGCCACTGAACGGAATGAATTCGTGCGGAGCGGGTTTGCGGTAACCAGCTGTTGAGGGGTCCCACCGCTCCGGGCGAAATTCGCGGGGATGAGGCCATGACGCGGCGTCTCGGTGCGTCACATACGCACTGAACACGATCATCCGCCCGGTCCGGATCCGGTGCCCGTCGAAAGACAGGTCGCGCATCACCCGCCGGGCCGAGATCACCCCCGGTGAGTACAGCCGAAGTGTTTCGTGCACAACGCCGTTGAGGTAGGTCAGCGCAGTGAGATCCGCAGCCGTAGGCGTCCGGCCGCCCAGCACCCGGTCCACTTCTTCGGCGGCGGCGTCCCACGCGCCGGGCAGCGTGAGCAAGGTATAGGCCGCCCATGCCAGTGCGGCGCTGGTGGTTTCGAAACCGGCGGTGATCATCGACACGATCTGATCGCGAATCTCGTTGTCGCTCAGGGTTGCACCTTCGTCGGAGCGACCGTTGAGCAAGATGGTCAGCAGATGGTCGTCGGGTCTGGGATTGGCCCGCGCATCGGCGATCTCACGGTCCATCAGGTCGTCGATGCGCTTGCGGGCGTTCATCGCTGCCCGCCAGCCCCGCGAGTTGAACCGCCGCTGCAGGCGCATCACCTGCGGGGGCCGGTGAGTGAGGTCGAGCAGGGGTTGCAGTTGCTCGCCCAGGAAGTCCGAATGCGCGGCCATGCGCGAACCGAACAGACTCTCAGCGGTGCTGCGCCGCACAACCGAGCGGAACTCGGCATAGATGTCCAGCCGCTGGCCGGCCCGCCAGCCGTCGATCGCGCTGTCCACGGTGGACACCATGGTCTGCACATAGTCCTGAATCTGCCGGTGCCGCAGACCGGGTGCGACCACACTGCGCCGCCGGCGATGGTCCGCACCGTCACTGACGATCAGCGCGGTCGGGCCGTCGACGGGCGCCAGATTCTCGAACGTCTCGCGCCAGCTGAACGCGTCGGCGTTGGCGAAGATGAACTTGTTCGCCTCGGGGCCCAACAGATATACGAACCCGTGCCGCCCGATGCCGGCATTGGTCACCGGACCATGACGCTTGTACAGCGCGAGCAGCGCTTCGCCGGGCGGATACGAGATCGGCTTCATTCGAGTGTTTCCGACAATTCGAGCCATTGCCCCTCCAATACGACGACGTCGTCTTCCAGCGTGCGCAATCGCTGGGTCAGCGCCGTGATGCCGACGTGGTCGGATTGGTCGTGCTCGGCGAGTTCGGTGTGCATGGCGGTGATCCGCTCGGTCAGGCGCGCGAGTTGACGGTCGATGGAGGCCAACTCCTTCTCGGCGGCGCGCCGCTGCGCACCCGACATCGCCTGTGCCGTTTGCGCCGGTGCGTCTGCGGCGGTCCTGGCCGTGGTGCGGGTGGCGAGCTCGAGATATTCGTCGATGCCGCCGGGCAGATGCCGCAACCGGCCGTCCAGGATCGCGTACTGCTGGTCGGTGACGCGTTCGAGCAGGTAACGGTCGTGGGATACCACGATCAAGGTGCCCGCCCAGGAGTCGAGCAGGTCTTCGGTGGCGGTCAACATGTCGGTGTCGACGTCGTTGGTGGGTTCGTCGAGTAGCAGCACATTCGGCTCGGCCAGCAGGGTGAGCATGAGCTGCAGACGCCGTCGCTGACCACCGGACAGCTCACCGACACGCGCCGACAGCTGCCCGCGGCCGAAGCCCAGCCGCTCGAGCAACTGGGTGGGCGTCATCTCCCGGCCCTCCACCTCATAACCGGTCTGCAGGCGGCCCAGTACGTCGGCGATTCGCTCGGCGGCGAGAGCTTTCAGCTCGTCCCCACGCTGGTCCAGCACCGCCAACTGCACCGTCTTGCCGCGCTTGACCCGCCCGCTGTCCGGCTGGACCGTACCGGCGATCAAGCCCAGCAGCGTCGACTTTCCGGCACCGTTTGCTCCGACGATGCCGGTGCGTTCCCCGGGCGCGATGCGCCACTCGACGTCGCGCAACACCGCGCGACCCTGGTAGGAGACCGATACGTCGAGCAGATCGACGACGTCTTTGCCCAGCCGGGAGGTGGCCAGTTTGGCCAACTCGACCGGGTTGCGCAGCGGCGGGACGTCCGCGATCAGCTGGTTGGCGGCCTCGATCCGGAATTTGGGCTTGGAGGTGCGCGCGGGGGGCCCGCGGCGCAACCACGCCAATTCCTTGCGCATCAGGTTCTGCCGTTTGGCTTCTGCCGCGGCGGCGATCCGGTCCCGTTCGACCCGTTGCAGCACATACGCTGCGTATCCGCCTTCGAACGGTTCGACGACGCCGTCGTGCACTTCCCAGGTTGTGGTGGCGACTTCGTCCAGAAACCAGCGGTCGTGGGTGACCAGCAACAGTCCGCCGCTGTTGCGTGCCCAGCGCTGACGCAGATGGCGCGCCAGCCAGGTGATGCCCTCGATGTCGAGATGGTTGGTGGGTTCGTCGAGGGCGATCACATCCCATTCGCCGATCAGCAATTGGGCCAGTTGCACCCGTCGCCGCTGACCACCGCTGAGGGTCGAAATCGTTCCGTCCCAATCGATGTCGGATACGAGTCCGTCGACCACGTCGCGGATGCGGGCGTCGCCGGCCCATTGGTGTTCGGGTTGGTCGCCGACGAGCGTCGCGGCGACGGTGCTGCCTGCGTCCAGGATGTCGGCCTGGCTGAGCGCGCTGACTCGCAGCCCGCTCCGGTGGGTGACCCGGCCGGAGTCCGGCCGGACCGAGCCGGTGAGCAGGCCCAGCAAGCTGGACTTACCGTCCCCGTTTCGGCCCACGATGCCGATGCGGGCGCCGTCGTTCACGCCGAGCGTGACCGAATCGAAGATCACCTGGGTCGGATATGCCAGGTGCACGGCCTCGGCTCCGAGCAGGTGTGCCACTTTGACGACGGTAGTAGGTGCGGCCGCGGGTGGGCATGCGCGGACCGTGTGCGTGACAGCGGCCGCCACGATCAACCCGATCACGGGCCCGCGCTCTGCGCCGCGCGGTCGCCAAAAGGCGCGACAGACAACGCATCTCGTCCCGCTGTGACAGACCGCTGGCTGGTGGGTGACCCAAAACCCAGTGACCCAGACCACACTTCGACAGCGATGTGCCATGATGTCCACGCTGGTCAAGGCCAACTCAGCGAGCAGTCAGGAGCAGCGGTGGATCTCAATTTGTCGATGGTGACCAGGCCGGTCGAGCGGTTGGTGGCCACAGCCCAGAACGGGTTGGAAGTGCTGCGACTGGGGGGCCTGGAAACGGGCAGCGTCCCGTCGCCGTCTCAGACCGTCGAGAGCGTACCCATGTACAAACTCCGGCGGTACTTTCCGCCGGACAACCGGCCGGGACAACCGCAGGTGGGTCCGCCGGTGCTGATGGTGCACCCGATGATGATGTCGGCCGACATGTGGGATGTGACCCGCGAGGACGGTGCGGTGGGAATCCTGCACGCCGGCGGGCTGGACTGCTGGGTCATCGATTTCGGCTCTCCCGACAAGGTCGAAGGCGGCATGCGCCGCAACCTCGCCGACCACATCGTCGCCCTCAGCCAGGCCATCGACACGGTGAAGGACGCCACCGGGCAGGACGTGCACCTGGTCGGGTATTCGCAGGGCGGAATGTGGTGCTACCAGGTCGCGGCGTATCGGCGCTCCAAGAGCCTGGCCAGCATCGTCGCGTTCGGTTCCCCGGTGGACACGCTGGCCGCGCTTCCGATGGGACTGCCGGCGAACCTGGCTCCCGGCATGGCCGATTTCATGGCCGACCACGTATTCAACCGGTTGAACATCCCAAGCTGGATGGCGCGCACCGGTTTTCAGATGATGGATCCGTTGAAGACGGCCAAGGCGCGCGTCGACTTCGTGCGTCAACTGCACGACCGTGAGGCGCTGCTGCCGCGCGAACAGCAGCGCCGATTCCTCGAGCGTGAAGGCTGGATCGCCTGGTCGGGGCCGGCGATCTCGGAGTTGCTCAAGCAGTTCATCGCGCACAACCGGATGATGACCGGCGGTTTCGCCATCAACGGCCAGCTGGTGACGCTCACCGACATCACCGTCCCGGTCCTGGCGTTCGTCGGTGAGGTCGACGACATCGGCCAGCCGGCCTCGGTACGCGGCATCCGCCGGGCCGCACCCAACACCGAGGTCTACGAATGCTTGATCCGGACAGGTCATTTCGGCCTGGTAGTGGGATCCCGGGCGGCTCAACAGAGCTGGCCGACCGTCGTCGAGTGGGTGCGCTGGATCTCCGGCGGCGGCGACAAGCCCGGCAGCATCGGGTTGATGGTCGAGCAGTCCGCCGAGAGCACCGACAGCGGGGTCGCACTCAGCTCCCGGCTCGCACACGGGGTGGGGGAGGTGTCCGAGGCGGCGCTGGCGATGGCCCGCGGTGCCGCCGACGCCGTCGTCGCGGCCAACCGATCGATGCGCACCCTGGCCGTCGAGACCGTCCGCACCCTGCCGAGGCTGGCCCGACTCGGGCAACTCAACGACCACACCCGAATCTCGTTGGGCCGCATCATCGAGGAACAGGCCCGAGACGCCCCGCAGGGTGAATTCCTGTTGTTCGACGGCCGCGTGCACACCTACGAGGCGGTCAACCGCCGGATCAACAACGTCGTGCGTGGCCTGATCGAGGTGGGGGTACGGCAGGGCGACCGGGTGGGGTTGCTGATGGAAACCCGGCCCAGCGCGCTGGTCGCCATCGCTGCCCTGTCCCGCCTCGGTGCGGTCGCCGTGATGATGCGCCAGGACGTCGACCTGGCCGCGCAGGTGCGGCTCGGGGGAGTCAGCGAAATCCTGACCGACCCCAGCAACCTCGAGGCCGCCCGGCAGCTGCAGGGCCAGATCCTGGTGCTCGGCGGTGGCGAGTCGCGCGATCTGCACCTACCCGAAGACGCGGACGTGATCGACATGGAGCAGATCGATCCCGACGCCGTGCAGTTGCCGGCCTGGTACCGGCCCAACCCGGGCTTCGCGCGGGACCTGGCGTTCATCGCGTTCAATGCCGCCGGCGGCGAACTGGTCGCCAAGCAGATCACCAACTTCCGGTGGGCTCTGTCGGCGTTCGGAACGGCCTCGACGGCGGCACTGGACCGCAAGGACACCGTCTACTGCCTCACGCCGCTGCATCACGAGTCCGCGCTGCTGGTCAGCCTGGGCGGGGCGGTGGTCGGCGGTACCCGCATCGCGTTGTCCCGCGGCATCCGACCGGATCGGTTCGTCTCCGAGGTCCGTCAGTACGGCGTCACGGTGGTCTCCTACACCTGGGCCATGCTGCGCGACGTCGTCGACGACCCGGAGTTCGCGCTGCACGGCAACCATCCGGTGCGGTTGTTCATCGGCTCCGGCATGCCCACCGGTTTGTGGCGCCGGGTGGAAGATGCGTTCGCTCCCGCTCACGTCGTGGAGTTCTTCGCCACCACCGACGGGCAGGCGGTGCTGGCCAACGTGTCCGGCGCCAAGGTCGGCAGCAAGGGACGGCCGCTGCCGGGTGCCGGTCGAGTGGAACTGGGCGCCTACGACGCCGAGCAGGATCTGATCCTGGAGAACGACGACGGCTTCGTGCAGGTTGCCGAGACCAACCAGATCGGGGTGCTGTTGGCGCAGTCCCGTGGGCCGATCGATCCGAGCGCTTCGGTCAAGCGCGGGGTCTTTTCTCCCGCCGACACCTGGATCTCCACCGAGTACCTGTTCCGCCGGGACGAGGACGGGGACTTCTGGTTGGCCGGCCGGCGCGGCTCGGTGGTTCGCACGGCGCGCGGCATGGTGTACGCCGAACCGGTCACCGATGCACTCGGGTGCATCAGCGCGGTCGACCTCGCGGTGACCTACGGCGTCCCGGTGGGCGACCGTTATCTGGCGGTGTCCGCGGTGACGCTGCGGCCGGGTGCCACCATCACCGCCGCCGACCTGACCGAGGCAATCGCGGGCATGCCGGTGGGGCTGGGTCCCGACATCGTTCATGTGGTGCCCAAGTTCGAGCTCAGCGCCACCTACCGGCCCACGGTCAGCGCGCTGCGGGCCGCCGGTATCCCCAAATCCGGCCGTCAGGCCTGGTATCTGGATGCCGGCAGCAACGAGTTCCGCCGACTGACCCCGGCGGCACGCACCGAGATCAGCGGCAAGAAGGTGCCCGCCGATGCTTGACGACACCTTGCTGCAGATCCTGGTGTGCCCGGCCGACCGGGGGCCGCTGCTGCTGGTCGACGACGGCAAAGCGCTCTACAACCCGCGGTTGCGGCGTGCCTACCGCATCGACGACGGCATCCCGGTGCTGCTCGTGGACGAGGCCCGTGACGTCGACGACGACGAACATGCGCGCTTCACGGCGCAAGGCCTTCCGGAAGATCCCCGGTGAGATAGCGCTGTAGGTTCGGCGCGATGGTCTGCACGATCTGCTCGGTCGGCAGTGACGCGAACGGTTCGACCTTGATGATGTAGCGGGCCATCACGACGCCCATCAATTGCGAGGCGACGAACTGGGTGCGGATCTTTCCCGTTCCGGGCGGATTGTCGACCCGCGTACCCACCGCGCCGCCGACGATTTCCTGCAGGAACGAGCGCGCCAGACCCACGTCGTTGCCCGAGATCAGCGAGCGCAGCGTGGCGATCAACTGCGCGCCCAGCTCCGAATCCCACAGCGGCAACAGCAGCGAGGGCAGCCGCAGCCCCATCTCCTCGATCGGTGCTTCCAGCACCGGCCCGATCACCTGCATCGGGTTGATCGGGATGTGGATGGCGGCGGCGAACAGTTGCTCCTTGGTGCCGAAATAGTGATGCACCAGGGCGGCGTCCACTCCGGCCGCCGCGGCCACCGCCCGAATCGAGGTCTTGTCAATCCCTTTGTCGGCGAACATCTCTCGCGCACAGACCAGGATTCGCTCCCGGGTGTCGGAGTTGCCGGCGGGCCGGCCGGGCCGCTTCTTGCCGGTGGCTGCCGCCACGCTACGGGGTCCTCCGCCGCAAGGTCGCGGCGGCCAGGCACAGGGATGCGACGGCGAAGCCCAGGACGACGACCATGTCACGCACGGTAGTCGGGGTCAGTCCCGGATGCGCACCCACCTGCTGCAGCGCCTCGAGTGCGTAGCTGGCCGGCATGGCGTTGCTGATCCAGTGCAGCCAGTCCGGCATCGCCGCCCGCGGCACGATTACCCCGGCCAGCAACAGCTGCGGCACCATCACCAACGGGATGAACTGCACGGCCTGAAATTCCGTGCGCGCGAAGGCACTGAACAACAATCCGAGCCCGACCCCCAGCATCGCGTTGGCGATCGCGATCACGAACACCCATGCCGGGCTGCCGGTGGTCTCGAAGCCCAGCAGCCAGAACGAGACCAGGCACGCCACCGTGGCCTGGGCCGCCGCGGCGATAGAGAACGCAGTGCCGTATGCCATCAGCAGGTCGAAGCGCCGCAACGGCGTGGTCAGGATGCGTTCCAGCGTTCCCGACGCGCGCTCGCGTTGCATGGTGATCGACGTGATGATGAACATCACGAACAGCGGGAACAGGCCCAGCAGGATCAGGCAGGCATTGTTGAACGGCGTCGGAGCGCCCGGGCGGTGGGGAGCATTCTGAAACATGAAGTACATCAACGTGATAACCAGCACGGGCACCACCATGATCATGGCGACGCTGCGGTGGTCGGCGGCCAACTGGCGCAGGATTCGCGCCGTGGTCGCGGTGTATCCCTTGAGCCCTAGCCGGCCTTCGGTTGCTGCTCGGTGCTGCGCTGGATGATGGACAGAAACGCTTCCTCCAGTGACGTGCATGAAGTTTCCTCTCGTAGTCGGGCCGGGGTGGTGTGCGCGACCAGGTGGCCTTCGCGCATCAACAACAGATCGCCGCAGTGGTCGGCTTCGTCCATCACGTGGCTGGACACCAGCAAGGTGGTACCAGTGTCGGCCAGCTCCTGGAATTGCCGCCAAAGGTCAACCCGCAGAACGGGATCCAGTCCCACGGTGGGTTCGTCGAGCACCAGCAGCTCGGGCCGGCTGACCAGTGCGCACGCCAGTGACACCCGGGTGCGCTGGCCGCCGGAAAGGTTGGTGCAGAACGCCGTTCGGTGATCGGTCAGTCCCACCCGGTCGATGGCCTCGTCGGCGGCGTCCCCGTCGAAGCCGTACAGCGACGCGAGATAGCGGACGTTGTCGACCACCCGCAGGTCCTGATAGATGGTCGGGTCCTGGGGCACGTACCCGACCCGTCGGCGCAGCGCGGCGGATCCGGCCGGCCGCCCGAGCACCGTGACCTTGCCGCCGGCGACGATCTGGCTGCCGACGATGCAGCGGATCAGGGTGGTCTTACCGCACCCGGACGGACCGAGCAGGCCGGTGATGCTGCCGCGCCCGATCTCGACGGAGAAGTCGTGCAGAGCCGGGCGTTTGCCGCGGATCACGCGGAGGTGCTCGATGCTGACCGCAGTGTCCTCCGTCATTAATTCATCGCGTGATGAAGTCATCATGTGATGAATATCCACCCGATGTCTGCTGCTGTCAATAGGGGAGACTTTGGTCGCGGTGACCCGCTGCGCCCAGCTTCGCTGCGCTTGCGGTCACCACGGGCAGAATCGGTGCGGTGAGCGCCTCCGAATTGTCGGTCGACCCCCTTACCGCCGCCCACCGCCTACTCGGCGCCACCCTCGTCAGCCGCGGCGTCACAGCGGCGATCGTCGAGGTCGAGGCCTACGGCGGAGTCCCGGACGGACCGTGGCCGGACGCCGCCGCGCACTCCTACCGCGGTCCCACCCCCCGCAACGCGGTTATGTTCGGGCCCCCCGGGCGGCTATACACCTACCGCAGTCACGGAATCCACGTGTGTGCCAACGTCGCGTGCGGTCCCGACGGCACCGCCGCGGCGGTGCTGCTCAGGGCGTGTGCCATCGAGGACGGGTTCGACACGGCACGGTACCGCCGCGGCGAGCTCGTGCGCACCGTTGCGCTGGCCCGGGGTCCGGGCAACCTCTGCTCAGCCTTGGGAATCACCATGGACGACAACGGCATTGACCTTTTCGATCCCGACGCGCCAGTGCGGTTGGAGCTGCACGGTCCGCTCACACCCACCGAAGGACCGCGCGTCGGAGTGAGCAAAGCCGCCGACCGGCCCTGGCGGTTGTGGCTGGCCGGTCGGCCGGAGGTGTCGGCATACCGACGCAGTCCGCGAGCGCCCGCGCCCGGCGAAAGTGACTAGTCGCCGCCACGTTCGGCTCCACCTGGACCTTCAGCGTGAAGCTATGGATTTGAGTGTGAATCCTGGGATTTGCGCGTGAAAACTGGGCGGGATTTCGCCGATTTTCCCGCCGTGTGTTCACCCCGAAAGCCGTCATTTCACTATCAACGCCAAGGCTGCACACTCAACGCCAAGGATGCACACTCAACGCCAAACGCCTTACGACCACGAAAACCCCGCCGACCCTGACGCCGTGGCCAGTGACTAACCCGAAGATTTCTCGATGAGGGTGTCGTCGGGGTCCGGCGTGGCACGGTAGGCGGCGTCCAGGCGGCGAACAGCAAAGACGAACGGTAGCGCGACGAAGGGCGCGAGAACTCCGTAAACGGCAGCGGGAGTGGCTATCTCGGCGTTGTTCAGCAGTTGCGGGCTCAACGCGATGCCGATTGCCACCACGGCATTGTGCAGTCCGATCTCCAAACTGACCGCGATGGCCTGTCGCGGCGCCAGGCGCAGCCAGCGGGGCACCAGGTAGCCCACGGTGAGGCTGATGGCGCAGAAGGACAACACTGCGGCGCTGAGCACGCCGAAGTTGTTCCACAGCGTCGCCTGGCCGCCCGCAACCCCGGCGGCGATGGCAACCACCAGGAGCACCGCGGCAGCGATCCTGACCGGCTTCCGTAGCCGTCGGGCCAGATCAGGGAAGCGGTGGCGTACCGCGACACCGACCGCCGTCGGGATCAGCACGAGGCCGACCACGGTGAGGAATTTGTCGAATTGCAACGGGATGAAACGTCCGTCGCCGAGGAACCAGGTCATCGAGAACGCCAGGATCGCCGGTATCGCGAAGATCGCCAACACCGCGTTGATCGCCGTCAAAGTCAGGTTGAGCGCGAGGTCACCGTCGACGAGATGGCTCAGGACATTCGCCAGCATTCCGCCCGGGGTAGCGGCCATCAGCATGAGGCCGACCGCAAGGTTGGGCGAAAGGTGTAGTAATTCGGCGATCAGCAGGCACACGGCGGGCAACAGCAGCGACTGACAGATCAGCGCCACCAGCAGTGGGCGCCGGAGCGTGGCGGCGCGTCGGAAGTCCTCGACGGTCAGCGTCAAACCGAGGGCAAGCATCACCGCCACGACGACCAACGGGAAGAACTGGTTCTGCATATCGCTCCGTGACTGGGGGTCAGATTCGCCTCGGCTGGCCGCAAGTCACTCTACGACTGGTCGTCTTCGAGGCGCTCGGCTCAAATCATCCTGAGCGAATCGCGGGCACGTATCGGCAGCAACGACGGCCCTGCAAGACTCTGTGCCATGGTTACCGAGCCCTCCGGGATCCTCGACGAGCTCAACTGGCGTGGATTGATCGCCCAGTCCACCGATCTCGCCGCGCTGTCCGCCGAGGCGCAACGCGGTCCGATGACCGTCTACGCCGGATTCGACCCCACCGCGGCGAGCCTGCACGCGGGGCATCTGGTGCCGCTGTTGGCGTTGCGCCGTTTCCAACGCGCCGGGCACCGCCCGATTGTGCTGGCCGGCGGTGCCACCGGCATGATCGGTGACCCCCGCGAGGTCGGTGAGCGCAGCCTGCACGGGGCCGACATCGTCGCCGAATGGACCGAACGGATCCGGGGACAGCTGGAGCGTTTCGTCGACTTCGGCAATTCACCGACCGGTGCCATCGTCGAGAACAATCTCGATTGGACCCGCCCGATGTCGGCAATCGAGTTCCTGCGCGATATCGGCAAGCACTTCTCGATCAACGTGATGCTGGACCGCGACACCGTGCGCCGTCGGCTCGAAGGCGACGGGATCTCCTACACCGAGTTCAGCTACATGCTGCTGCAGGCCAACGACTACGTGGAACTGCACCGCCGGCACGGTTGCACGCTGCAGATCGGCGGCTCGGATCAGTGGGGCAACATCATCGCCGGGGTACGGTTGGTGCGCCAAAAGCTCAGTGCCGCAGTGCATGCGCTCACCGTCCCGCTGGTGACCGCAGCAGACGGCACCAAGTTCGGCAAATCGACCGGCGGTGGCAGCCTGTGGCTCGACCCGCAGCTGACCAGCCCGTACGCCTGGTACCAGTACTTCGTCAACACCGCCGACGCGGACGTGATCCGCTACCTACGGTGGTTCACCTTCCTGACGGCCGAGGAAATCGCCGAGTTGGAGCAGGCCACCGCAGAACGCCCCCAGCAGCGCGCGGCTCAGCGCAGATTGGCCGCTGAACTCACCACTTTGGTGCACGGCGAGGCAGCCACCGCAGCGGTCGAGCATGCCAGCCGGGCGCTGTTCGGGCAGGGTGAATTGGCGGACCTCGACGAGGCGACGTTGTCGGCGGCCCTGCGTGAGACCAGGGTCGCCGAGCTGAAACCCGGTGACGCGGAAGGGATTGTCGACCTACTGGTGGCCAGCGGGCTTTCGGACAGCAGGAAGGCAGCACGTCGCACGATCGCCGAAGGTGGCGTGTCCGTCAACAACATTCGCGTGGAAAGCGACGAATGGTCACCGCAGACAACCGATTTCCTGCACGGGCGGTGGCTGGTGCTGCGTCGCGGCAAACGCAACATCGCCGGCGTCGAACGAACCCCGTAGCGCGCCACCACGGCGGCGTATCGCGGCGACGGTCCGAAACGCGGTAGTGCGCAAATCTTTACCCCACCGTGTCGCGGACGTGACCAGCGTTGCGCACTGTTGTCACGATGACCACACCCGGGATCGCGCTCAGGGTTTTGGCGTTGACCGCCGGTGTATTCAGCGTCTCGGCCGGCGTGGCTGCCCCGATCCACGCAGACATGTTGGGCAACGCATTCCTCAATGCGTTGACCAACGCAGGTATTGCGTACAGCCAGCCCGCCACCGCGGTCGCGATAGGCCGATCGGTGTGCCCGAAGGTACTTGCGCCCGGCGGCACGTTCGAGGCCGTCGTCGCCGAAATTGCGGAACTCAACGACATGTCGCGCGAGCGGGCCGCAGGATTCACCATCCTCGCGATCGCCACCTATTGTCCGTCGTTGCTCTCGCCGTTGTTCCCGAACAAGTTGCAGGCCTGACCCCAAGCCGGGTTGTGGTGCGGCCGAACTCGCAAATTGTGTCTCTGTCCCGGGTGCCCGTAACCTCTAGCGGGTGGTCGACGACAGGCAGGGGCGCGACGACGCGCGGCGTCCGAGACCTCCGTCGGGCGATTCACGTCGGCGCGATCCGCGTCGCGAGCGAAACGGGTCCTGGTCGGGTCCCGGACGAGCCCGTCCCGCGCAACCCAGGCCCGACGTCGAACGTCCCGCTCAGGACGGACCCCCGATCCCGGCGGACATCGACGCCCGACAACTGGCGCCCGACGTCCGGCGTGAACTGAGCACCCTGGACCGAGCCACCGCGGACGCCGTCGCGAGGCACCTGGTCGCCGCCGGAGGACTGCTCGACGACGACCCGCAATCCGCGCTGGGCCACGCCCGTGCGGCCCGCGCCCGGGCCAGCCGGATCGCCGCGGTCCGTGAGGCGGTCGGCATCGCCGCGTATCACTGCGGTGACTGGGCGCAGGCGCTGGCCGAGTTCCGTGCCGCCCGCAGGATGGGCAGCAAGTCCGCGCTGCTGGCGCTCATCGCCGACTGCGAACGCGGCCTCGGTCGCCCGCAGCGGGCCATCGACCTGGCGCGCGGGCCCGAGGCGGCCCAGCTCACCGGTGACGACGCGGACGAGTTGCGCATCGTGGCCGCCGGAGCCCGCGCCGACCTCGGGCAGCTCGAGCAGGCGCTGACGGTGCTGTCCACCCCGCAGCTGGACCCGGCGCGCACCGGTTCGACGGCGGCACGGTTGTTCTACGCCTACGCCGAAACGTTGCTGGCGCTCGGACGCGATGAGGACGCCCTGCAATGGTTTTTGCGGTCGGCGGCCGCCGACATCGAGGGCGTCACCGATGCCGAAGACCGGGTCAGCGAACTTGGCTGACACCAAAAACATTGCACAGCAATACGATTGCTTGCTATTGGACCTGGACGGCACCGTCTTCCGCGGCCAAGAGCCCACTGCGGGGGCGGTGGAATCGTTGGAGGAAATCGACAGCCGCAAGCTCTTCGTCACCAACAATGCCTCCCGCAGCGCCGGCGAGGTCGCCGCGCACCTGCGTGAGCTCGGGTTCGATGCCGACAGCCAGGATGTGGTCACCAGCGCGCAGAGCGCGGCCAATCTGCTTGCCGCACAGTTGGATCCGGATTCCAAGGTGCTGGTCGTCGGCACCGACGCACTGGCCGACGAGATCTCCGCGGTCGGCTTGCGTCCGGTCCGGTGCTTCGATGACGGACCCGACGCCGTCGTGCAAGGTTTGTCCAAAACCCTCAACTGGTCCGACCTCGCGGAAGCAACGCTGGCGATCCGGGCCGGTGCGTTGTGGGTTGCGGCCAACGTCGACAAGACACTGCCCACCGAGCGGGGTCTGTTGCCCGGCAACGGATCTCTGGTCGCCGCGCTGCGAGCGGCCACCGACGAGGACCCGCAGGTGGCCGGCAAGCCGGGTCCGCAACTGATGAAAGATGCGGTGGGCCGCGGTGACTTCCGCGCCCCACTGGTGGTCGGAGACCGGTTGGACACCGACATCGAAGGCGCCAACGCCGCCGACTTGCCCAGCCTGATGGTGCTCACCGGGGTGAACTCCGCGCGCGACGCGGTCTACGCCGAACCCGATCAGCGGCCTACCTACATCGGCCAGGACTTGCGGTCCTTGCTGCTGGAATCCGATCAGCTCAAGGTCGGCCCGCAGCCGTGTTGGCGGGTCGAGAGCCGGGACCAGACGGTAACGGTCACCGCGACCGGAGACGACCAAGGCGACGGCCTGGCCATCGTGCGCGCACTGGCCGCGGCCGTCTGGGATCTGGACGAGGTGCCGCGCATCGAGGCCGGCGACGAGCAGGCCCGCGACGCCCTGCAGAAGTGGTCGCTGATGCCCACCGACTAGCCGGTGACTAGCGTAGGGAGCGCAATGACTATCGATCCTGACCAGATTCGCGCCGAAATCGAAGAACTGCTCGCCCAGCTGCCCGACCCGGACAACGCCGGAGCCGGGCCGTCGCTCGAAGAGCTCGAAGACATCGCCCGCCGCCTGTCCGAGGCGCACGACGTGCTGATGCGGGCGCTGGAGTCGGCGGAGAAGGGCTGAGTGCTCGCGTGCCACGGCGTGCCCGCGTCGACGCCGAGCTGGTCCGGCGTGGTCTGGCACGCTCCCGGCAGCAGGCCGCGGAGTTGATCGGCGCCGGGAAGGTGCGTATCGATGGCCTGCCGGCGGTCAAGCCGGCCACGGCGGTGTCTGTCACTGCGGCGCTGACCGTGGCCGACGACGGCGGACGCACCTGGGTGTCGCGCGGCGCGCACAAACTGATCGGGGCCCTGGACGCCTTCGCGATTCCCGTCGAGGGCCGCCGCTGTCTGGACGCGGGCGCATCGACCGGCGGATTCACCGAGGTCCTCCTGGACCGGGGCGCCGCCGAGGTCGTCGCCGCCGACGTCGGGTACGGCCAGCTGGCCTGGTCACTGCGCAGCGATCCGCGGGTGATGGTGGTCGAGCGAACCAACGTCCGGGACCTGACTCCCACGGCGATCGGCGGTCCCGTCGGCCTGGTGGTGGCTGACCTGTCGTTTATCTCGTTGGCGACGGTGTTGCCCGCGCTGGTTGGTTGCGCTTCGCCCGGCGCGGATATCGTTCCCATGGTGAAGCCGCAATTCGAGGTGGGCAAGGGCCAGGTGGGACCCGGCGGGGTCGTCCAGGACCCGCAGTTGCGCACGAATGCGGTGCTGACGGTGGCGCGCCGGGCCGCGGAGTTCGGCTGGCCCGCGGTGGGCGTGACCGCCAGTCCGTTGCCGGGGCCGTCGGGCAACGTCGAGTATTTCCTGTGGCTGCGTGCCGAACCCGGTCGCGGGCTGGCTGGCGAGGAGTTGACGGCTGCGGTGCAGCGTGCTGTCAGGGAGGGGCCGCAGTGACATCGCAACGGACCGTGCTGCTGGTCGTCCACACCGGCCGTGACGAAGCGACCGAAACCGCCCGGCGCGTGGAAAAGATATTGAACGACAACGGCATTGAACTGCGTGCGCTGTCGGCCGAAGCGGTCGACCGCGGATCGCTGCGGTTGGCTCCCGGCGACATGCGGGCCGTGGGCAGCGATATCGAGGTGATCGACGCCGACCCTAGGGCCGCGGACGGCTGTGAACTGGTCCTCGTGCTGGGCGGCGACGGTACGTTCCTGCGCGCGGCCGAGCTGGCGCGCAACGCCGGCATCCCGGTGCTGGGCGTGAACCTGGGCCGCATCGGATTTTTGGCCGAAGCCGAGGCCGAAGCCATCGACGTCGTGCTCAATCACATCTGCGCCAGAAGCTACCGGGTGGAGGACCGTCTGACGCTGGATGTGGTTGTGCGCCAAGGCGGCGATGTGATCGACCAGGGCTGGGCACTCAACGAAGCCAGTCTGGAGAAGGGTCCCCGGCTGGGGGTGCTGGGCGTAGTGGTGGAGATCGACGGTCGGCCGGTTTCGACGTTCGGCTGCGACGGGGTGCTGGTGGCCACTCCCACCGGATCCACCGCGTACGCGTTCTCCGCGGGCGGACCGGTGTTGTGGCCCGATCTGGAAGCAATCCTGGTGGTGCCCAACAACGCTCACGCGTTGTTCGGGCGCCCGATGGTCACCAGCCCGGATGCAGTCATTGCGATCGAAGTCGAGGCCGACGGTCACGATGCGCTGGTGTTCTGCGACGGACGCCGGGAGATGCTGGTGCCGGCCGGCAGTCGGTTGGAGGTGAGTCGCGCTGTCACACCGGTGAAGTGGGCGCGGCTGGACAGCGCGCCGTTCACCGACCGCTTGGTGACCAAGTTCCGGTTGCCCGTAACAGGTTGGCGCGGGCAGTAACTGGTGCTCACCGAGATCAGAATCGACTCGCTGGGCGCCATCAGCGTCGCGACCGCCGAGTTCGGTAGCGGCTTGACGGTACTGACCGGCGAGACCGGCACCGGCAAGACCATGGTGGTCACCGGGTTGCATCTGCTGGGCGGCGGGCGTGCCGATCCGGCCCGGGTCCGGTCCGGGGCCGAGCGCGCCGTCGTCGAAGGCCGTTTCAGCACAAGCGATGTCGCCGACGCGATGACCGCGGATCTGGACGCCATCCTGGACGCATCCGGTGCCGAGCGTGACGAAGACGGCAGCGTGATCGCGCTGCGCACAGTCAATCGGGACGGGCCGTCGCGCGCCTACCTCGGCGGCCGCAGCGTGCCGGCAAAGTCGTTGAGCGGGTTCACCACTCAGCTGCTGGCGCTGCACGGGCAGAACGACCAGCTGCGGCTGATGCGTCCCGACGAACAACGTGGTGCGCTGGACCGGTTCGCGGCCGTCGGGCCCGCGCTGGAGCGCTACCGCAAGTTGCGCGACGCCTGGTTGACGGCCCGACGCGATCTGGCCGACCGCCGCGATCGCGCCCGTGAACTCGTCCAGGAAGCCGACCGCTTGAAGTTCGCGCTGACCGAGATCGATGCCGTCGACCCGCTGCCGGGGGAGGACGAGGCACTGGTCGCCGATATCGTCCGACTGTCCGAACTGGACACGTTGCGCGAGGCTGCGGCGGTTGCCCGCGAATCGCTGTCGAGCTCGTCGGAGGACGGATTCGGCGCCGCAGAGGCGCTGGGGCGGGCGCGCTCGGCGCTGGAATCGACCGGCGATGCCCGGCTGCGGACGCTGGCCGAACAGATTTCCGGTGCCCTGACGGTGATCGTCGATGCTGTGGGCGAGCTCGGCGACTACCTGGACGGGTTACCCGTCGACGCCAGCGCGCTGGAGGCCAAGCTGGCCCGCCAGGCTCAGCTGCGAACTTTGACCCGCAAGTACGCGCCCGACATCGATGGGGTGTTGCGGTGGGCGCAGGAGTCCCGCGAACGGTTGGCCCAGCTCGACGTCTCCGAAGAGGGTCTGGCCGCGCTGGAGCGGCGCGCCGACGAACTCGGCCACCAATTGGCGCAGGTAGCAACGGATCTGAGCAGAAGCCGGCACAAGGCAGCAAAAAAGCTCGCCAAGGAGGTCACCGCCGAGCTTTCGGCGCTGGCGATGGCCGACGCGGAATTCAGTATCGACGTGACCGCCGACCTGACCGACTCCCACGATCCGCTGGTACTGCCTTCAGGTGAGACGGTGCGGGCCGGCATCGACGGCGTCGACGTGGTCGAGTTCGGCTTTGCCGCGCACCGCGGCATGTCGGTGCTGCCACTGGCCAAGAGCGCTTCGGGGGGCGAGCTGTCGCGGGTGATGCTGGCGCTGGAGGTTGTGTTGGCCGGGTCGGCGACCGGCACGACGATGGTGTTCGACGAAGTCGACGCCGGGGTCGGCGGTTGGGCGGCGGTACAGATCGGCCGGCGGCTGGCCCGGCTGGCCCGAACCCATCAGGTCATCGTCGTGACGCATCTACCCCAGGTTGCGGCGTACGCCGACGTCCATCTGGTGGTGCACAGCCAAGGACCCACGGGTGCCAGCGGGGTTCGCCGGCTGGACAGCGACGACCGGGTGGCGGAGCTGGCGCGGATGCTGGCCGGGCTGGGGGAGTCCGACAGTGGTCGGGCTCACGCCCGCGAGCTGCTCGACACCGCGCAGAACGAACTCTAGGACTTCTTGGCACGCCGGGATGGTGTGCGGCAGCGAGCGGCCCCATATGTACGCAGAATGCTGGTTTTGGCGTACATATGAGGACTTTCGCGCCTGAAGGCGCCAGCAATGCGGCGGCCATACAGCAGTGTGCCCAAACCGCTGATGCCGGACCGCAACGCACCTGTTACAGATGTGACAGTTTTAAACTTATGAGGCAGATGTTACGGCGCGCCTCCCCACCTGCGGCGGCCGTCGCGGACAGAATCAGCCCCCATGAAGATGTCAGCGCTGCTATCTCGCAACAGTGACCGTCCCGGCCTGATCGGCACCGCACGTGTGGACCGGAACATCGACCGACTCCTGCGCCGCGTGTGCCCGGGCGACATCGTCGTCCTCGACATCCTCGACCTGGACCGCATCACCGCCGACGCATTGGTCGAAGCTGACATCGCCGCCGTCGTCAACGCGTCCCCGTCGGTCTCGGGCCGCTACCCCAACCTCGGCCCCGAGGTGTTGGTGAACAACGGCGTCACTCTGATCGACGAGACCGGGCCGGAGATCTTCAAGAAGGTCAAGGACGGCTCCAAGATCCGGTTGCACGAAGGCGGCGTGTACTCCGGGGACCGACGGCTGATCCGCGGCACCGAGCGCACCGACCACGACATCGCCGACCTGATGCGCGAGGCGAAGAGTGGGTTGGCAGCCCATCTGGAAGCGTTCGCAGGCAACACGATTGAGTTCATCCGCAGCGAAAGCCCGCTGCTGATCGACGGCATCGGCATTCCCGACATCGACGTCGACATGCGCCGCCGGCACGTGGTGATCGTCTCGGAGGAGGACAGCGCCGCCGAGGACCTGAAGTCGCTCAAGCCGTTCATCAAGGAGTACCAACCGGTGCTCGTCGGTGTCGGACAGGGTGCCGACGTGCTACGCAAGGCGGGCTATCGCCCGCAGCTCATCGTCGGCGATCCCGACCAGATCAGCACCGAGGTCCTCAAGTGCGGCGCGCAGGTGGTGTTGCCCGCCGACGCCGACGGGCACGCGCCCGGCCTGGAACGCATCCAGGACCTGGGGGTGGGGGCCATGACTTTCCCCGCGGCCGGTTCGGCAACCGACCTCGCGCTGCTGTTGGCCGACCACCACGGGGCGGCGCTGCTGGTCACCGCGGGTCACACCGCCAACATCGAGACGTTCTTCGACCGCACCCGCTCGCAGAGCAACCCCTCGACGTTCCTGACCCGGCTTCGGGTCGGCGAGAAGCTGGTGGACGCCAGAGCGGTCGCCACCCTGTACCGCAACCACATCTCCGGCGGCGCCATCGCGCTGTTGGCGCTGACCATGCTGATTGCCATCATCGTGGTGCTGTGGGTGTCCCGCACCGACGGCGTGGTGCTGCACTGGGTCGTCGACTACTGGAACCAATTCACCCTCTGGATCCAGCAATTGATCTCCTAGATCGGAACCATCATGATCTCGTTACGCCAACATGCAATCTCACTGGCCGCGGTCTTCCTGGCGCTGGCCATCGGAGTGGTGCTGGGCTCCGGCTTCTTCTCCGACACGGTGCTGTCCAGCCTGCGTAACGAGAAGCGCGACCTCGCCGCCCAAGTCAACGGACTCAACGACCAGCGCAATGCGCTAAACGAAAAGCTCAGCGCCGCAAACAGTTTCAATGCCCAGGTGCTCGGCCGCATCGTGCATGACGCGTTGACCGGCAAGACGGTGGTGCTCTTCCGCACCCCCGACGCCAAGGACGACGACGTTGCGGCGATATCGAAGATCGTGGGACAGGCCGGTGGTTCGGTCACCGGAACGGTGTCGCTGACACAGGAGTTCGTCGAAGCCAACTCGGGGGAGAAGCTGCGCTCGGTGGTCAACTCGGCCGTCCTGCCGGCCGGGACGCAACTCAGCACCAAACTCGTCGACCAGGGTTCCCAGGCCGGTGACCTGCTCGGCATCGCGCTGCTGACCGCAGCCAAACCTGATGCGCTGCCGGTCGATGACACCCAGCGCGACACCGTCCTGGCCGCCCTGCGGGAAACCGGGTTCATCACCTACCAGCCCAGCCAGCACGTCGATGTGGCAAACGCCGCGATCGTCGTGACCGGCGGGGGACTGCCCGCCGATGCCGGCAATCAAGGAGCCACGGTGGCGCGATTCGCGGCTGCCCTGGCCCCGCATGGCTCGGGCACGGTGCTGGCCGGTCGCGACGGTTCGGCCGGTGGCAGCGCCGCGGTGGCGGTGGCACGCGCCGACGCCGCGATGGCCGGGGCGATCAGCACGGTCGACGACGTCAACGCCGAGTCCGGGCGGATCACCGCGATCCTCGCCCTGCACGACCTGCTCGGCGGTGCCCGTCCCGCCCACTACGGCACCGGACACGGGGCCGCGTCGGTCACCGTTCCCCAGTAGGGCGTGTTCCCCGCGGCGTGACGCGGCGGATGTTAGGGTGGGTTTCCGTGGGTCGGCAGGCCCAGCTCGTTGTTTTTCCTGCACCATGCCCTGCCCGTCTTCACGGAGGTCGCCCAGTTGCGCAAGCATCCGCAGACTGCCACCAAGCACCTCTTCGTCAGTGGTGGGGTCGCTTCCTCGTTGGGCAAAGGGCTGACGGCCAGCAGCCTGGGTCAGTTGCTGACCGCGCGCGGACTGTACGTCACGATGCAGAAGCTGGACCCCTATCTCAATGTCGACCCCGGCACCATGAACCCGTTCCAGCACGGTGAGGTGTTCGTCACCGAAGACGGGGCGGAGACCGATCTCGACGTCGGGCACTACGAGCGTTTCCTGGACCGAGACCTGTCCGGGTCGGCGAATGTCACTACGGGGCAGGTGTATTCGACGGTAATCGCCAAAGAACGCCGTGGCGAATACCTCGGCGACACCGTCCAGGTGATTCCGCACATCACCGACGAGATCAAACGTCGCATCCTGGCAATGGCCGAACCGGACGCCGACGGCAACCGCCCGGACGTGGTGATCACCGAGATCGGCGGCACGGTCGGCGACATCGAATCCCAGCCGTTCCTGGAGGCGGCCCGTCAGGTCCGCCACTACCTGGGCCGCGAGGACGTGTTCTTCCTGCACGTGTCGCTGGTGCCTTATCTGGCTCCGTCGGGCGAACTCAAGACCAAACCGACCCAGCACTCGGTGGCCGCCCTGCGCAGCATCGGTATCAGCCCGGACGCGCTGATCCTGCGCTGCGACCGCGTCGTTCCCGAGGCGCTGAAGAACAAGATCGCGCTGATGTGTGACGTCGACATCGACGGTGTCATCTCCACCCCGGACGCGCCGTCCATCTACGACATCCCCAAGGTGTTGCACCGCGAGGAACTCGACGCGTTCGTGGTGCGTCGACTCAACCTGCCGTTCCGTGACGTCGACTGGACCGAGTGGGACGACCTGCTGCGTCGCGTGCACGAACCGCACGACACGGTGCGAATTGCGTTGGTAGGAAAATACATCGAGCTCTCGGACGCCTACTTGTCGGTCAGCGAGGCGCTCCGCGCCGGTGGCTTCAAGCACCGCGCGAAGGTCGAAATGCATTGGGTGGCTTCCGATGACTGTGAGACGCCCAGTGGTGCGGCGCACGCTCTGGGCGACGTGCACGGGGTGCTGATTCCCGGCGGGTTCGGCATCCGCGGCATCGAGGGCAAGATCGGGGCCATCCGGCATGCGCGGGCCCGCGGGTTGCCGGTGTTCGGATTGTGCCTCGGGCTGCAGTGCATCGTGATCGAAGCCGCCCGCTCGGTGGGGCTGACCGAGGCGAATTCGGCCGAATTCGAACCGGACACACCGGATCCGGTGATTTCTACGATGGCCGACCAGGAGCACATCGTGGCTGGTGAGGCCGACCTCGGCGGCACCATGCGACTCGGTGCCTATCCTGCGGTACTGGACGCGGATTCGATTGTGGCGCAGGCATACCAGAGCACCGAGGTGTCTGAGCGGCACCGGCACCGTTACGAGGTGAACAACGCTTACCGGGACAAGATCGCCGAAAGCGGTCTGCGGTTCAGCGGGACCTCACCCGACGGGCACCTGGTGGAGTTCGTCGAATACCCACCCGATCAGCACCCGTTCATCGTCGGCACCCAGGCCCACCCGGAATTGAAGAGCCGGCCCACCCGCCCGCACCCGTTGTTCGTCGCCTTCGTCAGGGCGGCCATCGACTACAAGGCCGGTGAGCTGCTGCCCGTGGAGATCCCGGAGATACCCGAACACGGGCCCAACGGCAACGAGCACCGGAGTGGCATCGCGCAGTCGCTAGCCGAACCCATCACCCGTGGCTGAGCACGACTTCGAGACGGTATCGTCCGAATCCCTTTATCAAGGAGCCATTTTCGCGCTACGCCGCGACGAAGTGCGGATGCCGGGCGGCAACACCGCCAAGCGCGAAGTGCTCGAACATTACGGCGCGGTCGCCGTCGTCGCGATGAACGACGACAACGAGATCGCGTTGGTCTACCAGTACCGCCACACCTACGGGCGCCGGATCTGGGAGTTGCCCGCCGGACTGCTCGACGCCGCGGGCGAACCGCCGCACCTGACCGCCGCACGTGAGCTCGAGGAAGAGGTCGGGCTGCACGCCACCACCTGGCAGGTGCTGCTCGACGTCAACACCGCCCCCGGCTACAGCGACGAATCGGTGCGGGTGTACCTGGCCACCGGGCTCAGTGACATCGGACGCCCCGAGGCGCAGGACGAAGAAGCCGACATGACGATGCGCTGGTACGCCCTCGACGACGCGGTCCAACGGGTACTGAGCGGTGAGATCGTCAATTCCATTGCCATTGCCGGGATTCTGGCGACGCACTCGGTGACCGAGGGGCTGGCCCAGCCGCGCCC
The DNA here is from genome assembly GCF_059812185.1 of Mycobacterium sp. NGS67. Lineage (NCBI taxonomy): Bacteria > Bacillati > Actinomycetota > Actinomycetes > Mycobacteriales > Mycobacteriaceae > Mycobacterium > Mycobacterium sp. NGS67. The sequence continues at coordinate 50,487 of NZ_JCALCF010000034.1, forward strand.
GGTGGACAGTCCGTGGGTCGACAAACCCACGGCGTTCGCCGAACGCAAGGCCGCGCAGTGACGACGGCACTGACGCTGGACGGGCAGCTGCAGGGCTACCTCGACCATCTGACCATCGAGCGCGGCGTCGCCGCCAACACCCTCAGCTCCTATCGCCGCGACCTGCGTCGCTACGCGAAACACTTGGAAGAGCGCGGAATTCACGATCTGGCCCGGGTCGGGGAGAACGACGTCAGCGAGTTCTTAGTGGCGCTGCGGCGCGGTGATCCGGATTCCGGGGCTACGGCGCTGTCCGCGGTGTCGGCGGCGCGGGCGCTGATCGCGGTGCGCGGACTGCACCGCTTCGCCGCCGCCGAAGGGCTGGCCGATCTGGACGTCGCGCGCGCGGTGCGCCCGCCGACGCCGGGGCGGCGGCTACCCAAAAGCCTCACCATCGACCAGGTGTTGGCGCTGCTGGAAGCCGCCGGCGGCGAGGATGCCTCCGACGGTCCGCTGACGTTGCGTAACCGGGCGCTGCTGGAGTTGTTGTACTCCACCGGTTCCCGGATTTCCGAAGCGGTCGGCCTGGACGTCGACGACGTCGACACCCACGCCAGGTCGGTGTTGTTGCGCGGCAAGGGCGGCAAGCAGCGGCTGGTGCCGATCGGGCGGCCGGCGGTGCACGCGCTGGACGCCTATTTGGTGCGCGGTCGCCCGGATCTGGCCCGACGGGGCCGTGGCACTGCGGGCATCTTCCTCAATGTCCGCGGCGGCCGGTTGTCCCGGCAGAGCGCATGGCAGGTGCTGCAGGACGCCGCAGACCGGGCCGGCATCACCTCGGGTGTGTCGCCGCACATGCTGCGGCACTCCTTCGCCACGCACCTGTTGGAGGGCGGCGCCGACGTGCGCGTGGTCCAGGAGCTGTTGGGCCACGCGTCGGTGACCACGACGCAGATCTATACGTTGGTCACCGTGCACGCGCTGCGCGAGGTGTGGGCCGGAGCCCATCCGCGGGCCACCTAGCCTGCGCGAGCAGACGCAAAAGCCCCCATTTTCGACGCGAAAATGGGGCTTTT
>NZ_JCALCF010000035.1:0-49118 GCF_059812185.1 Mycobacterium sp. NGS67
CCAACGGCCACGGGCCGGGCGCCAGCCGGATCAGCGCCCTGGGCACGAACAACACCGCGAGCGGTACCGTCACGGGCGGCAGCGGTGGCATAGGTAACGGTGTCGGCAGCGTGGGCGGCAACGGCCTGGACGGCAACCTCATCGCGGCCAGTAACAACCCCGGCGCCGAGTCGCACCTGGATAACCAAACAGTGCACGGCGGTAATGGCGGCAACGGCGGCAACGGCGTTGTGACAGGCACTGGCGGCAACGGCACCGAGGGCGACATCATCGCCGTCGACGGGGTGCTGATCGAAAACGTCCAGGGTACGAACGGCGCAAACAACCCGGCGTGAGCTCAGCGGCCGGTGTTGCCGATCAGCTCCACCGCACTGCCGTTCCACCGGAACTTCACCACGCTGCCGACCCCCAGCGCGTTCGGATACGTCAGCGCCACCGTGTCGCCCGTGCTCTGCGCGGCATCGATGCCGTTGAAGCCGTAGGTGTCCGGCACGCCCTGCGGGATGAAATTGCCGAGGTGGAACAACACCGCCCGGGTCGTCGGATTGTCGCCGTTGGTGTTGGCCTTGATGATCACCGCCGACAGTTGCGCGCACTGGTTGTAGTTGCCGGCCACCGGTTCGGGATTCCACGGCTGTTGGCTGCGCGGATCGCGCGGCAACTCGGAGACCACCCGCGCGATCGTGGGGGAGGCGAGGTTGACGGCGCACGGGTCGGCCGGAACGGCGCTACTGGATGGGGCCACTGAGGCGGGCGGCGGACTCGCCGGCGCACCCGAGGTGACCACCGCCGACGGCTTGGTCGCCTGCGGCGTCTTGGCGACGGTGGAGTCCCCCGATCCGCACCCGGCTAACGTGACGGTCATCGCCATAGCGGCGAGGGCTGCGGTACGACGGGCGAGCGACAACACACCGGGCACCGTACCGTCAGCCGCCCGGCGGGTGCCGCAGGCACGGCCGGACCCTCGACACGCTCTAGACTTCATCTTCTGATGGCAATCCCCGACAGCGCTCCCGCAGCGCCGCACGAGACCTTCGCCGACCTGCAGATTCATCCCGACGTCGTGCGGGCAATCGCCGCCGTCGGCTATGAGTCGCCGACGGCCATCCAGGCTGCGACCATCCCGGCCCTGATGGCGGGATCGGACGTCGTCGGTCTGGCGCAGACCGGGACCGGAAAGACAGCGGCCTTCGCCTTGCCGATCCTGTCCAAGATCGATGTCGCCAGCAACGCCACCCAGGCGCTGGTCCTGGCACCCACCCGGGAACTGGCGCTGCAGGTGGCCGAGGCGTTCAGCCGGTACGGCGCGCAGTTGCCGCGACTCAACGTGCTGCCCATCTACGGCGGGGCGTCCTACGGTGTGCAGTTGGCGGGCCTGCGGCGGGGAGCCCAAGTCGTGGTCGGCACGCCCGGTCGGGTCATCGACCACCTGGAACGCGGCACGCTGGACCTGTCGCGGGTGGACTACCTGGTGCTCGACGAGGCCGACGAGATGCTGACCATGGGCTTCGCCGAGGAAGTCGACCGCATCCTTTCCGAAACCCCGGAATACAAGCAGGTGGCGCTGTTCTCAGCGACCATGCCGCCGGCGATCCGCAAGATCACCACCAAGTACCTGCACGATCCGCTGGAAGTCACCTCGAAGGCGAAAACGGCTACGGCAGAGAACATTTCGCAGCGCTACATCCAGGTGGCCGGGCCGCGCAAGATGGACGCGCTGACCCGCGTGCTGGAGGTCGAACCGTTCGAGGCGATGATCGTTTTCGTGCGCACCAAGCAGGCCACCGAAGAGGTGGCCGAAAGGCTGCGTGCCAGAGGGTTTTCCGCAGCCGCCATCAACGGTGACATTCCCCAGGCCGCCCGCGAGCGGACTATCGCCGCACTCAAAGACGGCAGCATCGACATTCTGGTGGCCACTGACGTCGCGGCCCGTGGCCTGGACGTCGAACGCATATCCCACGTGCTCAACTACGACATCCCGCACGACACCGAGTCCTACGTGCACCGCATCGGGCGCACTGGGCGGGCGGGCCGCTCGGGAGCGGCGCTGTTGTTCGTCTCGCCGCGGGAACGGCACCTGCTCAAGGCAATCGAGAAGGCCACCCGCCAATCACTGACCGAAGCCGAGCTGCCTACCGTGGAGGACGTCAACGCCCAACGGGTGGCGAAGTTCGCCGACTCGATCACCGACGCACTCGGCGGTCAGGGCATCGAACTGTTCCGGCGGCTGGTCGAGGACTACGAACGCGAGCATGACGTCCCGATGGCCGACATCGCCGCGGCCTTGGCATTGCAGTCCCGCGACGGAGAGGCTTTCCTCCTGGCGCCGGACCCACCACCGCAGCGCCGCGACAAGCGGGACCGCGACGATAGTCGGGAGCGTACCGAAAAGCCCAGGCAGACAAGGTCATTCACCACCTATCGCGTCGATGTCGGCAAGCGGCACAAGATCGGCCCGGGCGCGATCGTCGGAGCTATCGCCAACGAGGGCGGCCTGCACCGCAGCGACTTCGGCCACATCGCGATCGGGCCGGACTTCTCATTGGTCGAACTGCCGGTCAAGCTGCCCCGGGCGGCACTGAAAAAGCTGGAGAACACCCGCATCTCGGGTGTGCTGATCAATCTGCGACCCGACCGACGGGCACCGCGCAACGACGGCGCCAGACCACGTCGCAAGCACACCAAATGACGCTGTCCGAAGAACAAGACGCCCAAGGCGGTCTCGAACAGGTCGCGCACGTCGATAGGGTCGCGTCGCTGACCGGTGTCCGTGCCGTCGCCGCCCTGCTGGTGGTCGGTACCCACGCCGCCTACACCACCGGCAAGTACACCCACGGCTACTGGGGTCTGGTCGGTTCCCGGATGGAGATCGGCGTTCCGATCTTCTTCGTGCTGTCCGGCTTCCTGCTGTTCCGGCCCTGGGTCAAGGCAGCCAAGACCGGCGGCCCGCCGCCGTCACTGAGTCGCTATGCGCGACACCGGGTTCGGCGCATCATGCCGGCCTACGTGATCACGGTGTTGATCGCCTACGTGCTGTATCACTTCCGGGAGGCCGGGCCCAACCCCGGGCACAGCTGGCTGGGGTTGATCCGCAACCTGACGCTGACCCAGATCTACACCGACGGCTACCTCGGCAAATACCTGCACCAGGGACTGACGCAGATGTGGAGTCTGGCGGTCGAGGCGTCGTTCTATGTGCTGCTGCCAGGGCTGGCCTACCTGCTGCTGGTGCTGATGTGCCGGCGGCGCTGGCAGCCCCGGCTACTGGTGGCGACCATCCTGGCGCTGACGCTGATCAGCCCGGGCTGGTTGGTGCTGGTACACACCGACCACCTGTTCCCCGACGGTGCCCGGCTGTGGCTGCCGACCTACCTGGCCTGGTTCTTGGGCGGCATGCTGCTGACCGTGCTGCAGGCGATGGGCGTGCGCGCCTACGCGGCGGTGGCCATACCGCTGGCGGTCGTCTGCTACTTCATCGTCTCTACGCCGATCGCCGGCGCGCCCACCACCTCGCCGGCTTCGCTGCCCGAGGCGTTGTGGAAGACGGTCTTCTACGCGGTGATCGCGACCCTGGCGGTGGCGCCGCTGGCCCTCGGGGACAAGGGCTGGTATTCGCGGTTGCTCGCCAGCCGGCCGATGGTGTGGCTGGGTGAAATCTCCTACGAGATCTTCCTGATCCATCTGGTGACGATGGAGTTCGCGATGGTCTACATCGTGCGAGCGCACGTGTACACCGGCCCGATGCTGTATCTGTTCGTCGCGACGGTGGTGGTGACGATTCCGTTGGCCTGGGGGCTGCACCGGTTGACCCGGGTCAAGAACTGATGTCCACGACGGATCGCACGACCTCGACCCATCCGCGCCTGACGCTGCTCGCGGTGTGTCTGGCGGTCTTCATGCTGTTGCTGGACATGACCATCGTGTCCGCGGCCCTCGCCAACATCCAGGCTGCTCTGGACGCCGAACTCAGCGGCCTGCAATGGGTGGTCGATGCGTATGCACTGCCGATGGCGGGGCTGCTGCTCACCTCCGCCACGTTGGGCGACCGGCTCGGACGGCGGCGTCTCTATGCCGTCGGAATGACAGTGTTCACGCTGGCTTCGGCAGGTTGCGCGCTGGCCGGCAGCATCGAGTCACTGAATTGGAGCCGGGCGTTGCAGGGGGCGGGCGGGGCACTGCTGCTGGGTGTGTCGTTGCCGATGGTGGCCGCGGCTTTCCCCGAACGGCGCAGCAGGGGCATCGCGATCGCGATCTACGGCGCGGTGATGGGTGCCGCTGCCGCGGTCGGACCGCTGCTCGGCGGCGCTCTCGTCGGTGCTTTCGGCTGGGAATCCATCTTCTTGATCAATGTGCCGATCGGGGTCCTCGCACTTGTCATCGCGTTGCGCTTCGTCCCGGAAACCCGTGCCGCACAATCCCGTCCGCTCGACTTGACCGGCACCGCGATCTTGTCGGCCGGTTTGTTCGCCGGCGTATACGTGTTGATCGAGGGCAATCATCGCGGCTGGACCGACACCCTGATCCTGACGCTGGGCGCGGTCTGTGTCGTGGGCTTGGTCGTGTTCTGCTGGTGGGAGTCCCGCGTCGAGGCGCCGATGCTCGACCTGAGTGTGGTCCGGCGCCCAGGCTTCGCCGGGGTGTCGATCGCGGCGTTCGCGGCCGCCGGGACGTTGATCGCGTCCACGAACTACCTGGCGCTGTATCTGATGAACACGTTGGGATACAGCCCCTTCCAGTCCGGTCTGCGGGCACTGCCGCTGACGGTTGCTTGTGTGCTGGGCGCACCGGTGGCCATGATGGCCGCCCGGTACGCGCCGGCCTGGTTGTCGATCCCCGGCGGGGTGGTCCTGATAGCGGCGGGACTGTGGCTGATGACCGGTGTCACCGAGAACACGCAGTGGACGCACTTCATCGCCGGGTCCATCGTCGCCGGCCTCGGCCTGGGTGGCCTGTTCGCGTTGACGTCGGACATCGCGCTGCAGTTCGTCCCGGTCGACGACGCCGGGATGGCCACCGGCGCGGTGAGCACGGTTCGGCAGATCGGCATCCTGGCCGGCGTCGCTGGTTTGGGGGCCTTGTTCAGCCGGCACGCGGCCGACGGTGCTTCCGCCGGGCTGGCCGGCTTGCCACTCGGTCCGGGGCCGACGCACACGCTCGTCGACCGGCTGTCCGCGGGCGCGGGTCTGCGTGTCCTGGACTACCTGCCCGGCGACCTGCGGCCCGTGCTGCCGGCGATCGCCCGGGTCGCCCGTCAGGCCAGCGCCGACGGCATGCAGGCCGCGCTGGTCGCAGCGGCCGTCGCAGCGACGGTATCCGCGGTCGCGGCGTTGGTTCTCGTTGCAGTTGGAGCGAATTCGCATTGCGAACCCGATGACCATTCTGTGTAGTTGGCCTGAGTTACTTATTTGCTCACCGGACATTTGAGTAACCTGGGCTCTACCATGCTTGGCGATTCAATGTTGATTCCCGCTGCCGACGGCGCGCGCTATAGCGTCATGATCTCCACCGATCCCGCCGACGTCGAAGCCGCCCAACGGCTGCGGTATCAGACCTTTGCCGAAGAGATGGGCGCCAGCCTGCCGCGCGCGGTTCGCGGCCCGCTGACCGGAGAGATGATCGACGTCGACCAGTTCGATCCCTACAGCGAGCACCTGCTGGCCAAGGACGAGGCGACCGGGCAGGTCGTCGGCTGCTATCGGCTGCTTCCGCCCGAAGGCGCGGCGGCCGCCGGGGGGATCTTCGCCGACACCATCTTCGACATCGGTGGTTTGAACGAGTTGCGTTCCAGTTTGGTCGAACTCGGCCGCGCCAGCGTACACGTCGAGCACCGCAACGGTGCGGTGATGGGACTGCTGTGGTCGGGGATCCTCAAGTACCAGGAGATAACCGGCCACGAATGGGGGATCGGCTGTCTGTCGGTGCGCATGGAAGGGGGCCTGCCGCGCGGCGCGTTGGTGCGGGGGGTGCGCGACGCGGCCTTCAAGATCCGTCCCGCGCCACCGCAATACCGGGTGACACCGCGGAATCCGGTTCAGGTCAACGGCTTGAGTCTTTCCGAACTACCCGACCCGGGACGGGTGCGTATCCCGCCGATGGTGCAAGGGTCGCTGCGGGTGGGCGGAATGATCTGCGGTGAACCGTCATACGATGCGGACTTCGACATGGCCGACTTCGTCGTCCTGATCAATCGGACGATGATGCATGAACGCTACCTCGAACGGTTGACACGTTCCTATGTCCACGCTTGACCGAACAGGCCTGCTCGGCATCGGGTTCGGGCCGTCGAACCTCGCTCTGGCGATCGCGCTGGCAGAGCGCGGTCTGGGCGCGGTGTTCGTGGACGCGCAGCCGAAGTTCGGTTGGCACCGCGGTATGTTGCTGCCGGGTGCGCGCATGCAGATCCCTTTCCTCAAAGACCTGGTGACGCTGCGAAACACCAAGAGCGAGTTCACTTTTCTGAACTATCTGAGCGAGCGCGATCGGCTCGTCGAGTTCATCGGCCGGCACACGATGTTCCCCAGCCGGATGGAGTTTCACGACTACCTGGAATGGGCCGCGGCCCGCGTCGGCGCGGAGGTCCGGTACGGGCAGCTCGTGGTCGGCGTCGACGCCGACCAGTCCGGTTTCGTGGTGCGGACCGAAGCTGGGTCGGTGCTGCACGCGCAGACCCTCGTCCTGGGCGCCGGACTGTCTCCGGTGCTGCCCGCCGGCACGGTGGAAACCGCTCGGCAGTGGCACAGTCATGCGCTGCTTCATCGACTGGCGACCGGCAATATGTTCACCCCACGACGATTCGCCGTCGTCGGCGCCGGGCAGAGCGCGGCCGAAGTCGCCGGCTACCTCCATCAGACCTATCCTCAGGCGCAGGTACATGCGGTGTTCGCCCGGTACGGATACAGCGTCGCCGACGACAATCCCTACGCCAACCGGATCTTCGATCCGGCCGCGGTCGACGACATCTACTACGCCGATCGACAGGTCCGGCAGCGACTGCTCGACTACCACCGGTCCACTAATTATTCAGCGGTCGATCTGGAGCTGACCGAAGAGCTGTATTCGCGCGAATACGCCGAACGGGTGGCCGGCAGGCGCCGGCTGTTCATCCACAACGCTTCGGAAGTCGTTGACGCGCAGGAACATTCCGACGGTGTGCGGGTGACGGTTGCCAACTTGATCGACCGGTCACAACTCATCTTGGACTGCGATGCGGTGATCTACGCGACGGGGTACGCGCCGTTGGACGTCCGGCGCTTTCTTGGCAAGCTGTCCGGCCACTACGAGTTCGACGCGGACGGGCTCGCGGTGGTCACCCGCGACTACCGCCTGGCGGCCAAGCCGGGGGCGCCCGGCGACATCTATCTCAACGGTGCGGTCGAGCACACCCACGGTCTGGCGTCGTCGTTGCTGTCCAATGTCGCAGTGCGGGCGGGAGATATCGTCGCGTCCGTTGCCGCGGTCGACGAACGGACACGAGGACCGCGGGTGGCGAGCTGACACCGAATCGGTTACCTGCGAGCCGAAATCGGTGTCACCACCGGGACCACGAACTCTTCGATCATCGCCCGTTCGTCGGCCTCGTCTTTGCCGGGGAACATCAGCAGCGAGATGATCACCCGCACCGCCCACCGGGCTCGGCGTTCGAGGGCGGCCGGTTCGTCGGGGTCCAGCGACTCGAGGAATCCGGACACCAGGCCGATGATTACGTCCGACTGGCCGGCCATCTCGCCGCCGATCGGCAGTCGGGTGGACCCGAACCACGCTGCCAGCGCCGGGTTTTCGCGAACCATGCGCAGCGTGGCGACGATGCTTCCGATCAGCCGTTCAGCCGGGTCTTCGACGCGCTCGATGAGTTGCAGGATCTCCCGGCCGAGGCGATGCGTCTCGCGGTGTACGTAGGCGCTGCGCAGCGTCTCCCGGCTGTCGAAGTAGCGGTATAACGTCGCACGCGAACACCCTGCGGCTTTGGCGATTTCGTTCATCCCGACGGTGGCCGCATCCTGCTCGGTGAACAGCCGTTCGGCGGCGTCGAGGATCCGGTCGGCGGCCGCCTCCGAGCGGTGTTCGGCCAGCCAGTCTCCGCGTGGCATCAGGTGTTGACCGTGATCGGAACCGACAGCGGACGCCGGACGTATCCGCCACCGGCCCAGACGATCGCGGATTCATCTACCTCGAACCTCGGGCACCGGCTCAGCAGTTCGTTCAGCGCCACCCGCGACTGCATCCGCGCGGCGGCAGCGCCCAGGCAGTGGTGTGCACCATGGCTGAACGTCAGGATGTTCCGGGGTCGACGGGTGACGTCGAGTTCTGCGGCGTCCTCGCCGTATTGGCGTTCGTCGCGGTTGGCCGACCCGTACACCAGCAGCACCCGCCGCCCGGCCGGAATGGTGGTGTCCTCGATCGTCACGTCGCGGGTGGTCGTGCGGGCCAGATTCTGGACCGGCGAGGTCAGCCGGAGCAGTTCGTCGACGGCATCGGGGATGAGGTCGGGATCGTCTGTCAGCAGGCGGCGCTGGTCGGGTCGCTGGTGCAGCAAAGGCATTGAGCCGCCGAGCATTCCGGTCACCGTGTCGTTCCCGCCGGTGACCATCGTGAACGTGAAACCCAGGATCGACAGCACCCCGGTGATGTCGCCGTCGGCTCCGATCCCGGCCGCCACCAGATGCGAGATGGTGTCGTCCCCGGGTTCGGCGCGGCGGCGTTCGATCAGCCCCGTGAAGTAGCCCATCATCGTGCCCACTGCGTCGCCGACCGTCTCCAGCGCGCTGACGATGCCACCCTCGGCCGTGTTGGCCGTGACGATGGCCTGCGTCCATCCGTCGAACTGAGCCCAGTCCTCTTCGGGCACACCGAGATAATGCGCGACGACCATCGAGGGCAGGGGCTTGAACAGCTCGGTGACGATGTCGCCGCCGCCGTTGGCGCGAATCTTCTCGATCCGCTCGACGACGAACTCGCGCACCTTGGGCTCGACGGCCTCGACCTGCCGTGGCGTGAACCCACGCGACACCAGTTTCCGAAACTGGGTGTGCACTGGCGGGTCCTGCATCACCATCGGCGGATTGTCCTGCAGCCCAATCATTTCCAGATCGCCATAGTTGACCGTGAGGCCCTGCGCTGAGGAGAACGTCCCGTGGTCCCGGGCGGCCGACCACACGTCGGCGTGCCGGGTCAGGACGTAGTAGTCGTGCTCGGGGTGCGCGGGCGGGACGACGTGGTGCACGGGGTCGTGGTCGCGCAGCGCCTTGTACATCGGCCAGCGGTTCGGCCACGTCTCGGGCGTGGCCAGCTCGAACTTGGCGGGAGCTTCGTGAGACACAACTGCGGTCATGTCTTATTGATACGACAGCAATCCCCAATGTGTCAACCGCCCTGACAGCCGAGCAGACGCAGAATCGCACGATCGACGCCGCTCCCGTGCGATTCTGCGTCTGCTCGCAGCAGAAGCCAGAGCTCAGATCCCGCTTCCGGGGTTCAGAATGCCCAACGGGTCCAGCGCCTGCTTGATCCGCCGGTTCAGGTCCATCACGTCGGGTCCCAGATAGTCGGCCAGCCAGGGCCGCTTCAACCGACCGACCCCATGTTCGCCGGTGATGGTGCCGCCCAGGCCGACGGCCAGGTCCATGATCTCGCCGTAGGCCACCTGGGCGCGTTCGGCCATCGCGGCATCGGCGGGGTCGAACACCAGCAACGGGTGGGTATTGCCGTCCCCGGCGTGTGCGATCACCGAGATCATCAGGTCACGCTCCTCGGCGATGCGCGCAATCCCGGTGACCAGTGAGCCCAGCGCGGGCAGCGGCACCCCGACGTCTTCCAGCAACAGCGAACCCTTGGCTTCGACCGCCGGGATCGCGAACCGCCGGGCCGCGATGAACGCCTCGCCCTCTTCCGGGTCGTCGGTCGAAAACACTTCGGTCGCTTCGTTTTCGGCGAACACCGCGGCCATCAGCTCGGCGTCCTCGCTGCCCGCGCGCCCGCGCTCGTCGGACCCGGCCACCAGCATCGCGGCGGCCGAGCGGTCCAGGTCCATTCGCAAGGTGTCCTCGACGGCGTTGATCGCCACCGAATCCATGAACTCCAGCATCGACGGGCGCAACCGCGCGCTGACCCCGAGCACGGCCTCGACGGCCGCCTCCACCGACGCGAAGTTGGCCACCACGACACTGGAGGTGTTAGGAGCGGGCAACAGTCGCAGCGTCACCTCGGTGACCACGCCCAGCGTTCCCTCGCTGCCCACGAATAACTTCGTAAGTGACAGTCCGGCAACGTCTTTCAAGCGCGGGCCGCCGAGTCGCACCGCGGTGCCGTCGGCCAGCACCACCTGCATGCCCAGCACGTAGTCGCTGGTGACGCCGTACTTCACACAGCACAGTCCGCCGGCGTTGGTGGCGATGTTGCCGCCGATGCTGCAGATCTCGTACGACGACGGATCCGGCGGATACCACAGACCGTGTTCGGCGACGGCCTTCTTCACCTCGGCATTGAACAGACCCGGTTGGCAGACCACGGTCCGGGTCACGGGGTCGACGGTGATGTCGCGCATCTTCTCCGTCGACAGCACGATCCCGTTGTCCACCGCGGTCGCCCCGCCGGACAGGCCGCTGCCGGCGCCCCGCGTGACCACCGGAACCCGATGCGCCGCAGCCCACCGCAGCACGGTCTGCACCTGCTCGGTGGTCCGGGGCCGGACCACGGCCAGCGGCTTGCCCGCCGACGGGTCCAGCGCGCGGTCCTGCCGGTATCCCTCGGTCACCGAGGGATCGACAACAACCATCCCGTCGGGGAGTTCGCCGATCAGGCCATCCAGCACGTCCACCGGGCCGATCCTACGTCGCGGCTTCGACGGCGAACTCCGGCGCGCGGTCCAGCTCCCGCAACGACGGCAACCTGGTGCAGATCAAGCCGGCGAGCAGGATCGGCAGCGCCAAAGCGAGAAACGCCACATGCAGTCCCGCGAAATCGGTCAACGGACCGGCCAGCAGCAGGCCCAGCGGACCGGCGGCGTAGGCCAGCGACGTCATCACCCCGACAACTCGGCCGCGCATGTGCGACGGCGCGCGGGTCTGCACCACGTAGGCATAGATCGGCTGGATCGGCCCGTACACCAAGCCGACCAGCGCCACCAACGCCAGAATCACCGGCAGCGGCGGCAACAGCGCGATCACCGCCGCCGCGACACCGAGGGAGAGCACCGCGGTCAGCATGATCACCCGGCGCGACATCCGCTTGGCCAGTCCCACATAGCCCAGCGCGCCCACCAGGCCGCCCAGCGACAGCGCCATCAGGACGCTGCCGAGCTGGCCCGGCTGGTTGCGGTCGCTGAAGTACTTCGGGAACAGCACGCTTTCCATCGGCAGATACAGCGCCGTGACGGTCAGGTCGATCAGGGCCAGGGTGCGCAGCACCCGCAAACTCCACACGAACCGCAGCCCGTCGGTGATCCCCGACCGCAGCCCCTGCGGCCGGGTGGTGTGCAGCGGTTTGCCGGCGCCTTCCAGCCGCAGCACCGAGATCGCCAGGATGGACATCGCGAACGCCGCGGCGGTGATCCACATCGTGGCGATTCCGCCGACCGTCGCGATCATCAGCCCGCCGATGCCCGGGCCCACCATGAACGCCAGGTTGAGGATCGCCTCGTAGACGCTGTTGACCCGGTCCAGCGACCACCCGGCCCGGGCGGCCGCCTCGGGCAGCATGGACTGCCTGGCGGTGATCCCAGCCGGGTCGAAGGCGGCCGCGCACGCCCCCAGGGCGGCCAGCACCCAGACATTGACCGCCTCGGCGCCGAACGCCCACGCCACCACCGGCACCGCTGCCACCGCGGCCCCGGACAACAAGTCGGCCACCATCGACACCGGCCGGCGACCGAAGTAGTCCACCGCGGTGCCCGCGACCAGCGTGGAGAACAGCAGCGGCAGCGTCGTCGCGCCGGCCACGATCGAGGCCTGCCCCGCGCTGCCCTGGCGCTGCAACACCAGCCACGGAAACGCCACGATCGAAATGCCGTCGCCCGCACACGCCATCAGCGTGGCGAAAAGGACCAGCAATGCCGGGCTCTTGTTGCTCAAAGGCTTCTTGCCGTTCATGGGATATCGCGGCTGAATCTAACCGCAAACCCCAGTCCGGACCACTGAATTTCCGGTCGCCGAGACCGGGCAGGATGTAGCTGTGCTCCGTCATCCCCGTACCGGCCAGGCGTTCGACTCACCGGTCGTGCCCGGGTCCGGCTGGCCGGGCGATCAGGCGACACCGCAGACGCCGGTGGCCACCGACGCGGCCGGGGTCGCCACGCTGGCGAGTGCGGCAACCTCCCTCACCGAGCTGGACGCCGCCAGCAGCGTGTGCCGGGCCTGTCCCCGGCTGGTCACCTGGCGTGAGGATGTCGCCGTCGTCAAACGGCGGTCGTTCGCCGACCAGCCGTACTGGGGCCGTCCGGTGCCGGGGTGGGGTTCGGAGCGGCCGCGGCTGCTGATCGTGGGCCTGGCGCCCGCCGCTAACGGCGCCAACCGGACCGGCCGGATGTTCACCGGCGACCGGTCCGGCGATCAGCTGTATGCGGCCCTGCACCGCGCCGGACTGGTGAACCAACCGACCAGTGTGGATGCCGCGGACGGGTTGCGGGCCAAGCAGATTCGTCTTGTCGCGCCGGTGCGGTGCGCGCCGCCGGCCAACGCGCCGACGCCGGCCGAGCGCGACACCTGCGCGCCGTGGCTGCAGGCCGAGTGGCGGTTGGTCGCCACCCACGTCCGGGTGCTGGTCGCGCTCGGCGGCTTCGCCTGGCAGATCGCCCTGGCTATGACAGGCGCGACCGGCAAACCCAAACCGAAGTTCGGCCACCGCGTCGTCGCCGAGCTGCCGTCCGACAAGCGCCTTCTCGGCTGCTACCACCCGAGCCAGCAGAACATGTTCACCGGTAGGTTGACTCCGGCAATGCTCGACGACGTCTTCGCTGACGCAAAGAAGCTGGCAGGGATCAAGTAATGGTGGAATCGGTGCTGGTCTCCGGGGCCAGCGTAGCGGGACTCACCGCGGCGTATTGGCTTGAGCGCAACGGCTATTCGGTCACTGTGGTCGAGCGCTACCCGGGACTGCGGCCGGGTGGTCAGGCAATCGATGTGCGCGGCCCCGCGCTGGAGGTTTTGGACCGGATGGGGTTGCGGGTTCCCGCCGAGGAGCTTAAAACGCGTATCCGGGGATCGTCGGTGGTCGACCGCGACGGCAACGAGTTGTCCCGCGACACCGAATCGACGCCGACGGGCGGGCCGATCAACAATCCAGACATCGAACTGCTGCGCGACGATCTGGTCGGATTGCTTTACGACGAAACGAAATTGAAGACCGAGTTCCTGTTCGACGACAGCATCGTCACGTTGGAGAATCTCGGCCCGGCCGTGGAAGTCACCTTCGAACAGGCGGATCCGCGCAGCTTCGATCTGGTGATCGGGGCTGACGGCCTGCATTCCAATGTGCGCAGGCTGGTCTTCGGGCCCGAGGAGCGGTTCATCAAGAGGCTGGGAACGTTCGCCGCGATCTTCACGGTGCCCAATTTTCTGGACCTGGACTACTGGCAGATGTGGCACTACGGCGACACCAGCATGGCCGGCGTCTACAGCGCGCGCAACAACTCCGAGGCCCGCGCCATGCTCGGATTCATGGACTCCGAACTGCGAATCGACTACCGCGACACCGAAGCTCAGTTCGCCGAACTGGAACGGCGGATGGCCGACGACGGCTGGGTCCGGCCGCAGCTGCTGCAGATGATGCGGTCCGCGCCGGATTTCTATTTCGATGAGATGGCGCAGATCGTGATGGATCACTGGTCGATCGGACGGGTGGCGCTGGTGGGTGACGCCGCGCACTGCGCGTCGCCGTTGTCCGGTCAGGGGACCAGCCTCGCGCTGCTGGGCGCCACCGTCCTGGCCGGTGAACTCAAACTGGACCGCGTGGACCATGGCCTCGGATTTGCCAACTACTTCAAGCGTTTTCACGCCTACACCGAGCGCACCCAGTTCCTGGCCACCGACAGCATCCCGGGTGGCGCGCCGATCTCGCAGGAGCAGTTCGAACTGATCGTGAACTCGATCACCCTGATGAACTACTGACCCCTGCCGAGCAGACGCAAAAGCCCCGATTTCGTGCCGAAATCAGGGGCTTTTGCGTCTGCTCGCCACACCCCGCCACACCCCCGGCACCCCCGCCACACCCCGGGCCACGGGCCGGGAAGCTTCCGGCGCCCGAACGCGTTGCACCCAGCGTGCGTCTTTCCGTTCTCGATCTCGTTCCGGTGCGTACCGACCAGTCCACCGGCAACGCGCTGGCGGCCACCGTCAAGCTGGCGCAGACCGCCGACCGGTTGGGCTTCACCCGCTACTGGGTCGCCGAACACCACAACATGCCCTCGGTGGGCGCTACCAGCCCGCCGGTGCTGCTGGCCTACCTCGCCGCGCAGACCCAGCAACTGCGGCTGGGCTCGGGCGGGGTGATGCTGCCCAATCACGCGCCGCTGGCCGTCGCCGAACAGTTCGCGCTGCTGGAGGCCGCCGCGCCGGGCCGCATCGACCTCGGCATCGGCCGCGCCCCCGGCTCCGACCCCGTCACCTCCTACATGCTGCGCGGCAGCAACGACGAACGTGACATCCAGAACTTCCCGCAGTACCTCGACGACGTGGCCGCGCTGATGAGCTCCCGCGGTGTGCGGGTGCCGCTGCGATCCGGGGATTACACGCTCAAAGCGACGCCGGCGGCAACCAGCGAACCACGGCTGTGGCTGCTGGGCTCGTCGATGTATTCCGCGCGGCTGGCAGCCGCCAAGGGGTTGCCGTACGTGTTCGCTCATCACTTCTCCGGTCAGGGCACCGAAGAGGCGCTGGCCTACTACCGCTCGCATTTCCGGCCCAGTGACCTTGTCCAAGAGCCCGTGACGTTCCTGACGGTGAATGCGGTGGTGGCCGAAACACGGGATGAGGCAACGGCTTTGATGTTGCCCAACCTGCAGATGATGGCCCGGTTGCGGACCGGCCAGCCACTGGGTCCGGTGCAACTGGTCGAAGAGGCGCGCCAAGCCGAGCTGACGTCGCCGCAGCAGCGCATTGTCGACAGTGGGCTGCGACGGGCCGTGGTCGGCGCTCCCGCCGAGGCCGCCGACCAGCTGCGCGCACTGGCCGAACAATTCGACGTCGACGAGGTGATGGTGCACCCGGTCGCCTCGGCGCATCGCGGCACCGACCCCGACACCGCGCCCGCCCGGGTCGCGACGCTGGAACTGCTGGCCAAGGAGCTTTTCTAGTCGGGCACGCCCGCTTGCGGATTGGCCGCGGCGGGGTTGGCGACGTGGGTGCTTATCCACTCCTGCAGGTCGGCTGCCGGCAACGGCGGACTGTGCACGAACCCCTGGGTGATGGTGCACCCGTACTGCCGCAGCGCGCGCAACGTCGCCTCGTCCTCGACTCCCTCGGCAACGAGGTCGGCGCCCAGGCTTTCGGCCAGCGCGACCGTGGATCGCACGATGGCCACCGACCGCGGGTCCTGGGCAAGCCGCGCCACGAACACCCGGTCCAGCTTGAGTTCGTCGACCGAAACATCTTGCAGCCGCGCCAGTGACGACCATCCGGTGCCGTAGTCGTCCAACGAGATGCGAACGCCCAATTGCTGCAACGCCGCGACGGTGCTGCGTGAACGCGCCGAGTCGACCAGCGTGCTCTCGGTGATCTCGATGATCAGCGCGTCGGCCGGCAGGCCATGGGTGTGCAGCAGTCGCTCGATGGTGCCGACGAGGTCGAGGTCGAGCAGATTCGTCGTGGACAGGTTCACCGCCACGGTCAGCGACAACCCTTGCTCGCGCCAGGAGCGGACCTGTTGGAGGGCGAGGTTGACGGTGAGGTTGGCGACCTTGCGCATCAGGCCGGCCCGTTCGGCGGCGGGCAGGAACTCCTCCGGTAGCAGCAGTCCGCGACTGGGATGGTGCCAGCGCAACAGCGCCTCGACACTGTGCACGCTGCCGTCGTCCGCGTTGATCTTGGGTTGGTAGTGGCAGGTCAACTCGGAGCCGTCGATCAGCGCGGCGCGCAGTTCCTCGATCAGGTTGGGGTCGTTCTCGCGATAGAACTCGAAAGCCGCGTCGTACACCGCGATCTTGCCCCTGGCCGACATCGCGTGCGGCAGTGCCATTTCGGCGCGGTTGAGCAACTCCTGCGGATGGTCGCAGTGGTCGGGATAGAGCGCGATGGCGATGCGGGCATCCACCTGCACGGTCATCGGATCCAGCTTGAACGGCTCAGTCAACGCTTCCAGCAAACGGCCCGCCTGGGCGCGTGCGGCGATCAGGTCGGCGCCCTCGGCAAGCAGGATCGCGAATTGGTCGTCGCCGGCGCGGGTGAGCAGGTCTTCGCGACGGACGTTGTGGGACAGTCGATTCGCGATCTGGCACAGCAACTCGTCGACGAAGTGGGGACCGACGGAGTCGGTGATCTCCTGGAATTCGTGCAGTTGCAGCAACAGCAGGGCGCGACGAGCCGGAGCCTTGGTGGCCGGCTGGGGTCCGAGCACGATCGCCGGCGGCGCGAAGGTGGGCACCTCGGTCAGCACCGTGGCCAGCGACCGGCGGTTGGGCAGCGTGGTCAATTCGTCGGTCATGGCCTGTTTGTGGTTCTCGGCCATGATGCTGACTTCGCGGAACGTCACCGAGAATCGGGCCGCCACCGCGATCAGACTCAACGCTGCCAGCACCTGAGCCGCGCGAGTCTCCGGACCCACCGCGGTGACGGCGAGCGCGACGACGGTGCATGCCACCGGGGCCGCGTAAGAGCCGAGTCCACGCCTTGGCATCGGCGGCGCCGACGACCAGGCGGCCCAACTGGCCAGCGCAATCAACAGCGACGACGCAGGCCAGCCCGCGTCGAGCAGCGTGCCGACCCGGTAACCGCTGCCGGATGTCTCGAAAAGGTAGGCGGTGTCGGCGACCGCGATCAGCACGAACCCCGCCACCAGCAATCCCCAGCGAAACTCGTGTCGCCACCCCAGTATCGGCAGCATTCCGGCGGCCAGCGCCAGCAGGACGAGGTCAGACCACGGGTAGATCAACCCCACCAGCACGGTGGCCGGCGCTCGGGTAGCGGCCGCATGAATGGGTCCTGCCATCAAGCCGGCGGCCACCGCGGCCATGGCCAACCCGCACACCAGGGAGTCGAGTCGGATCGAGGCGGGCACCCGCTTCAAGCGCGACCGCATCAGCAGCAACAGGCCGATGTAGGCGAACGGATAGAACGCCAGATAGGCCGGGTCGGCGATCGACGGGGACTGACCATCCGGGACCCAGCGTGCGTAGATCACGTCACCCAGCGCCGAGCTGAGCATGCCGATCGCGATGAGCGACCAGGCGGCCCGGTCGGCGGTGACGCGATAGGCACGGATGGCGATGAGGATCGCGGCGAACGCGTTCAAGGCCGGGTACAGAACGTCGGCAAAGAAGGGCGTGTGATCGGCGCGCGGGTCGGGCCAGCACGAGGCCGCGAACACGATGACGCCAATTGCCAACGCCACGAACGACATTCGGATGTAGGTCGGTGGCCACCGCACGCTGGACGGTAGGTCGTGCGAACCGTCGGGCCTCGGCTTGGTCGCAGCAACGAGCGGTTGGATGGTGCGCGTCAGTGCCGTCGCGCCGGCGGAGCCGCCCGTTGGGCCGAACGCGCTCGGCGCCCCCCGCGGCAGCCGGCCGTCCTGGAGACCTTCCAGGCCGTTGTCGAACGCCGAGATCGCCGTGTCGGCGAGTTCGGGCAACGCGTAGGGCAGCGGCAGGTCCGGTACGAAGCTGCGAATGCATTGGCCGCCTTCGCGTTTGGCGGCATACATGGCCAAGTCGGCATGGCGCAGCAGTTCGTCGACGGTGACGTTCGACTCGGGGGCGGCCGCGGTGAAACCGATGCTGGGACGCACGGCCAGCGGAACGCCGTCGATCACGATCGCCGCATTGAAAGCTTCCAGGACTCGTTGGGCGACCGCGTGCGACTCCGCGATCGGACCCTCGACGAGTACGGCGAATTCGTCACCGCCCAGGCGGGCTACGGTGCCCGTCTGCCCCAGTACGGTGGTCAGCCGTCCGGCGACCCGGACCAACAGTTCGTCGCCGGCCGGATGGCCCAGGGCGTCGTTCACCGACTTGAAGTTGTCCAGATCCAGGCACATCACCGCGATCGGCGCAGCGTCCTGACGACGACGGGCGATGGCCAGTTCCAACGTGTGCAGGAAGTTGGCGCGGTTGGCGAGTCCGGTCAGACTGTCCCGGAATGCTTCTTGGGACACCTCGACCAGCAGGCCCTGGTTTTCCATCAGCACCAGCAACTGGCGTATCAGCACCGTCGCGACCAGGATTCCGAGCGCGGCCAGCAGCGGCCCGTGCCGCATCATGTGCAACGCGTGGCCCAGCCCCACCGCGGCCGCCAGCAGCAACGGGAGGTAGGGCAACCACAGGCGCACCCGCGAGGTGATCTCGTCCCGGGCGGTGTCGGTGGCGGCTTCGTGCATGCTCACCAGTCCCGCCAGCGCGGCAAGGCCCAAGCCCGCCACTCGGCTCACGTCGACCAGGTCGCCGGTGTGGTAGCTGCCCACGCCGGTCTGGAACAACACCAGCAGGTCGGTCAGGCCGATCGTCGCGATGCCGCCGGCCAGCAGGGTCATGCTGCGCCGCCCGCCGGGGCGTCCGCGTGACAACACCAGAATCGCCATCGTCATGAGCGCGACGTCGGCGAAAACGTGGACCACCGTGGTGGGTCGCGAACTGCTGCGCGTACGCAGCAAGTCGTCCAGGACGAACACCCACGCGGCGACGAAAAGCGAAGTCGCCACGATGATTCCGTCGAGCACGAGCCGCCAGAAATTGTGGCCCGCGGGGTTGAACAGCAGCAGCAAGGCGGTCAAGACGCCGATCGGGTAGAGCAGCAGCACGAACTCCGCCGCGGCCGGATGACTGGCGTGGTCGAGTTCGGGACGCACGTCCAGAACCGCCCAGATGACCTCGCCGACCGCCCAGCCGCTTAGCGCCACCATCATCGCCAGCCAGCCGAACTTGCGCCGCCCGATCGCGTGCCGAGTCGCCTGGGCAGCGCACACGGTTGCGAACGCGATGCACACGAAGGTGACGACCTGGACCACCGGCCGGGTCGCATCTGCACCCTGCCAGCCGCTGAGCGAGGCGATCACGACCAGGAGTCCGGCGACGCCGTAACCGCCGAGGATGGCACAGCTGACGCCCATGGTCAGTCCGGAGAGCGGGCACATCCGTCCCGTCCAGCGCATCATTCCCAGCTCCAGCTCGCACGCGCGCGCATGCAGGCGAAGCGCGCATCCACAGGATAAACCGCCGCACCTACTCCGGCTGTACTACCGGTCTGTTTTAGCGCGAAATCACCGTCTCCGAGTATGAAACGGCGATTTACTGATCCGCCTCGATCTGTAACACTGCGTCGCGCAGGATGCGTCCGGTCGCTTCCCGGTCCGGATCGCGGCGCAACACCATCCCTTTGACCAGCGACAGCTTGTCGCCGCTGCGGCGGGGCAACACGTGCAGGTGAATGTGCAGGACGGTCTGAAAAGCCGCGCGCCCGTCGTTGATCGCGATGTTGGTGGCGTCGGCCAGTTCGGTCGCTTTGGCCGCCTGCGCGATGCGCTGGCCCATCCTGACCATCCCGGCCAGCGTCTCCGGCGGGGTGTCGGCCAGGTCCGCGCTGTGTTTCTTGGGAATGACCAAGGTGTGGCCACGGCTGAACGGCCGGATGTCGAGGATCGCCAGCAAGTCGTCGTCTTCGCAGATCCGGATGGCCGGAGCTTGGCCGGCCACGATCGCACAGAACACGCAGGACATGCCGTCACCGTACTGGGTGCGAAGAGGCCAGCGATACGCTGCGGCTGTGGACCCCAGCGATCTCGCTTTTGCCGGTGCCGCCGAGCAGTCCCGCATGCTGGCCGACGGCGAAATCACGGCGCCGGAACTCCTCGAGGTCTACCTCGAGCGCATCGAGCGGCTGGACAGCGAACTGCGCAGCTACCGGGTGGTCCGCTACGACGCCGCCCGCGCGGAAGCCGAGAACGCTCAGCGGCGCCTCGACGCCGGGGAGCGCCGACCGCTGCTCGGCGTGCCGATCGCGATCAAGGACGACGTCGACGTCGCCGGCGAGGTCACCACCTACGGCAGCGGCGCGCACGGCCCGGCGGTGACCGATGACGCCGAGGTGGTTCGCCGGCTGCGGGCGGCGGGCGCGGTGATCATCGGCAAGACCGCGGTGCCGGAGCTGATGATCATGCCGTTCACCGAGTCGCTGACATTCGGGGCGACGCGCAATCCGTGGAACCCGCGACGCACGCCGGGCGGCAGCAGTGGGGGCAGCGCGGCGGCGGTCGCGGCCGGGCTGGCCGCGGTGGCGTTGGGATCTGACGGTGGCGGATCCATTCGCATCCCGGCCACCTGGTGCGGCCTGTTCGGGCTCAAACCGCAACGCGAGCGGATCTCGCTGGAGCCGCATGACGACGCCTGGTGGGGACTGAGCGTCAACGGTCCGATCACACGCTCGGTGCTGGACGCGGCGCTGGTCCTGGACGCGACGACGACGGTGCCCGGACCCGAAGCCGAATTCGTCGCCGCGGCGCAGCGCCGGCCCGGGCCGTTGCGAATTGCGTTGAGCACCAAGGTGCCTACGCCGATGCCGGTCCGGGTGGGTAGGGCGCAGTTGACCGCGGTCGAACAGGCCGGTGCCTTACTGCGCGACCTGGGCCATGACGTGATCGTCCGGGATCCGCACTATCCGGCGTCGCTGTACGCCAACTACCTGCCCCGGATGTTGCGCGGCATCAGTGACGACGCGGATGCTCAGACCCATCCCGAGCGACTGGAGCCGCGAACGCGCAACATCGCGCGGCTGGGTTCGTTCTTCTCCGACCGGCGGATGGCCGCGTTGCGCGAGGCCGAGATCGGGTTGAACGGTCGGATCCAGGCGATCTTCGAAGACGTCGATGTCGTCGTCACCCCGGGTACCGCGGCGGGCCCGTCACGCATCGGCGCCTACCGACGCCGCGGCGGGGTGTCTACGTTGCTGCTGGTCGGACAGCGGGTGCCGTTTCAGCAGGTGTGGAATCTGACCGGTCAGCCTGCCGCCGTCGTGCCCTGGGACTTCGACGACGAGGGCTTGCCGATGTCGGTGCAGTTGGTCGGGCGGCCCTTCGACGAGGCAACGCTGTTGTCGTTGTCGGCGCAGATCGAAGCGGCGCGGCCGTGGGCGCAACGACGACCGCCGGTGTCATGACGGGTCGATCACCCGCCAGGCGGGCGGTTTCACGCCCGGTTTGACCGCGTGGGCCGGGCTGGATCGCAGACCTTCGTTATACGTTGGCCCCATGGCCGACCCGGTGGACGATGACCTGCTCGCCGGGTTGGAGGGCGCGCAGCGCGCGGAGCGGGCCGAGTTGATCGAATGGTTGCTCGAGCAGGACATCAGCGCCGAGGAGATCCGGTCGACCACCCCGCCGCTGTTGCTGGCCAGCCGGCACCTAATCGGCGACGACGGCACCTACGTGTCCAGCCGGGAGGTCAGCGAAAGCCACGGCATCGATCTCGAACTGCTGCAACGCGTCCAACGCGCCATCGGCCTGGCCCGGGTGGACGACCCGGACGCCGTCGTGCACATGCGAGCCGACGTCGAGGCCGCCGCCTCCGCGCAGCGATTCATCGAATTCGGGTTACCGCCCGATCAAGTGGTAGCCGTGGTGCGCGTACTCGCCGAAGGTCTGTCGCACGCCGCCGAGGTGATGCGCTACACCGCGCTGTCGGCCATCATGCGTCCCGGGCTCAGCGAAGTGCAGATCGCAATGGCTTCCAAGGCGCTGATCAGCCAGATCGCGCCGCTGCTCGGACCGATGATCGAAGACATGCTGTTCATGCAGTTGCGGCACATGATGGAGACCGAAGCCGTCAACGCAGGGGAGCGGGCCGCCGGTCAGCCGCTGCCGGGCGCGCGTTCGGTCACCGTCGCCTTTGCCGACCTGGTCGGGTTCACCAAGCTGGGTGAGGTGGTCTCGGCCGAGGAGCTGGGCCACCTCGCCGGAAGGCTGGCCGAACGGGCGCGCGATCTGACCGCTCCGCCCGTGCGCTTCATCAAGACGATCGGCGACGCGGTGATGCTGGTCTGCCCCGAGCCGGCGCCGCTGCTGAGCACCATGCTGGAGCTGGTCGAGGTCATCGACACCGACGACGAATTTCCGCGCCTCCGCGCCGGGGCGGCCGCCGGTATGGCGGTGAGCCGGGCCGGCGACTGGTTCGGCAGTCCCGTCAACACCGCAAGCCGCGTCACCGGGGCTGCGCGGCCAGGTACGGTCCTGGTCGCCGAGTCGGTGCGCGACGCGCTGGCAGCCACGTCCGATGAGGTGGGGTTCGAGTGGTCTTTTGCCGGGGCGCGACGCCTCAAGGGCATCAAGAACGAGACAAAGCTGTATCGGGTTCGGCGAACGTCATAACGCATTGGGCAGGCCCGGCGTGACTCTGGGGGCGTGCTGACTCCGTCTTACGCGGGTCGGCCGCGGCCGGGATTTCCCCTCTTCCGGCTCTTGCGATTCGGTCACTTCCGGGCCTGCTTCGGTATCAAAAATACAACTGCAAATGCCTGATAGCAACGGTTTTCGCCGGTCCAGCGTCGGCTATGGCCGGTGCGGTTGAGTTCGCCCGCGGCGAAACCGGCTGGCGTAACGGTGCAAAGGTGTAATCATGTAATCATGAATCTTCATCATCATGGGCGCCGGCACGGTCGCCCCGGCGGCTGGCAACAGGCCGACCAACCCGACGCCACCGGTGCGGCCGAATGGTTCGCCGGGCGCGTCCCGGAGACCTGGTTCGACGGGGATCCCTCGGTGGTGGTCGACCGAGAGGAAATCACGGTGGTCGGAAAGCTCGCCGGAGTCGACGAGAGCGCCGCGCGGGCCGAAGGCCGCGCTTCGCGGTTCCGCGAAGAGACCCGCTCGGAACGAATGGCCATCGCCGAGGAGGCCCAGGGCCGCTACGGGCGCAAGGTGTCGTGGGGCGTAGAGGTGAACGGTGAACGAAAGCTGTTCACCCACATCGCCGTTCCGGTGATGACGCGCCTTCGACAACCCGAACGCCAGGTGCTCGACACCCTGGTCGATGCCGGCGTGGCACGCTCTCGTGCCGACGCCCTGGCATGGTCGGTCAGACTAGTCGGCGAGCACACCGAGGAATGGCTGGCCAAGCTGCGCTCGGCCATGTCGGCCGTCGACGATCTCCGTGCGCAGGGACCAGACCTGCGCTGATACGTTCCCGGCTTACTTCTCTTTCTCGACCTTCGCGACGATTCTGTCGGTGATCTCGCCGCCCTGGTCGGTGATCCGGAAGCCGCAGGCGTTCACGTCGACGATCACATTGTTCTCCACGGCCATCGCGCGCTGGCATTCCCAGCCGTTGGCGCCCTCCTGGGTGTTGAGCACCGTGATCTTGGGCACGGCGCCCAGCACGTCGGCGAAGGTCCACCGGTAGGTCTTGCCTTTGTTGGTGACCGTGACTGTCTTGTCTGCGCACGCCTTCCACTTGGTCAGCTGCGCCTGCAGGATCGAGCGCGCCTTGTCGGCGGTCGGAAACGCGATCACAGCCTGGTTGACCCAGTGGTCGTTGTTGTCACCCGGTTCGGACAGGATCAGCCCGTTGAGTCCCGTGTAGCCGGATCCGGCGTAGACCGGCCCCTGGCTGGTGTACATCGCACCCTGGCAGTCAGGGTCGGACAGGGTCACCGCTGAGCTGTCCATCGTGGTGATCGCCTTACCCGGTTGCATGGTCGAAGAACTCATTATCGAGTTGATCTCCGAAGAGCTCAGCAACAGAGAACTCAGCCGTTCTTCGGAGATGGGCGGTTTCGGCTTGGGCTTTGACGAATCCGGGATGACCAAGATGATCAGGCCGACGACCAGGACGACCAGCACGATCGCGGCGGCCGCCACGATGGGCCACGGGTTGCGCTTGCGGGGTGCCGGCGGGTGCTGCCCCTGGTGCCAGCCGGGGACGGGGCCGGAGGGGACGGGGCCGGAGGGGACGGGGCCGGAGGGGACGGGGCCGGCGGGGACGGGGCCGGAGGGTTGCTGCGGTATCGGCGTGCTCGGTGGACCACCGGACCAGCCGCCGCCCTGGTAGTGCTGAGGTTTCTGCAACGACGGGGTCGGCGCGGAGATCGGGCCGCTCGCCGGTGTCCACCCGGGCGAGGCCGGTCGCTGCTGCGGTATCGGCCCCGACGGGCCGGAACCGCCTGCGTATTGCGGGTTCGGCGGCTGTGGGCGGGGCCCCGGCGGCGGGGTGGTCGGGGGTGGGGTCGACCGCGGCGGCGGGGTCTTGGGCGGGGACCCCACGGCACCGGCCGGCATGGTCGGGGGGACCACAGTCGGGGGACCGGGCAGGGTGGCTTCCTGGCTGCGGCGCACGATCTTGTCGGCGTGGTCCTGGTCGGGGTTGCTGAGCGCTTCGTGGGCGGCCAGTGCCAGGTCGCCGGCGCTGGCGTAGCGGTCCTCGGGCCTCTTGGCCATCCCGCGCGCGATGACGGCGTCGAAGGCTTTCGGGATACCCGCGCGAATGGTGCTGACCTGCGGGATCGGATCCATCAGGTGCGCGGTGACCAGCATGCCGGCGCTGTCGGCACGATATGGCGCACCACCGGTCAGGCATTCGAACAGCACGCAGGCCAGCGCGTAGATGTCGGCGCGGTAGGTGACCTCGTCGTTGGAGAAGCGTTCGGGCGCCATGTATTTCCAGGTGCCCACCGCGGTGCCCAGTTGGGTGAGTTTTTCGTCGGTGGTGGCACTGGCGATGCCGAAGTCCACCAGGTAGGCGAAGTCGTCGCGGGTGACCAGCACGTTGGGCGGCTTAATGTCGCGGTGCATGACTCCCGCGGCGTGTGCGGCATCGAGCGCCGAGGCGATCTGGGTGATGATGGCCACCGCGCGCGGCGGGGTCAGCGGTCCGAAGCGCTTGAGGATGTTGTCCAGGTCGGTGCCCTCGATCATGCGCATCTCGAGGTACATCTGGCCGTCGATCTCGCCGTAGTCGTGGATGGGCACCACGTGGGGTTCTTGTAATCGGCCGGCGATGCGCGCCTCGCGTTTCATCCGCTCGCGAAAGATCGGATCCTTGCTGAACTCCGCGGTCATCAACTTGACGGCGACGGTCCACTCTTTGACGGTGTGTTCGGCCTCGTAGACCTCACCCATCCCGCCTTTGCCCAGCAACCGCTTGAGGCGGTAGGGCCCGAACATCGAACCCACCCGTGAGCCCTGCGCGTCGCTCATCGCTGATCCTCCCAATCAAGCCCAATGCCGCCGACACTATCAACAACTCTCAGGCGAAACGCCAAACAAATTCCCTTGGGACGCGACTGTCGTCTTCTCAGCCGTCGGCGGGGTTCCATTCGTGCTCAAGCACATCTGACTCACTTGCGGGTGCGACGCTGCGGGCCCAGACGGCGCAGCCGCCATGCTGTGCAGGTCACCAACACCACCGCCTGCACGGCGCATACCGCCGCGGCGATCGACCAGCTGCTGACGCTGTAAGTCCACAACGGATCCCGGTCGCCGCCGACGGTGCGGCGCAGGTCGTTCAGATCCACCGTGGCCGCGGCCATCGCGTAGGCCCACCGCGACGGTGACAGCCAGGACAGCTGTTCCAGCAAGACGTGGTCCTTGACCGCGAACATGCCGCCGCACAGCACCAATTGGGCCATCACCACCAGCACCAGCAGCGGCATACCACGGTCGGCGTGTCCGATCAGCGCCGATATCAGCAGACCCAGCATCATCGACACAACCGTCACGGCCAGCACCGCGACCGCCACTTCCAGTCGCGGCCACGGCAAGACCACCGACTGGTCCGGCGGCGGCAGCAGAGCGACCCCGCACAACCCCAGCAGCAGACCCTGCGTGCCGGTTATCGCACCGAGGACAGTGAGTTTGGAAGCCAGGTAGGCGCCGGCGGACAGGCCGATGCCGTGCTCGCGCCGATAAATCGCTTCTTCCTTGACGATTTCGCGGATCGAGGAGCCACAACCCATCAGCGCGCCGCCGATGATCAGCAACACCAGAAGCTGGCCGGGTTGAGAGGACGACTTCTCGATTGCTTTGGTCAGTGACAGTCCGGCGCCGCCGGGGACGGCATAGGCGAACAGGCTGAGCAGCACCGGCAGGGCGAGCAGGAAGAGGGCGTACTGGCGGTCGGCGGTGATCACCGCCAAGTAGCGGCGGCACAGGATGGCGAATTGCGCCACCGGGTTCTGTTGCGCCCTGGGTTTGCCGGTACTGACGGCGGGGGCACCGGGTTGCTCGGGAGTTTGGGGAGCGGAGGCGCCGTACAGCGGCGACTTTCGGTAGCGGGCGGTCCAATCGGTGTCTTTGTCGTTTTCCAGCAGGATGAACAGGTCGGTGAAGTCGGTGCAGTCGAAGTAGGCCAGCGCTTGCTGGGGCGGGCCGAAATAGGCCAGACGGCCGCCGGGCGCCAGCACCAGCAGCCGGTCGCACATGTTCAGGTGCGCGATGTTGTGGGTGACCACCACCACTGACTGTCCGTCGTCGGCCAGCGTGCGCAGGGTTTGCATGACCGATTTCTCGTAGCCCGGATCCAGCCCGGAGGTGGGTTCGTCCAGGAACAGCAGCGACGGTTTGGTCAGCAGTTCCAGGGCCACGCTGGTGCGTTTGCGTTGGCCGCCCGAGAGGCTGTCAATGCGTTGGTCGGCGTGGCTCGTCAAACCCAGTTCGGCCAGCACCTCGTCGATACGGTCCTGACGTTCCCGGGCGTCGACATCCTGCGGAAAGCGCAGCCGCGCAGCGTAATCCAGCGCGCGGCGCACGGTCAGCGCGGTGTGCAGGATGTCGTCCTGGGGGACGAAACCGATGCGGTGGCGCAGCTCTTCGTAGTTGTCGTACAGGTCGCGGCCGTTGTACCGAACGGTGCCGCCGGTGGCGGGACGAAATCCGGTCAGCGCCCCGAGCAGAGTGGATTTTCCCGCCCCCGATGGTCCGACCACGGCCAGCAGGCTGCGTTGCGGCAGCACGAAGCTGACATCGTCGAGCAGGATTCGGTTCTTGGTGGCCACACGCAGGTTGACTGCTTCGTAGCAGATGTCGCCGGTGTCGACGTATTCGACGAGGCGGTCGCCGGACAGCCGCAGCCGTTGGTGGCCGATGCCGACGATGTCGTCGGGTCCGATGACCGCGCGGGTGATGCGGTTGCCGTTGACGTAGGTGCCGTTGGCGCTGTGGCTGTCGACCAGCTCCCATTGGCTACCCGAACGGCGTAGCTGGGCGTGGCGCCGCGAGACCAGCAAGTCGTGCAGCACGACGGTGTTGTCCGGAGCGCGCCCGATGGTGACCGCGACCTGATCGATGGCGTGCACGGCCGTCGGCGTGCGCTCGGTCGACGTGCCCGACGGCTGCGGCGCTGGCGGAACCGGGGTCACGGTGCTGGTGGCATCTTCGATCCGTGACCCGTCGCCGGCAGAACCCGGCGGCCGGCTCATATGTCAGCCCGTTCCGATCAGCCGTACTTGGCCCACCAGTTGTGCAGGTCCTCCAGAGTGGCCGGGTCCCCGAACACGTCGCTGAGCATGAGCTTGCTCTCGTTGCTCCAGATCAGGTTGGGGTGGTTCTTGTACGTGCCGCACGCGATCATCCCGGCGGTCACCGACGGATCCCGGTCGTAGTGCCAGCCATCCGGAGAGGGTCCCTCACCTGGGCAGTTGGCCAACTGCACCGCGGAGACGTCGTCATTGAAAGCCTGCTTGAGCGCGTCCACGGTCGGGAACAGCCCGTAGATCGCCCGGCTCGGACCGCCGGAGTTGCTGTTCTGCCCACAGTCGACCATCGCCACCGTGCCGGTCCATACGCTGTTCGGCTTGGGCGTGGTCGCTTTGCAGACCCCGGACGGGTAGCCGGGTGGCAGCATCGAGAGCAGCTTGGCCTGCGGGGTATTGGTCGCGGACGACGGTTGGCTGATGGAGGTGGACTGGGCTGCGGAGCTGGATGTCAGCGACGTCGTGGTGTCATCAGCCTTTCGGGTGTCGTCGGAACCCAAGGCCATCCAGAGGCCGACAGCGGCGAGGACCAGGACGACGACCAGGGCGGCGGCGCCGGCCACGTACGGCCAGGGGCTGCGCTTCTTGCCCGGTGGCGGACCGCCTTGATTCCAGGGGGTTGGTCCACTCGGAGGGGGTGTGCCGCCGGTGCCGCCCCAGCCTCCGCTCTGGAAATACGCCGGGGTGGGGGTGGGACCGCTCGGACCCGAAATGGGACCGCTCGGCGCCTGGCTGGGGCCGACGCCCGGGGTCCAGCTCGGCCCACTGGCGACCGGCTGACCCTGCGGTTCGCTGTAGCCGGGCGGCGGTTGATACTGCGCCGGGGCACCCGGCGGCGGGCTGCCGGTGAGGGCTTGCGGAGCCGAAACCGCGGCGGTGCCCGGCAGCGTGGATTCCCGGCTCTTGCGCAGGATGTTCTCGGCGTGGTCCTGGTCGGGGTCGCTGAGCGCGTCGTGGGCGGCACGGGCGAAGTCGCCGGCGCTGGCGTAGCGGTCCTCGGGCCTCTTGGCCATCCCGCGCGCAATGACGGCGTCGAAGGCTTTCGGGATACCCGCCCGCGCGGCGCTGACCTGCGGGATCGGGTCCATCAGGTGGGCCGTCACCAACGTGGTCGCGCTGTCGGCGCGATACGGCGGGGCGCCGGTCATGCATTCGAACAGCACGCAGGCCAGCGCGTAGATGTCGGCGCGGTAGGTGACCTCGTCGTTGGAGAAGCGTTCGGGCGCCATGTATTTCCAGGTGCCCACCGCGGTGCCCAGTTGGGTGAGTTTCTCGTCGGTGGTGGCACTGGCGATGCCGAAGTCCACCAGGTAGGCGAAGTCGTCGCGGGTGACCAGCACGTTGGGCGGCTTGACGTCACGGTGCATGACGCCCGCGGCGTGCGCGGCATCGAGTGCCGAGGCGATCTGGGTGATGATGGCCACCGCGCGCGGCGGGGTCAGCGGGCCGAAGCGCTTGAGGATGTTGTCCAGGTCGGTGCCCTCGATCATGCGCATCTCGAGGTACATCTGCCCGTCGATCTCGCCGTAGTCGTGGATGGGCACCACGTGCGGTTCCTGCAGGCGGCCGGCGATGCGCGCCTCGCGCTTCATCCGTTCGCGAAAGACCGGGTCCTTGCTGAACTCGGCCGTCATCAACTTGACGGCGACAGTCCACTCTTTGACGGTGTGTTCGGCCTCGTAGACCTCACCCATCCCGCCTTTGCCCAGCAACCGCTTGAGGTGGTAGGGCCCGAACATCGAACCCACCCGCGAGTCTGGTGCCTCGCTCATCGCTGATCCTCCTCAGAAAGCCCGAATCCCGCCGACACTACCAACAGCTTCCAGGTATCGCATCGAGCGCGAACACCGAGTCCAGCAGCCGTGAGCCCGGGCGTTGCCGACCAGCAGACCGACGGGATCGTCGCAGCAACGACACGCCTGGCCGCCCGGGTAGTCCTTTGTCGACAACGCTTGCCAATCCCGTTGCCCGCCAGCGTAATTCGCAACTTTGCAAGATCGTCAGGCCTGCGTGTGCGCGGCGATCCGGAAGGTGAATTCGTGATCGCAGATCCGGATGTGGTCGCCGTCGCCGATCGTCGCAGCGACGCGGATCCGTTGGTGGCGCACATGTACTCCGTTGGAGGACCGCAGATCGTTGATGATGAAGTTGGTGCCGGTGTCGACGATGACCGCGTGGTGACGGCTGACGTTCGCGCTGTCCAGCACGATGTCGTTGTCGCTGAGCCGACCGATCCGGGTTGCCGCGGAGCGCAGTTGGTAATCGTGACCGGTGGCGGTGTCGTGCAGGTACGCCAAGACCTTCTGCCCGGCGGCCAGTGTGCGTTGGTCGAGCGCCGTGACGGTCGCCGCGGCAGTGACTTTGGCGTTCTTCTTCGTGTCGAGGGACTCCTGGCGCAGGATCCGCTCGTTGAGCGCACGCAGGGTCGGACCCGGGTCGATCCCCAGGTCGTCGGCCAGTGTCGTCTTCACCCGCCGGTAGGCGTTCAACGCGTCGGATTGACGGTCGGTCAGGTAGTAGGCGGTGATCAACTGTGCCCACAGAGGTTCCCGGTAGGGGTGCTCGACAGTCAGCGCCTCGAGCTCGGCGATCACACCGGAGGCTCGTCCGCAGGCGATCTCGGCTTCGGCCTTGGCGGTGTGCGCCAGGATCTTGTCCTCGACCAGGGCAGTGGCGAAGGAGTCGACGAATTGGAAGTCCCGCAGGTCGTCGAGCACCGGCCCGCGCCATTCACTCAACGCCGCCGACAGGTGCCGGCTGGCCTCTTCGAACCGGCTGCCCGCCGCGGCGTGCACACCCGCAGTCTTCTCGGCGATGAACCGCCCGAGATCGCAGGTGTTCTCCGGGATGGTCAGCCGGTACCCCGGCGGGGCGGCCGCCAACACCACCCGGGGGTCCACACCGGCGCCGCTGACCAGCTTGCGCAGATTCGACACGTAGGAGTGGATGCTGGCCCGCGCGCCCGACGGCGGCCACTCTTCCCAGAGTGCGGTGATCAGCGCATCGA
This sequence comes from Mycobacterium sp. NGS67, assembly GCF_059812185.1. NCBI lineage: Bacteria > Bacillati > Actinomycetota > Actinomycetes > Mycobacteriales > Mycobacteriaceae > Mycobacterium > Mycobacterium sp. NGS67. Next base: position 30,601 of record NZ_JCALCF010000035.1, read on the forward strand.
CCCCGACGGGCCGGTTGCGGTTGATGACCAGCGTGGCCAGCACCGCGCGCTGCTTGGGAGTGCCCAACGGGATCAATGTGCCGTCGATCTTCATCTCCAGCGGTCCGAGCACACCGAACTCGAGACTTTTGTCCACCATCGCGCTACCAGCCATTCCGGGTCCTCCGCGGCATTCCGGTGCCTTCCGAAAAGCAAGGTGCCGATTCGGCGCCCTTCCTGATCATTTTGTCTCGGCCTTCGTGGATCGTTTCACTGGGTCCTGTCATTGTGGGGCATTTCGCGGCGAAGTTCGCGCATCCAGCCGCACCCGTTTTCTGCGGATGCGACCGGACAGGCCGGCCATGCCGGGTCACCGGAGTAGCCGAAATGCCGGTTCTGGCAAGACGATCATTTGCCTTCCCCTCGAATCCTGCTGACCGCTAACGAGATTCGTCTGGTGCGGGCCGAATGGACGGGTTCGACGCGTGTGCTGCTGAAAAGTGCTGGCATTCAACACCGGCGAGGGTTAACACAGCGCCGTCGCAACACAAATCCGTGTATTCCGGTGACATTGCGTATCACGTCGGTTGCCGCCTTGAGCATAGGTCCTGCAGAGCCAGCGCCGCCCGGGACAGTCACAACCGAACCCGGTTGTTCGGCAAGCTTTCGACGCTCAGGCCCGCGTCATCTCGTAGTAGGCGCCCCGGCGTGCCAGCAGTTCGGCATGGCTACCTTGTTCGACGACCCGACCCGCCTCGACGACGACGATCTGGTCGGCGTCTCGAATTGTCGAAAGACGATGGGCGATGATGAAACTCGTCCGGTCGCGGCGAAGTTCGCGGGTCGCAGCGGCGATCAGCACTTCGGTCCGGGTGTCGACCGAACTGGTCGCTTCGTCCAGGATCAACAGCTGAGGGCGGGCGAGAAAAGCGCGGGCGATCGTGATGAGCTGTTTCTCGCCGACGCTGATGTTGCCGCCGTCGCCGCTGATCCGGGTCTGGTATCCGGCGGGCAGCGTGTGGACGAACCGGTCGACGTAGGCCGCTTTGGCGGCCGCGACCACTTCGTCCGGGCTGGCCTCCGGGCGGCCGTAGGCGATGTTCTCCTCGATCGTGCCGTCGAACAGCCAGGTGTCCTGCAGCACCATGCCGATACGCGAGCGCAGCGCCTGCCTGTCCAGTGCGGCGATGTCGATTCCGTCGAGCAGGATGCGGCCGAACTCGACGTCATAGAACCGCATCAACAGGTTCACCAACGTGGTCTTGCCGGCGCCGGTCGGTCCGACGATGGCCACCGTGCTGCCCGGTTCGGCGACCAGCGACAGGTCGTGGATCACCGGGTGCCCGGGGTGGTAGGCGAAGCTCACGTGCTGGAACTCGACCTTGCCGCGGCGGTCGGGCGCGGCGGGCGAAATCGGCTGGCGGTCCTGACTTTCTTCGGGTTCGTCGAGCAGGTCGAAGACGCGTTCGGCGCTGGCCACGCCGGACTGCAGGGTGTTGTACATCGCCGCGACCTGGCCGATCGGGTTGTTGAACTGCCGGACGTACTGGATGAATGCCTGGATGCTGCCGAGCGTGATCTGCCCGGTGGCCACCTGCAGGCCGCCCACCACGGCCACCGCGACGTAGCCGAGGTTGCCGATGAATCCCGTTGCCGGTCCGACCAGGCCGGAGAAGAACTGGGCACCGAAGCTGGCCTGGTAGACGTCGTCGTTGAGGCGACGAAACTGTTCCCGCGCGGCCGCCTGGTGTCCGAACGTCTTGACCACCGTGAAGCCGCTGTAGGTCTCTTCGATGTGCGCGTTGAGCCGACCGGTGCTGGTCCAATGAGCCAGGAAGAGCCGCCGGGAACGACGGGTGACGGCCCGCGTCGCCAGCAGCGAGAGGGGGACCGTGAGCACGGTGATCACCGCCAACAGCGGTGAGATCCACAGCATCATGGCGAACACGCCCACCACCGTCAGGACTGATGTCGCCAGTTGGCTGATAGTCATCGACAGCGACGACTGCATGTTGTCGATGTCGTTGGTCACCCGGCTGAGCAGTTCGCCGCGCTGTTGCCGGTCGAAGTAGGACAACGGCAGCCGGTGCATCTTGTCCTCGACATCCGCACGCAAGCTGGTGATGGTCTTCTGCACGGTGCTGTTCAACAGTCGCGCCTGGCCCCAAATCAGCGCGGCGGCAATCACATACAGCACCAGAGCCAGCGCCAAAGTCCGCAGCACCGCACCGAAGTCCACGCCGGTGCCCGGAACCACGTTCATGCCCGACAGCAGGTCGGCGAAGGCGTCGTCACCGCGGGCGCGGGCAGCGGAAATCGCTTGCGCTTTGCTGGTGCCGGCCGGCAGACCGCGGCCGATCACGCCGTTGAACAGCAGGTCGGTGGCGTGGCCGAGGATGCGCGGAACCGCGACTCCGACGGCGGTGCCGGCGACACCCAGCACGACGACGGCGATGCTGAGTCGACGATGCGGGGACAGTCGCCGGATCAGTCGCCCCGCCGATCCCCAGAAGTCCCGGGACCGCATGTTGGGCGGGGCGGGGGCGGCACCACGCGGGCGGGCGTTCATCGGCGCTGTCATTGCGCCCTCCCGGCTTCGGCGCCCACCGCCTGGGATGCGGCGAACTCGGCGTAGGTGGGACAGTCGGCCAGCAGCGACTCGTGGTCTCCGGTGCCGATAATCCTGCCGTTGTCGACGACGATTACCTTGTCGGCCTGGGCAGCCGTCGAAATCCGTTGTGTGACAATGATCATCGTGGCAGCGGCCGCCTCTTCGCGTAGCGCGGCCCGGACGCGGGCATCGGTGTGCACGTCGAGCGCGGAGAACGCGTCGTCGAACAGGTAGATGGCCGGGCGGCGGATGACAGCGCGCGCGATCGCCAGTCGTTGGCGCTGCCCGCCGGAGAAGTTCATCCCGCCTTGCGCCACGCGCATCTGCAACCCGTACGGTCGCACGAAGTCCTCGGCGGCAGCGATGCGCAGTGCCTCCCACATTTCCTCGTCGCCCACTGCCTGTCCTGGAGCCGCGCCGTAACGCAGGTTGTCGGCGACGGTGCCGGTGAACAGGAAGCCGCGCTGCGGTACCAGGCCGACCGCCGACCAGAGTCGCTCGGTCTGATAGTCGCGGACGTCGATCTCGTCAATGAGCACCGCACCGTCGGTGGCGTCGTAGAGCCGGCAGATCAGCGACACCAATGTCGACTTGCCCGAGCCGGTGCTGCCCACAATCGCGGTGCTGGTGCCGGGCTGTGCGGTCAACGAAATATTCTGCAGCACCGGGCAATCGGCTCCCGGATAGCTGAAGGTGACGCCGTCCAGGCGTATCGCGCCGGTGATCCCCTGCGGCGGGAACACGGGATGCTGGGGGTCGCGGACCGCAGGTGCGCTGGACAGCACCTCGGTGATGCGCTCGGCGCACACCGACGCGCGCGGCAACACGACCAGCGTCATGGTCGCCATCAGGACCGCCATCAGGATCTGGGCGAAGTACGACAGGAAGGCGATCAGCGACCCGACCTGCATCTGGCCCTGGTCGATGCGCAAACCGCCGAACCAGATCAGCGCGACGCTGGACAGGTTGATGGTCAGGGTGGTCACGGGCAGCATCAGCGCTTGCCAATTCCCTGCGCCCAGAGCGGCATTGGATAACGCCCGGTTGGCCCGCGCGAACTTCTCGCGCTCATATTGTTCGCGGGTGAACGCCCGGACCACCCGGACGCCGGACAGCTGGTCGCGCAGCACCCGGTTGACGCCGTCGATCAGGCGCTGCATGTTGCGGAACAGCGGCAGCATGTGGGAGATGATCCAGTAATTGGCCGTCGCCATGACCGGCACGCTGACCAGCAGCAGCCAGGTCAGCGCGGCCTCCTGGTGAATGGCCATGACGACACCGCCGACGCACATGATCGGCGCGGTGACCAGGACGGTAGCCGCCGTCTGGACCAGGAACACGATCTGCCGGACGTCGTTGGTGCTTCGGGTCAACAACGTCGCCGCACCGAAGCGGGCCGTCTCGTGCTCGGAGAAGGTGATGACGTGTTCGAACATCGCCGCGCGCAGGTCACGGCCGAACCCGGTCCCGGTCCGGGAGCCGAAGTAGGTGGCTCCCACCGCGCACAGCACCTGCAGCCCGGTGACCATCAGCATCAGCACGCCCAACCGGACGATGGTGGCCGTGTCACCTCGGGCGACGCCGTCGTCGACGATCGCCGCGTTGAGCGTCGGAAGGTACAGCGATGCCAGGGTGCTGATCGACTGCAGCGCCATCAACACCGCGACCAGCCGACGATAAGGCCGGATGTACTGGCGCAGCAGTGCCAGGAGCATGGGGTAACTGTCGCACACCCGCCGGGTGCGGGTACCGCTGTCGCCGGTAAGTCCGAAATGCCTGCTCAGATGGCGTGTCGGTGGTTGACCTACGGGGCTGCGGCTACAGTGCATCGTGTGGAGCGGCAGCAGGTAGGTAGCGGTGCGGCGTAATTTGGCGACGCGACTCGTGGCGGGCTTGGCCGCGATCGCGTTCATTCTCGGTGTTGCGGGGTGTTCGGATTCCGGAGATAACAAGCCGGGTGCGACGATTTCCTCGACGCCGGGCAAGAACGACGGCAAGCACGGGCCGTTCTTCCCGCAATGCGGCGGTGTCACTGACGAAACGGTGACTCAGCAGACCCGGATCACCGGGTTGATCAACACCGCCAAGAACTCGGTGGGATGTCAGTGGCTGGCGGGCGGCGGGATCTCGGGCCCGCACTTCTCTTTCTCCTGGTATCGCGGCAGCCCGATCGGGCGCGAACGCAAGACCGAGGAACTCTCGCGTGCCAGTGTCGAGGACATCAACATCAACGGTCACAGCGGCTTCATCGCCGTCGGCAACGAGCCCAGTCTGGGTGACTCGCTGTGTGAGGTCGGCATCCAGTTCCAGGACGACTTCATCGAATGGTCGATCAGCTTCAGCCAGAAGCCGTTCCCGCCGCCCTGCGACATCGCCAAGGAACTGACCCGGCAGTCGATTGCGAACTCCAAATGAGTAGGTGGATGCGTTTCGGCGCGGCGTTGCTGGCCGTGCTGGCGGTGCTGACGGGTTGTTCCCGGTCCGTCGACGGGACGGCGGTCAAGGCGGGCGGGGCCGGTGTCCCGCGCAATGACAACTCCGAGAAGCAGTACCCGAACCTGCTCAAGGAATGTGAGGTGCTGACCACCGACATTCTGGCCAAGACCGTCGGCGCCGATCCGCTGGACATTCAGAGCACGTTCGTCGGCGCGATCTGCCGGTGGCAGGCCGCCAATCCGGCCGGCCTGATCGACATCACCCGGTTCTGGTTCGAGCAGGGCAGCTTGAGCAACGAACGCAAGGTCGCCGAGGGGCTCAAGTACCAGATCGAGACCCGCTCCATCCAGGGCATCGATTCCATCGTGATGCGGCCGAACGATCCCAACGGCGCCTGCGGTGTCGCCAGCGACGCGGCGGGAGTGGTCGGCTGGTGGGTCAACCCGCAGGCACCCGGCATCGACGCATGCGGGCAGGCGATCAAGCTGATGGAACTGACGCTGGCGACGAACGCCTAACGCGGCACATGGAATTCGACTAGCGCGGCATTCCCGGGTTCCAGCTCTGCCCACCGTTCGGGGACGCGCAGCACGGTGATCCCCGACGTCGGGTATTTCTCCGAAATGCGTTCCGCCGCCTGGATATTGTTGTCGCCGTCGTGAAGGATCAGCGCCACCGACGAGATCGTCGGCTCGTGTCCGACGACGAGCAGGGTGCTGACATCGGCCTCGTCGACTTTGTTCACCTCCTCTATCAGCGTTCCCGGGGTCGCGCCGTACAACTGAGCTACATAGTTGACCCCGGCCTCAATTCCGGTGCATGTCAACGTTTCCCGGGCACGGGTAGCGGTTGAACAGAGCACCCTGTCGATGGTGGGCAGGTTGGCGCGCAACCAGTCGCCACCCAGCGCTGCCTCGCGCCGGCCCCGCGGCGCCAATGGCCGGTCGTGGTCGGCCACTCCGCTGGGGTAGTCCGACTTGGCATGCCGCATCAGCACGAGAGTGAGCTGCCGTCCTGTCACCGGACACACGTTAGCCACCAGATCAGCGCCGGCGCTACGGGTCTTCGTCGTCTTCGGGTATCAGCAGTTTCTCGGGGTGGTGGAAGGAGTTGATCCAACGCCTCAGCGAAACCCATACACTCCGGAGTCGTCAGTGGCTCGGCGCTCAACGACACCACCCGCGAGACCGCGTCCCGCAGCGCATCGAACGCCGCCGTCCAATCCTCACGGGTATTCGAAAACATGTTCGAATGATATCGCCGGGCACCGACGCGTCGTCGACCGTGAAGCGAAAATGTGGATAAACGTCGAACTCTGGATAACTGGGTCGGATCGGGCGTCATCCATGGACTCCCGTTCAGACCTGCCGGTCGACTTCCCCGGACTTGTCGGAGCTCCGACCTACACTCGCGGTGCCTTGGAAATCACGGTTCCGGAAGGGGGTCCCCGACATGCGGTTCCTGCACACTGCCGACTGGCAATTGGGCATGACGCGACACTTCCTGGCCGGCGATGCCCAGCCTCGTTATTCGGCGGCTCGCCGTGATGCGGTGGCGGGGCTCGGCGCGCTGGCCGTCGAAGTGGGTGCGGAGTTCGTCGTCGTAGCCGGCGACGTCTTCGAACACAACCAACTGGCACCGCAGGTGATCGGCCAGTCCTTGGAAGCCATGCGCGCCATCAAGATTCCGGTCTATCTGCTGCCCGGCAACCACGACCCGCTGGACGCATCGTCGGTCTACACCGGTCCGCTGTTCACCGCCGAATGCCCGGACAACGTCAAGGTGCTCGACCGGGCTGGCATTCACCAAGTCCGGCCGGGACTGGAGATCGTCGCGGCCCCGTGGAGCTCCAAAGTGCCTACCACCGACCTCGTCGCTGAGGTGCTCGACGGTCTGCCCGCCGGCGACGCCACCCGCGTGCTGGTCGCGCACGGCGGTGTCGACATTCTCGACCCGGACCGCGACAAGCCGTCGCTGATCCGCCTGGCAGGCGTCGAAAAGGCGTTGTCCGACAGCACGATTCACTATGTCGCCCTTGGCGACAAGCATTCACGCACCGAGGTCGGCCGCAGCGGCCGCGTCTGGTACTCGGGTTCGCCGGAGGTCACCAACTACGACGACGTCGAGCCCGACCCCGGTCATGTGCTCGTCGTCGACATCGGCGAAACCGACCCGCGGCGTCCGGTAAGTGTCCAGGCCCGTCGCGTCGGCCGGTGGCGGTTCATCACGCTGCACCGCCAGGTCGACAACAGCCGCGACATCGCGGACCTCGACCTGAACCTGGACCTGATGACCGACAAGGAACGCACTGTGGTGCGAGTGGCGCTCACCGGCTCATTGACGGTCACCGACCGCGCGAAACTCGATGCCAGCCTGGACCGGTACTCCCGGCTATTTGCCTGGCTGCATCCCTGGGAGAGTCACACCGACCTCGCGGTCGTGCCCGCGGACGGCGAGTTCGCCGACCTGGGCATCGGCGGCTTCGCGGCCGCCGCGGTCGACGAGCTGATCGCAACGGCTCGGGCAGGCGATTCGGACACGGCGCTGGATGCCCAGGCCGCCTTGGCGCTGCTGCTGCGCCTCGCCGACCGGGGTGCCGCATGAAACTGCACCGGTTGGTCATGAACAACTACCGCGGCGTCGCGCACCGCGAGATCGGGTTTCCCGACCACGGCGTGGTGGTCGTCCACGGCGCCAACGAAATCGGCAAGTCGTCGATGATCGAAGCGCTGGACCTCCTGCTGGAATCCAAGGACCGCTCGACGAAGAAAGACGTCAAGCAGGTCAAGCCGACCAACGCCGACGTCGGCTCCGAAGTCACGGCCGAGATCAGCAGCGGCCCTTATCGTTTCGTCTACCGCAAGCGGTTCCACAAGAAACCGGAGACGGAGTTGACGGTGCTGGCGCCGCGGCGCGAGCAACTGACCGGTGACGACGCGCACGACCGGGTTCGGGCGATGCTGGCCGAGACGGTGGACACCGAATTGTGGCGTGCCCAGCGGGTGTTGCAGGCGACCTCGACGGCGGCAGTCGAGCTGTCCGGCTGCGATGCGCTGTCGAGGGCGCTCGACATCGCTGCCGGTGACAGCGCGGCGCTTTCGGGCACCGAGCCGCTGCTCGTCGAGCGCATCGATGACGAGTGTGCGCGCTATTTCACCGCCACCGGGCGCGCCACCGGGCAGTGGGCTGCCGCGGTCAAGCGATTGGACGAAGCAAAAGTCGTTGTGGCTGAGTGTGTGTCGGCCATGGCCGAGGTCGACGAACGGGTGCGGTGCCACGCCGAGCTGACCGGGCAAGTGGCGGAATTGTCGCGGCAGTGCGAGGCCGCCGCGCCCCGCCTTGCCGGCGCGCAAGCCGCCGCGGATCGCGTTACCGCACTGGCCGACCAGGTCAAGGAAGCCAAACTGGTCGCGGCCGCCGCCGTCGCAACCAGTGCCACATCGTTGGCCGCGCACGCGGGCCGGCTGGCGTTGGTCGCCGAAATCGAAAGCCGCACAGTAGCTGTCGCTGCCGTAAGTGCTGAAGCGCAACAAGCCGCGGCCGCGATGGCGACGGCGTCCGCCGCAGCAGCTGAGCTGGAAGCCGCCGCCGACGCCGCGGCTCAGACCCTCACGGCAGCGCAAGATCGCGCCAAAGCCGCACAAAGTCACCTCGACCGCATCGCCGAACGCGAAGAGGCCGAGCGGCTGCGCGGGCGACTCGCCCGGATCGACGACGCCTACGGTCAACTCGAGAGCATCGACCAGGAATTGTCCGCGATCGTGCTCACCGACGAACTCCTGCAACGAATCGACACCGCGGCCGCCGCCGTGGATCGCGCCGGCTGCCAGCTGGAGTTGATCTCCGCGGTCGTGGAGTTCACTGCCCAATCCGACATCGAGCTGACCGTCGGCGCCGAACGGGTTTCGCTGACCTCGGGTCAGAGCTGGTCGATCACCGCCACCCAGTCCACCGACATAGAGGTCCCCGGCGTGCTGACGGCGCGGGTCATTCCGGGTGCCACCGCGCTCGATATTCAGGCGGAATATGATGCCGCGCAACGGAATCTGGCTGATGCGTTGCAAGCGGTCGGTGCCGCTGATGTGCCTGCGGCCCGTGCGCTCGACCAACGCCGTCGCGAACTACACGGTAGCCGCGACCGGCTGACCGCAACGCTGACCGGACTGTGCGGCGACGAGCAAGCCGAGACGCTTCGTGCCCGGCTGGCGCAGCTGCAAGCCGGGCAACCCACGCAGTCCGATCTGTTCGCCATCGACACCGTGACCGCCAGGACCGAACGCGACGAAGCCGATGCGGCCCGGGCGACAGCCCAGGCTGATTGCGACGCCCGGCGGCAGGCCGCTGCCAGCGCCGCCCGTCAATGCGCCGAAATAACCGCTCACACAACGAATTTGCAGAAGAACACGGCGACACAACGCACCGAACTCGACGCGGTGACCGCCCGGCTCGCCGGAGACCGGGCCGGGGTCAGCGACGAGGTGCTCGCCTCGGTGGCCGACAGCGAGCGTCGGGCGGCGCAAGCCGCCGAGCTGCGTGTGACCGAACTCGATCAGGCACTCGCCGCCGCGGCGCCCGACGCGATTGCCGCCGAACTGGCCGAGGCGACGGATGCATCGCGCACCCTGCGCAAGCGTCACGAGGACGCGGTCGCCGCGCTGGAGAAGATCGGCATCGAACTCGCGGTGCTGCGCAGCGAGGGACGGAAAGGCAAGCTCGACGCCGCCGAGACCGAACTCGAGCACGCGACCAGCGAGCATGCCCGAATCGGCGAGCGGGCAAGGGCCGCGCAGCTGCTGCGGTCGGTGATGTCCAGACACCGTGACACCACCCGCCTGCGTTACGTCGAGCCCTATCGCAACGAACTGCAGCGGCTGGGACGCCCGGTTTTCGGACCCACCTTCGAAGTCGAGGTGGACAGCAACCTGTGCATCCTGAGCCGCACCCTGGACGGCGTCACCGTGCCCTACGAGTCGCTCTCGGGCGGAGCCAAGGAACAGCTCGGCATTCTGGCGCGCTTGGCGGGTGCGGCTCTGGTCGCCAAGGAGGACTGCGTTCCCGTGGTGATCGACGACGCGCTCGGGTTCACCGACCCGGACCGGTTGGCGAAGATGAGCCAGGTATTCGACACCGTTGGGGCGCACGCGCAGGTGATCGTGTTGACGTGCAGTCCCACCAGGTACGACGGCGTCACCGGCGCGAATCGCATCGATCTCAATGTGTAGTGCCGAGCCCGCCCGAAGCCTAAACTCAGCCCAAAACGGGGATGCACAATGGACATTTCGCGGGACATTTCGCGCGACTACGTAGTGATCGGTACCGGCTCAGCCGGCGCTGTCCTGATCGACCGACTCAGTGCCGATCCGGGCACCGAAGTGGCGGCGCTGGAAGCCGGCCCCGGCAACACCAACAGGTTCATCGGAATCCCGGCTGCATTCTCCAAGCTGTTCCGCACCGAGGTCGACTGGGATTACCTCACCGAGCCGCAGCCCGAACTCGACGGACGCCAGATCTATTGGCCGCGAGGCAAAGTGCTCGGCGGTTGCTCGTCGATGAACGCCATGATGTGGGTGCGTGGTTTCGGCGCCGACTACGACGAGTGGGGCAGGCTGGCTGACCCGCAGTGGTCGGCGACAGAGATCCTCGAGTATTACCGCCGCATCGAGAACGTCAGCGCGGCGTGGCACTTCGTCAGCGGCGACGACAGCGGAGTCACCGGCCCGCTGCACATCTCCCGTCAGCGCAGCCCCCGGCCGTTGACCGCGACCTGGCTGGCCGCCACCCGGGAATGCGGCTACCCGGCTGTGCAGCCCAATTCCATTGCCCCCGAGGGTTTTTGCGAGACAGTTGTCACGCAGCACCGCGGTGCCCGGTACAGCACGGCAGACGCCTACCTGACCCCGGCGCTGAGCCGCAAGAACCTCACCCTGCTCACCGAGGCCACCGCGACGCGGATCCTCTTCGAGGGCAACCGGGCAGTCGGGGTGGAATATCAGCGCGGCGGCCACACGTCGGTGGTGCACGCCCGCAAAGAGGTGGTGCTCTGCGGTGGCGCCGTCAACAGCCCCCAGCTACTGATGCTCTCCGGCATCGGCGACCGGGACCACCTCGCCGAGCACGGCATCGAAACCCTCCATCACGCGCCGGAAGTGGGCCAGAACCTGCTCGACCACCTGGTGACGCCGGTGGGCTTCGACGTCGACGACGGCAGCTTGTTCGCCGCCGAAAAGCCCAGGCAGCTGATCAGCTACCTGCTGCGGCGGCGCGGCATGCTCACCTCCAACGTCGGCGAAGCCTACGGATTCGTGCGCAGCCGGCCCGACCTCGACCTGCCGGACCTGGAGTTGATCTTCGCGCCGGCGCCCTTCTATGACGAGGCGCTGCAGCCCGCGGCGGGGCACGGCGTGGTGTTCGGGCCCATCCTGGTCGCCCCGGAAAGCCGCGGACAGCTCACGTTGCGATCGGCCGACCCGCACGACAAACCGATCATCGACCCCCGGTATCTGTCCGATCCCGGCGGCGTGGACCGTGCTGCGATGATGACGGGCCTGCGGATCTGCGCCGAGATCGCGCAAGCCCCGTCGTTGCGCGATGTGCTCGGATCCGTCGTGCGACCACGCAACTGCACCGAGCTCAACGAAGAGACATTCGAGACGGCGCTCAACCAGTGTTCGCACACCCTGTACCACCCGATGGGCACCTGCCGGATGGGCAGTGACGAGGCCAGCGTCGTCGATCCGCAGCTGCGGGTCCGCGGGGTCGACGGGCTGCGCGTCGCCGACGCGTCGGTGATGCCCAGCACGATCCGCGGACACACGCACGCGCCGTCGGTGCTGATTGGAGAAAAGGCCGCGGACCTGATCCGCGGGTGACCAGAGCGCTTGAGACAATGTTCGCATGGTCGAACAAAGCCTCTGGATGCAGAAGGTTGCGGCCGATCCGGGGCATTCACACTGGTACGTCGAGCGTTTCCGGACGATGGCGCGCGCCGGCGAGGATCTGCACGGTGAGGCGCGCTTCGTCGATGCGATTGCGTCCCGGGGCGCCCACATTCTCGATGCCGGATGCGGTCCCGGCCGGTTGGGCGGGTATCTGGCGGCCGTTGGCCACCAGGTCGTGGGTGTCGATGCCGACCCGGTGCTCATCGAAGCAGCCGAACAGGACCACCCGGGGCCCCGCTGGCTCGTCGGCGATCTCGCCGAGCTCGACCTCCCCGCCCGCGGCATCAGCGCGCCGTTCGACGTGATCGTCTCGGCCGGCAACGTCATGACCTTCCTCGCTCCCAGCACCCGCATCCAGGTGCTGCGCCGACTGCGTGCCCACTTGGCCAGCGACGGCCGCTTAGCGGTCGGCTTCGGCGCCGGCCGAGGCTATGAGTTCGCCGACTTCCTCGACCACGCAACAGCCGCCGGGTTGGCGCCCGATCTGCTGCTGTCCACGTGGGATCTGCGGCCGTTCGACGAGGACTCCGATTTCCTCGTTGCGGTCCTGCGGATCAGCGCATGAAACCTATTGCGGTGTAATCGAGATCGGCCAGCCCCCGCGCGCCGAAGTTGGCCAGATCGCTGCGGACGGCGATGGTGCCGACGGACTGGATCAGCGGCAGGCTGAACCCCTCTGCCCAGACGAGGCGATCGACCTCGTTGGCCAAGGCCCGGGCCTTGACCGGATCGAGTTCGCCGAGTGTTTGTTCGATGACGTCGTCGATCTGCGGGCTGCCGATCTTGCCGAAATTGCTTTCCCCGTAGGAGGCATAAATCTGGGTCAACCCGGACAGCGGGAACGCGTCGCCTTGCCAGCCGAACAGTGCGATGTCGAACGCGCCGACGTTGACGTAGTTGCTGAAAAAATTACTTCCCGACCGGGATTGAAGCTCGAGCTTGACGCCGATCTCGGCCAGGCTGTGCTGGGCGGTCTGCGTGAACACCTTGGCGTTGGGCGTCTCGTAGAACAGCAATCGGACGGTGAGTTGACGCCCGTCCTTCTCTCGAAACTTCCCGTTCAGCTTCCATCCCAGCGCGTCCAGCTCTCGCCGAGCCTGTTCTGGATTGTAGGGAAAGCTGTTGTCCTGGTAGCCCTCTTGCCCGGCGACGAAGATGTGGTTGTTCAGTGGTACCGGATCAGCCGTCAAGCCGTTTAATGCGACTTTGGCGATAGTCTTGCGGTCGATCCCCCTGCAGATGGCTAGGCGCAGTGCCGGATCGGACAGGATCGAACCCTTGGCGCCGTTCATGGTGAAGTGCGTCCAGCTCGGTGCGGGGGCCCGCCGGATCGAGACGCCTCTGGTGTGCTCGGCGATGACGAGTTGGTCGAGCGAGCCTGTTCCGGTGGCGTCGATCGTGTTGTTCTGCAGCGCCGGCAATCGGGCCATGTCGTCGAGCACCAAGTAGGTGATCGAATCCAGGCGCGGTTGACGACCCCACCATCTAGGGTTGCGCGTCAACGTGATTCGCTGCTTGGCCCGGTCCAGCCCGGTCAACATGAACGGGCCGGCGGATAAACCGGGTCTGTCGAGCCAGCCAGTGTTGAACGCTTCAGGAGTACCGGTCACGCTGGCGGGCAACAGCATTCCGTTGCCGGCGAACATGCCCTCCCATTCGGCGTAGGGCTTGGCGAAGGTCATGACGGCCTGCCGGTCGTCGACACCGCGGGTCACCGAGGCCACCCGCTCGGCGCCCCCGGTCGACGCGATCTGAAAGGCTTTGTCGGCGCCGCTGACGGCGTGAATCTGACTGGCGATGTCCTGCCAGGTGATCGGACTGCCGTCGGACCAGACCGCCTTGGGGTTGATGGTATAGGTGACCACCTGCGGATTGGTCCCGGTGAGCTCGACCCTGGTGAAGTAGTCGGTGTTGACCGTTCTGGACCCGTCCGGCCTGATGATGAACGCGCTAGGCAGGGTGGCCTTGAGCATGTTTGCGGTTTCGGCGCTGTTGCCGTCGATGTGCAAGATGTTGAAGTTGGGCGGCAAGTCGCTGAGGGAAAGCCGCAAATTGCCCCCATCGCGCAGTGTCGCAGGGTTGCGCGGGTTGATGTCGCTGTTCGTGCCCAGCCCGGCGTTTCCGGCAACCGGAGGTGTGGTCTGGGTCGGCGCGGAACAACCAGAAAGCAACAAAGCGCTGATGAGCGCTGCGCTGCACAGGCGGTGCACCACTGCCCTACGCATGATCTGGCTCCGGCTGAGGTACGGCACTCAGCAGCCGACGCGTGTACTCGTGTTGCGGATTGCCGAACACCTGCTGACTGTCACCCTGCTCGACCACCGCCCCGCGAAACATCACCAACACCTGGTGGGCCAGGTGCTTGACCACGGAAAGATCATGAGAGACAAACAAATACGACAAGCCGAACTCGTCTTGTAGGTCCAGCAACAGATTAATGATGCCGGCCTGAATGGAGACATCGAGGGCGGAGACCGGCTCGTCCAGAGCAAGGATCTTGGGCTGCAGGGCCAGCGCCCGTGCGACGCCGATACGTTGCCGTTGCCCGCCGGAGAACTCGGCGGGGTAACGGTCGGCGTCGGCGCGGCGCAGTCCCACGATGTCGAGTAACTCCGCGACGCGGGCCGTGGTGTCGCTTTCGGTAAACCCGTTGGCCAGCAACGGTTCGGCGATCAGATCGGACACGGGAAGACGGGGGTCCAGCGACGCCGCCGGGTCCTGGAACACCAACTGGATGTCCCGTCGCAGCGCCCGTCGGCTGCCTGTGGTCAGAGTCGCGACGTCGGCACCCAGTACCTCGATCGAACCAGATTGCGGCGCAACGAGTTCCAGGACCTGATACAACGTGGTGGACTTGCCCGACCCCGATTCGCCGACAATGCCCAACGTGCGGCCTTGCGACAACTCGAAGCTCACCCCGTCCACTGCCCGGACCTCGCCCACCTTGCGCCGCAGCAACACACCCTTGGTCAACGGATAGGTCTTGACCAGATTGCGCACGCGCACCACGACGCTCGCGTCGTCGGGTACCGCGTCGCCGCGTCCGGTGTCGACGCCGTAGATCTCGGCGGCACTGCGTCCGATCACTTGATCGGTGCGAATGCACGCGGCCCGGTGACCGGGGCCGACCTCGATCAATTCCGGCTCCGCGGCGCGGCATTCGTCGATGGCCAGCGGGCAGCGTGGTGCGAATGGACATCCCGGATCCAGGCCCGACAACGAAGGGGGCGCACCGGGTATGGGGACCAGTCGGGTACCTTGGGCGGCATCCAGGCGCGGGACAGACCCCAAAAGTCCAATGGTGTAAGGCATTTGACGGTCTCGGTAGAGATCACCCACCGATGCTGACTCGACGACCCGCCCGGCGTACATCACCAGGGCGCGGTCGGCGAATTCGGCGACCACCCCGAGGTCGTGGGTGATGATGAGTACTCCGGCGCCGGTGACGTCGCGGGCCTTCTTGAGCACGTCGAGGATCTGTGCCTGCACGGTGACATCGAGGGCGGTGGTGGGTTCGTCGCAGATCAACAGGTCGGGATCGTTGGCGATCGCGATGGCGATCACCACGCGTTGGCGTTCGCCGCCGGACAACTCGTGCGGGAAGGCCCGGGCCCGTTGCTCCGGCTGGGTGATGCCCACCAGCTCGAGGAGCTCCACAGCCCGCACCCGCGCG
The DNA here is from genome assembly GCF_059812185.1 of Mycobacterium sp. NGS67. NCBI lineage: Bacteria > Bacillati > Actinomycetota > Actinomycetes > Mycobacteriales > Mycobacteriaceae > Mycobacterium > Mycobacterium sp. NGS67. The sequence continues at coordinate 46,238 of NZ_JCALCF010000035.1, forward strand.
GCCTTCTTGCCGACGTCGGGTTGATGAACCCGGATCGCCTCGGCGATCTGATCGCCGACGGTGTAGACCGGCGTCAAAGCGGACATCGGATCCTGGAACACGGTGCCGATGGATTTGCCGCGGTACTTCGACATCGCGGTGTCGTCGAGTCCGAGCAGTTCGGTGCCCTGCAACCGCACTGAGCCTCCTACCTCGGCGTACTCAGGCAGTAGGCCCGCCACCGCCATCGCCGCCGCGGACTTACCGGAGCCCGACTCTCCCACCATGGCGACTACTTCGCCGGAGTTGACGTGGTAGCTGATGCCGCGTACCGCGCTGACCGGTTTCGTGTCGGTAGGGAAGGTGACGGACAAACCGGAAATCTCGAGCAGCGGCCTCATGCGCCACCACGCCGCAGAGTTCTGGCGCCCGGATCGAACGCGTCCCGCAACGCGTCGCCGCTGAGGTTGGCGCACAACACAATCAGCACCAGCACCCCAGCCGGAAACAGGAAGACCCAGGGAAATGTGGTCGCGGACTGGGTACTGTCTGCGATCAGGGTGCCAAGCGACACGTCCGGTGGCTGGACGCCGAACCCGAGGAAACTCAATCCCGTCTCAGCGAGGATGGCGGTTCCGACGTTGAGGGTGGCGTCGATGATCAGAATCGAAGCCACGTTGGGTAGCACGTGGCCGACGATGATACGGCGGCTGGAAACTCCCATATATCTTGCCGCTCGGATGAATTCGCGTTCCCGCAGGCTCATGGTCAGCCCGCGCACCATGCGAGAGCTGACCATCCAGCCGAAGCCGGCCAGCAGCACCACCAGCGTGATGATGTTCGCGGAGTTCCTGGTTCGCGGCGAGATGATGGCAATCAGATAGAAAGACGGCACCACCAGCATCAGGTCAACCACAAACATCAGCGCCGCGTCGCGCCATCCCCCGAAATATCCCGAGATGGCCCCGACGGTCGCGGCGATACCGGTCGAGATCACCGCGACGCAGACACCGATCAGCATCGACTTCTGCATACCGCGCAGAATCTGGGCAAGCAGATCCTGGCCTATCGCATTGGTGCCCAACCAGTGCCGCGTATTCGGCGGCTGTAGCAACGCATCAAAGTCGAGATCCTGATACGAGTAGGGGAGCACCGGGGGCAATGCATAGCAGCCGACGAACAGCATGACCAGGATTACCAGCGCCACCACCCCGGAGCGGTTACGCAGAAACCGCCGCAGTACCAGGGTGCGACGTGAGGTGAACTGCGTCGGTGTCGCCTGGTTGATGACGGTCATGACACTCGTACCCTCGGGTCGAGCGCAGCGTAGAAGATGTCAGACAGCAGGCCTGCCAGCAATGTTGCGATGGCGGTGAATAGCGATATGGTCACCGCGATGTTGGTGTCCTGAGTAGCAACGGCGCGGATGAACCATTCGCCCATGCCGTGCCAGCCGTAAATCTTCTCGACGAAGACGGCGCCCGTGACCAGACCGGCAACGCTGTAGGCGAACAGGGTGGCCATCGGTATCAACGCGGTACGCAGGCCATGCTTGACCAGCGCGCGACCTCGGGTCAGCCCTTTGGCGCGCGCGGTACGGATGAAATCCTGGCCGAGTACATCGAGCATGGCGTTGCGTTGGTAGCGGCTATAGCCAGACGCACTGAGCAGCACCAGGGTGAGCGTGGGCAACACCAGATGCTTCAACCGGTCGGCTACGGCCGCCCAGCTCCCGTCGTCCACCCCCGGCGACGTCTCCCCGGTGTAGTCGAAGAGCTGGATGCTCAGCGCCCAGTTGACTCGCAGCGCGGCGATGATCAACAGCGTGGCGAGGACGAACGACGTCGTGCTCAGCGTGACGAATGCCCATATGGTCACGACACGGTCGCTGAGTCGGTACTGGCGGATGGCGCCCCAGGCGCCCAGCGCTACGCCCAGCAGCGTGCCGATCACCGAACCGATGACCACCAACCGCAGGGTGACTCCGACGCGGCGCCACAGTTCGGTGCCCACGGGTTGGCCGGTGACGGTTTTGCCGAAATCACCCTGCACAGCGTGCGAAACCCAGTTCGCATAGCGAATCGGAAAAGGCTGGTCCAAGCCCAGATCGTGCGCTTTGGCGTCGATGATCGCCTGCGGCGGGCGGGGATTGCGCTGCAGCAGGCTGTCCAACGGTGAAAACGCAAGTGAGGCCACGCTGTAGGTCAGGAAGGAAGACAGCGCCAACAGCACTATGTACTTGAGCAACCGACGCAAGAGAAATCGCGTCATGCCCGACCCTGTTGCCGCATTGGGACAGGGTAACGATCCAGGCCGTCGAGCACGCTCGGACATTCCGATCCAGCTGATCCACACCAGTGTAATCCGGCGGTCCGATTGTTAAGATCCAGCGCGGCAGCGATCGACGCAGCAAACCCGAGGAGACTTGCGTGACGGTTACCGACGACTATCTGGCCAACAACGCCAACTACGCGAGCGACTTCAACGGTCCCTTGCCGCTGCCGCCGAGCAAACACGTCGCGGTGCTGGCGTGCATGGATGCGCGCATCGACGTGTATCGCGTGTTGGGCATCAACGAGGGCGAGTCGCACGTCATCCGCAACGCCGGCGGCGTGGTCACCGACGACGCGATCCGGTCGCTGGCCATCAGTCAACGGTTGCTCGGCACCGAGGAGATCATCCTGATTCACCACACCGACTGCGGCATGCTCACCTTCACCGACGACGACTTCAAGCGCAGCATCCAGGAGGAGAGCGGTGTCAAGCCGCCGTGGGCGGCCGAGGCGTTCTCGGATCTGGCCGAGGATGTCCGGCAGTCGTTGCGCCGCATCGAGAACAGCCCGTTCGTCACCAAGCACACCTCGCTGCGCGGGTTCATCTTCGACGTCGCGACCGGCAAGCT
>NZ_JCALCF010000036.1:0-47010 GCF_059812185.1 Mycobacterium sp. NGS67
TCGGCACGAAATGGGGGCTTTTGCGTCTGCTCGCCAACTTTTCCGCAGCCTGGGCGTCGGATTTCGCGGCGCCGACGCGACGATAAGGGTGTGAGCGCCCAATCGGACCGCTATGGCGATGCAGCCCGCGCGCTGTTGGCGTTGTACGACACGGCACTACCCGTGGTGTACGGGTACTTCGTCCGCCGCTGCCGCGATCGTGGGACGGCCGAGGATCTGACCTCCGAAACGTTCTTGGCCGCTCTGCAGACCGCGCGGAAGGACGACCGTGCCCCGGTCGGGGTTCCGTGGTTGCTCGGTGTGGCGCGACACAAGCTGGCCGATCACTATCGGCGCAAGCAGGATCCCGAACCGGTCGCCGACCCGCCCGCTGAGTCTCTCGACGAGTGGGACGCCGAGCTGGACCGGTTGGTCGCCGAAAGCGTGCTGACCCGGTTGAGCGACTCACATCGCACGGTGCTGGTGCTGCGCTACATGGACGACTGCACCGTCGGGCAATGCGCCGAATTGATCGGGCGCACTGTGCATGCCACCGAGGCGCTGCTGGTCCGCGCGAAAAGGGCGTTCAGACAACAATATCCGGAAGGGGGCACGTCATGAGTCGACCCGACCCGCTGCACGTGCTGCACACCGAAGACCTTCCGGTGCAACCCGATCCGGCATTCGCGGCCCGACTGCGCCGCCGGTTGGAGTCCGCTTTGGCACTACCCGTAGAGAGGATCGACATGAGCACTACTGAACTGGACGTGACGGTGGTCCCGCGCCCGGCGGCGCTGCCCTACCTGTGCGTCGCGGACGCGCGGGCCGCGATCTCCTGGTACACCGATGCGCTCGGCGGCGTGCTGGTGGGCGAACCAATCGTGATGCCGGACGGGCGAATTGGGCACGCGGAGATCGCTCTGGCCGGTGGGGTGCTCTACCTGGCCGACGAGTATCCCGAATTGGGTTTGAAAGCTCCTGCGCCGGGCGCGGTTTCGGTGAGCCTGATGCTGGCGGTCGAGGACACCGACACGGCGCTGCAGCGCGCACGCGAGCACGGCGCCGACGTCGTGCGCGAAATCGAGGAGAGCCACGGATCACGCAACGCCACCATCGTCGACCCGTTCGGCCACCGGTGGATGCTCACCGGCCCGGTTGGCGCACCCATCCGGCACGGCGACGTCGGCTACATCGCCGTGCGGGTGCCCGACGCCGACCGCGCGGCCGCGTTCTACGGTCACGTGCTGGGCTGGACCTACGATCGCGACTCTCATCAGGTGACCAACACGGATCTGCCGACCGGCATCGTCAGTCACGACGGTCCCCCGACCTTGTTCTGCTGCTACGCGGTCACCGACCTGGCGGCCGTCCGCGCGGCGATCACCGAAGCCGGCGGCAGGACCGGCGACGCACGTCAGACCGCGCACGGCACCGTCCTGGACGCGATCGACTCCCAAGGCGCACCCTTCGCGGTCTTCGAAGCAGCACCGGGACGTAAACGACCGCAGCTCAACGGATCTGGGCCGGGCGAGGTGTCCTACCTCACCTACGAGGCAACAGACTCCGAGGCGTTCCGCGACTTCTACGGCCGGGTGCTGGGGTGGACGTTCGAGCCGGGCCGCGTCGCCGACGGCTGGGCGGTACAGAACGCGCACCCGATGTCGGGCGCCGCCGGCGGTAGTGCAAGCCCGAGCATCGTGCCGATGTGGACCGTCGCCGACATCGACGCGGCGGTACAGCGGGTCCGCGAAGCCGGCGGCACGGTGCTGGCCGAACCGTCGCGGCAGCCCTACGGACTGTCCGCCGAATGCGCCGACGACCAGGGATCGCGGTTCTACCTGGGTCAGTTCTGATGGCGCGAGCAGACGCGAAAGCCCTTCATTTCCCGCGGGAAATGGGGCTTTTGCGTCTGCTCGCCAGCTAACCGAGCATCTCCCCGATCGGCGTCGCGTTGGCGATCTTGGCGCGCACTTTCATGACCTTGCCGGGCAGTCCGCCGCCCACGACGCCGACGAACACACCGTCACGCTCGTAGTACGCCAGGAACTTGCGCCCGTCGTCCTCGACGATGTGCACAGTGTCGGTGGCTTCCGGCTCGCCCAGGCACTGGATCTTGACGTCGTACTGGTCGCTCCAGAAGTACGGGACGACGACGACCGTCGGCACCTCCCGCCCCAGCAGGGCGGGCACCACGACGCGGGCCTGGTCGGCGACGTTGCTCCAATGTTCAACGCGCGCTTGATGTCCCGTGGCATCCTTCCAAGACGCCACATCACCCAGCGCCCAGACATGCGGTGCGCTGGTGCGGCCGGTCTCGTCGCAGATCACGCCGTTGTCGATCTCGACGCCGCTGCCGTCGAGCCAATCGGTCGCCGGGTGCGACCCGATGCCGACCACCACCAGGTCCGCGGACACCTCCGTGCCGTCGGTGAGCACCACGGTGTCGACGTGCCCGTCACCGCGAATCTCGGCCACCCCGAGTCCGGTCCGCACGTCGACGCCCTCGTCGCGGTGCAGGCGCGTCACCAACGCGCCGATCTGCTCGCCGAGGACCGACGCCAGCGGAGTGGGTTGCGGCTCGACCAGAACCACGTCCACCCCCAGGCCGCGCAGGCTGGCCGCCACCTCGCAGCCGATGAAGCCGGCGCCGATGACGACCGCCCGGGTTGCCGACGAAGCATGCGTGCGCAGCGCCATGCTCTCGTCGAACGACCGCAGCACCCGGACCCCTTCCAGGTCGGGGAAGCTCGGAATCCGCCGGGGCACCAGACCGGTGGCGATGACGAGTTCGTCGTAACCGAGGGCAGTTCCGTCGGCCAGTGTCACGGTCTTGGCTGCGGTGTCCAGACCGGTGGCCGCCGAACCCAGCCGCAGGGTGATGTCCTTCTCGTCGTAGAACTCGCGAGGTTTGAGCGCCACGTCGTCGACCTCGCTGCGCAGCACTTCCTTGGACAGCGGCGGCCGGTCGTAGGGCAGGTGTACCTCGTCGCTGACGATGGTGACGGGGCCCTCGTACTCCGCGCGGCGCAACTGCTCGGCGGTCCGGGCGGCGGCGAGTCCACCCCCGACGATCACGATTCCGTTGTTGGTCACGTGGAGTTCATAGCACGCTGGCTGGTCAGTACTTTAGGGCACCCTTATCCACGGGAATCTGCGTGCCCGAGAGCGTGCCGGAACCGTCGCCGGCCAACCAGACGACGACGTCGGACACTTCGTCGGCGGTCATGAATCCCTTGTACTGCATAGGCATTGGCGGGAAGCTGTGCACGAAGCGAGGGTGCTTGGCAAACACTTCCATCATCGCCTCCGGCTCGATCATCGGGGTGTCGACCGAATAGGGGTGGATGGAGTTGACTTTGATGCCGAATTCGCCGAGCTCGATCGCCAGTGTGTTGGTGAGCGCGGTCAGGCCGTACTTGCTGGCCGCGTAGTGGCCGTTGCCCGGGGTCGCCTTGAGACCGGCCGACGAGCTGACCACCACGATGGAGCCGCCGTTGCCGGCCTCGATCATCGCCGGAATCGCGGCGCGCAGCGTGCGCCAGGTGCCGGTGAGGTTGACCCCGATGACGGTGTCCCACTGCTCGTCGGTGAGTTCCCACACGCGTCCCCAACCGAGCACACCGGCGTTGGCCACCACGATGTCCAGGCGGCCGAACTGCTCGACCCCGTCGGACACCAGCTGCCGCAGCGCCGCGTCGTCACGGACGTCGACCTGACGCGCCAACACCTTTCGGCCCTCGGCTTCCACCGCGGCGACGGTCTCGTCGAGATCCTGCGGCGTGGCTGCCGGGTAGGTGATGGTGTCCGAGACCGGCGCGCAGATGTCGGAGGCGATGATGTCGGCGCCTTCGCGCGCCAGCCGTACCGCGTGCGACCGGCCCTGGGCGCGGGCCGCGCCGGTGATGAACGCGACGCGTCCTTCGAGAGATCCCATCCGGTCAGGTTAACAGCGAAACTGAAACGTGTTCTAGTCCGCCCTCCTATCCGGCAAACAGACGCAAAAGCCCCTGTTTTCGGCACGAAAACGGGGCTTTTGCGTCTGCTCGCGAGGCCCCAAGCGGCCGGCCCTCGGCGTCGTGAGTTCAGATCTCGGCGATGATCTGCGCGCGCCGGCTGGCGTATTCCTGGTCGTTGAGCACACCGTCGGCGCGCAGCGAGTCGAGCTCCTGCAGCCGGTCGGCGATCGAGGCCTGCGGGACCGCGAACTCCGCGGCCACCGCCGCGCCCTGCTGAACGGGCTGCTGACCGGCCGCCCGCCGCACCACGGCCAGAACCTGCTGGCGCAGCACGGGATTGGACCGGATATCTACCATGCGGTTGAGCGGAACGTTGTTGGCCTTGAGGATCTGCAGGATCTCCATCAACGGCTCGGTCTGCCCACTGAGGTCATAGGTCCGGTTGTCCTCCTCGATGGTGAACTGGGCCGGCATCTGTCCGGTGACCAAAGCGCTTCGCTCCCAATCGATTCGGTATTGATTGGTGGCGGGATCCACCAAGACGACGCACTTACGGGAGGTCAGCACACCAAGTCGCGAAATGCTGGCGATGACCCGGTCCTCGCTGTCGAACGGCGCGATGCCCGGCCCGGAGATGTGTAGATGTACCTTGACCAGGGGCTGCTCGTTGATCCGGGTCCCGGTCTCGGTCAGGCCCACGATCTGCGCGAGTGCCAGCACGCCGTGCTGCTCGAGGAACTCCGATTTGGCGGCCGACTTGGCGCCCCAGTTGGTCAGGGCGAGGGCGATGAACACGTCTGCCACGGTGATGAGCAAGCCGACATAGAACATCCAGGACAGCACGTCCTGGAATGGCATGAAGAAGTAGACGACCAGGAATATCGGCCCGACCAGTCCGCCGCACAACAGCACCAGCAACTGCATCTTGATGTAGCGCGCCAGCATGTGACCACCCCTCATTGAGCCGGAAAGTTGCCGTCACAGTAGCTTCTACGCCGCGGCTACCGATCACAAGATGGGTGGGCGAGAAGACGCAAAAGCCCCCGAAAACGCAAGTTTTCGGGGGCTTTTGCGTCTGGTCGCGCAGGAACGCTACTTGATGATCTTGGTGACCCGGCCGGCGCCGACGGTGCGGCCACCTTCCCGGATCGCGAACCGCAGACCCTCGTCCATGGCGACGGGCTGGATCAGCTTCACCGAGATGTTGGTGTTGTCACCGGGCATCACCATTTCGGTGCCCTCCGGCAGCGTCACCACACCGGTCACGTCGGTGGTGCGGAAGTAGAACTGCGGACGGTAGTTGTTGAAGAACGGCGTGTGCCGGCCGCCCTCGTCCTTGGACAGGATGTAGACCTGGCCCTCGAACTCGGTGTGCGGGGTGGTGGTGCCGGGCTTGATCACGACCTGGCCGCGCTCGACGTCCTCACGCTTGACACCACGCAGCAGCAGACCGACGTTGTCACCGGCCTGACCCTGGTCGAGCAGCTTGCGGAACATCTCCACACCGGTGACCGTGGTCTTGGTGCTGGTCGGCTTGATGCCGACGATCTCGACTTCCTCGTTCACGTTCACAACACCGCGCTCGACACGGCCGGTCACCACGGTGCCACGACCGGTGATGGTGAAGACGTCCTCGACGGGCATCAGGAACGGCTTGTCGGTGTCGCGGACCGGGTCCGGGATCGACTCGTCGACGGCGTCCATCAGGTCCTCAACGGACTTGACCCAGTCGGCGTCACCCTCGAGCGCCTTGAGCGCCGAAACCCGAACGACGGGGGCTTCCTCGTCGAACTCCTGGGCGGCCAGCAGCTCGCGGACCTCCAGCTCGACGAGCTCGAGCAGCTCCTCGTCGTCGACCGCGTCCGACTTGTTCAGCGCGACCAGGATGTAGGGCACACCCACCTGACGGGCGAGCAGCACGTGCTCACGCGTCTGCGGCATCGGGCCGTCCGTCGCGGCGACCACCAGGATCGCGCCGTCCATCTGGGCGGCACCGGTGATCATGTTCTTGATGTAGTCGGCGTGGCCGGGGGCGTCGACGTGCGCGTAGTGACGCTTCTCGGTCTGGTACTCGACGTGCGCGATGTTGATCGTGATACCGCGCTGACGCTCCTCGGGGGCGTTGTCGATCTGGTCGAACGCCTTCGACTCGTTCAGGTCCGGATATTTGTCGTGCAGGACCTTGGTGATAGCCGCGGTCAGGGTGGTCTTGCCGTGGTCAACGTGACCGATGGTCCCGATGTTGACGTGGGGCTTGGTCCGCTGGAACTTCGCCTTCGCCACTTCTGTGTCCTCCTGGACTGTTGGTGCTTAAAAAAGCAGTGTTTGTTTTTCTGGTTGTGCCGCGGTGGTAACCGGGCCAGCCTACTCGCCGGTCGCCTTGGCGATTATTTCCTTCGACACGTTCGCCGGTACTTCGGCGTAGTTGTCGAACACCATGGAGTAGTTCGCCCGGCCTTGAGTCTTGGACCTCAGGTCGCCGACGTAGCCGAACATCTCCGACAGCGGCACGTGCGCCTTCACGACGCGCGCACCCGCCCGCTCCTCCATGGCCTGGATCTGGCCACGGCGGGAGTTCAGGTCGCCGATCACGTCACCCATGTAGTCCTCGGGTGTGGTGACCTCGACGGCCATGATCGGTTCCAGGATGACCGGTTGCGCTTGCTGCGCAGCCTTTTTCAGCACCTGCGAACCGGCGATCTTGAACGCCATCTCCGACGAGTCGACCTCGTGGAAGGCGCCGTCGAGCAGGGTGACCTTCAAGTTCACCAAGGGGTAGCCGGCCAGCACGCCGTACTGCATGGCGTCCTGCGCACCGGCATCCACCGACGGGATGTACTCGCGCGGGATGCGCCCACCGGTGACCTTGCTCTCGAACTCGTAGGTGGCCCCGTCCTCACTGGTGAACGGCTCCAGGGAGATCTGCACCTTGGCGAACTGGCCGGACCCGCCGGTCTGCTTCTTGTGGGTGAACTCGACGTTCTCCACCTTGCGCCGGATGGTCTCCTTGTAGGCCACCTGCGGCTTGCCGACGTTGGCCTCGACCTTGAACTCGCGGCGCATCCGGTCCACCAGGATGTCCAGGTGCAGCTCGCCCATGCCGCCGATGACGGTCTGGCCGGTCTCCTGGTCCAGGTGCACCTTGAAGGTGGGGTCCTCCTCGGCGAGCTTCTGGATCGACAGGCTCAGCTTCTCCTGGTCGCTCTTGGTCTTGGGCTCGATGGCCACCTCGATGACGGGATCGGGGAAGGTCATCGACTCCAGCACGACCTGGTTGTTCGGGTCGCACAGGGTGTCGCCGGTGGTGGTGTCCTTCAGACCGATCACCGCGTAGATGTGACCGGCCGAAGCCGTGTCCACCGGGTTCTCCTTGTTGGAGTGCATCTGGAACAGCTTGCCCAGCCGCTCCTTCTTGCCCTTGGTCGCGTTGATGACCTGCGAGCCGGAGTCGACCTTGCCCGAGTAAACCCGGACGTAGGTCAGCTTGCCGAAGAACGGGTGCGCGGCGACCTTGAACGCCAGCGCCGCGAACGGCTCCTCGGTCGACGGGTTGCGGGTGATCTCTTCGTCTTCCTTGCCCGGCACGTGCCCGATGGCCGGCGGCACGTCCAGCGGCGACGGCAGGTAGTCGACGACGGCGTCGAGCATGGGCTGCACGCCCTTGTTCTTGAACGCGCTGCCGCACAGCACCGGGTACGCCTCGGAGCTGATGGTCAGCTTGCGCAGCGCGCCCTTGATCTCCTCGACGGTGAGCTCCTCGCCGCCCAGGTACTTCTCCAGCAGCGTCTCGTCGGTCTCGGCGACGGCTTCGAGCAGCTTGGTGCGGTACTCCTCGGCCTGCTCGGCCAGGTCGGCCGGGATCTCGACGGTGTCGTAGGTCTCCCCCAGCTTGGTCTCGCCGCGCCACACCTTGGCGTTCATCTCCACCAGGTCGACGACGCCCTCGAACTCGCTCTCCGAACCGATCGGCAGCTGGACCGGGATGACGTTGGCGCCGAGGCGCTCCTCCATCGTGCGCACCGAGAAGTAGAAGTCCGCGCCGATCTTGTCCATCTTGTTGACGAAGCAGATGCGCGGTACGTCGTACTTGTCGGCCTGCCGCCAGACCTGCTCGGACTGCGGCTCGACGCCTTCCTTGCCGTCGAACACCGCGACCGCGCCGTCCAGAACCCGCAACGAGCGCTCCACCTCGACGGTGAAGTCCACGTGCCCAGGGGTGTCGATCAGGTTGATCTGGTGGTCTTTCCAGAACGTGGTGGTAGCGGCGGAGGTGATGGTGATGCCCCGCTCCTGCTCCTGTTCCATCCAGTCCATGGTGGCGGCACCGTCGTGCACCTCACCGATCTTGTAGCTGATGCCGGTGTAGTAGAGGATGCGCTCGGTGGTCGTGGTCTTACCGGCATCGATGTGCGCCATGATGCCGATGTTGCGGACCTTGCTCAGGTCGGTCAGAACGTCCTTCTGTGCCACAGAAGTCTTCCCACTCTTTCGTTGCTCAGTGATTCGCTATCGGTCGCACTCGCGGGATCCCGTCACCAGCGATAGTGCGCGAACGCGCGGTTCGCCTCGGCCATCTTGTGGGTGTCCTCGCGCCGTTTGACGGAAGCTCCCAGGCCGTTGCTGGCATCCAGGATCTCGTTTGCCAGGCGCTCGACCATCGTCTTCTCCCGACGTTGCCGCGAGAAGCCGACGAGCCAGCGCAGCGCCAGCGTCGTGGACCGGTCCGGGCGCACCTCGACGGGGACCTGGTAGGTGGCACCACCGACGCGGCGGCTGCGCACTTCCAGGGCGGGTTTGACGTTGTCGAGAGCGCGCTTGAGGGTGATGACGGGATCGGTGCCGGTTTTGTCGCGGGCCTGCTCGAGCGCACCATAGACAATGCGCTCAGCCAGCGATTTCTTCCCCTTCAGCAGAACTTTGTTCACCAACTGGGTGACCAGCTGCGACCCGTACACCGGGTCGTTGACCAGCGGACGCTTGGGTGCGGGCCCCTTGCGCGGCATCAGCTCTTCTCCTTCTTGGCGCCGTAACGGCTGCGGGCCTGCTTGCGGTTCTTCACGCCCTGGGTGTCCAGCGAACCGCGGATGATCTTGTAGCGCACACCGGGCAGGTCCTTCACCCGGCCGCCACGCACCAGCACCATCGAGTGCTCCTGCAGGTTGTGGCCCTCACCGGGGATGTAGGCCGTGACCTCAACCTGGCTGGTCAGCTTCACACGGGCGACCTTCCGAAGCGCCGAGTTCGGCTTCTTCGGGGTGGTGGTGTACACGCGGGTGCACACGCCACGACGCTGCGGGCTGCCCTTCAGGGCCGCGGTCTTGACCTTGGCGATCTTGTCGCGACGACCCTTGCGGACCAGCTGCTGAATGGTTGGCATCTACCGGCTTTCTCTGTTCTCGTTCAACGTCAAGTCTCTGTACTGCAGTTATGCCCGCGCGCGTTACCCCGCGTCCGGGCGTGTCGCACGCGCTCAGCACCGGCAAAAGAATCCGATGCATCATGGACATGCGAATTAGCCCGGCATTCGTTCCCTTACGTCAGGCGCCGTAAGCCGCCAGGCACGAGCCACCACATTACCCGCCCCCGGTCTGACAGGTCAAAATGGCCGTCGGCCCGGGTTCTACCAGCGTATAAGCGCTTAGCGGGCGGTACGGGTGTCCATCCCGGCCGCCAACCGCAGCACCATGTCGGTGAACACGGCGTCGGTGTCGATGTCGTCCATCACCCCGGTCATCTCCAGCAACACGAAGCCGTGCATCGCCGACCAGAACTCCAGCGCGGCGTAGAACGCCTCGTCACCCTGCAAGCCGTAGGACGACAAGACGGCGATGACCGGACCGGCCGCGCCGCGGGTCGCCGCCGAGTACTCCGGGTCGTCACCGCCGAACGGCATCCGGGTGAACGCGGAGTACCGGCCCGGGTGGTGATGGGCGTAGCTGCGATAGGCGCCGGCCATGACCAGGACGGCGTCGTCGCGGGCGCGGCCCTCGCCGACGCGGTTCAGCATGGTGATGATGTCGTCGATGACCCGGATGCGCACCGCCCGGCGCAGGTCCTCCAGGCTGTCGACGTGGTTGTACAGCGAGGGCCCTTTGGTCCCGAGCTGGGTCGCCAGGGCGTTGATGGTCAGCGAATCCCAGCCTTCGCGGTCCAGGAAGGTCAGCGCACCGTCGACGATGCCGTCGCGGCTCAGCTTGGCCTGGCGGGCTCCGGACCTCCCGCCGCGCGCACGGCCACCGGTCGACGGTGCATCCGGCTGAGCTGCCATGACTAATGACTCTAGTTGACCGGTCCGCGCGCCCACCGTTTCACCATGCGTGGTTATCCGGTTTGGGTCTGTCGTCCCACCGGCGATTGCACGTAGGCTCAGACCCACATCACCCGCCCAGCGAAGGGGGGCTCGCCGTGAGATGGACGGCCGCCGCCGGAACCGCGGCCCTGGCCGCAGTCACCATTGTCGTCGCACCCCTGGCGCACGCCAAGAACGGCGACACCCACATCACCGGCCAGGGCGTCGAAACCACCATCGACTGCAACGATTCCACGCTCTTCGTCAACGGGACCTCCAACACCATCACCGCTAAGGGAACCTGCTGGGCGGTCACGATGATGGGGACCTCCAACACCGTCATCGCCGACACCGTCGTCAACGACATCACGGTGTACGGCTACGACGGGACGGTGTACTTCCACAACGGCGATCCCGTCATCTGGGACCGCGGCCGCGAACTGGGCATGACCAACCGAATCCAGCGGGTCGGCCCCTAGGGGCCCAGAAATAGGAAGAGAATCGAGTAACTATGCGCCCCAACACATCTGGTCACTCGTCTCCGGCATCGCGAGCGGCAGCATTGGTCGGCGCGCTGGCCATCGCGGCAGCAGGCGGAGTGGTCGCATGCAGTTCGACGGCCTCGCCCCCGGGCGGCAACGGCACGACGTCGTCGTCGTCGGCCTCGAGCAAGTCTTCTTCCTCGGCAAGCAGTGGGACCGCCGAGTCCACAGACGAGAACCCCACTTTGAGCACCTCGGTCGAGGTGGGCGACACCGTCGTCTACGCGTACATGGGGCAGACCGCCACCATTTCCTGCGAAGAAGGCAAGTCGCTGAACGTGACCGGCGGGGACAACACGCTGACCGTCAACGGCACCTGCGAGACGGTGAGCGTGATCGGCAGCAACAACAAGATCACCATCGACAACGTCACCAAACGCATCCGGGTGGGCGGAATGGACAACACCGTCACCTACCGCAACGGTGACCCGAAGGTGGACAAGTTGGGTCCCAACAACACCGTGACCAAGGGCGGCTGACCGCTACTGTTCGGCGGCACCGCTCGCCGGCGCCCCGTGCCGGCCCGCCCCGGCGGCAAACCTCGCCGCGCCCCGTAACGACTCACCGGCGACCCGGGAGATGCTCGCGAACTCGAGGTCCATGGCGGCGGACTCGGGCAGCCCCCACTGGTGCAACGCCGACAATCGATCCGACCGCAGACACTGCTGCGGAAGCGCGGCCAGTTCGGTGGCCAGCTGCTGGGCGGCTTGTGCCGCTTGCCCTTTGGGCACCACCCGGTTGGCCAGCCCGATGGCCAGTGCCTCGTCGGCGTTGACCGCGCGGCCGGTGAGGATCATGTCCATCGCCCGGCTGTGCCCGATCAGCCGCGGTAGCCGCACCGTCCCGCCGTCGATGAGCGGCACTCCCCAGCGGCGGCAGAACACGCCGAACACCGCGTCCTCCCCGGCCACCCGCAGGTCGCACCACAACGCCAGTTCCAGGCCGCCGGCCACCGCGTAGCCGTCGACCGCGGCGATCACCGGTTTGGACAACATCATCCGCGACGGACCCATCGGGCCCGGCCCGGTACGGTGCACCGCGTTGGCCTGCGGGGTGCCGAAGGCCTTCAAATCCGCTCCGGCACAGAAGGTTCCGCCTTCGCCGCGCAACACGGCGACGGCGGCGGTTTCGTCGCGATCGAATTGATCGAAGGCCGCGTAGAGCGCCGCCGCCGTCGGACCGTTGACCGCGTTACGCGCCTCGGGCCGGTTGATGCTGACGGTGATCACCGGGCCGTCGCGTTCCACCCGCACCAGATCACTCATGTCGCCTCCTGGAGTTGTCGCCTCGGGTCGTCACGTCGCTGTGCCAGTTCGGTGGCGAAATCGTGGTAGGCCGAGCGCAATCGGGCGCCCGGCCAGTCGTCGGGCAGCAGTTCGTCGGGCAGCATCGGATCGGTCAGCAAATGGCGTACCACCGCAGCGGCCACCACGAACCGGCCCGGGACATCGGTCGCTTGCGCGATCTCGTCGAGCAGTCTGATCCCGGCGGCGGCCCACTCGGTCAGGTCCCACAACTGTCTTGCCAACTCGGCGGGCGCCTCGTCGCGCGCTGTGAGCACCCGCACCCGCGCGGCGACATCGGTGTCCAGTTCCAGGTCGAGGTTGTCCGGGCGCATCCAGACACCTTCCCGCAACTCACCGAAGCGCTTGCCGTGCATGATGTTTCGTAGCGCCGCGCGGTTGCGCGGGTCGATGCCCACACTGGTGACGACGACTACCTGCCAGTCGCCGCGCCACGGCCGGGTGCGCGGGCGCATGGCCTCGTCCTGACGGCGTTGCCGGGCCAACAGCCGATCCGAGAGCCGGTAACCGTCGGCCGAACGGATCAGGTCCCCGGCACCGACCATGCGGGTCAGCGCCACCCGTAGCGCGGACTCCTTGATGCCGAAATCTGCTGTCAGAGTGATTAATTCGCTGGCGCGGGCCCAGGCGGGGTGGGCGCCCAGCAGCACGCTGAGCACCACCGACCGAGCGGTCATGCGGGTCAGCGGTTTCGGCATGGGCGCTACACCTGGGAGCTTTTCCGGCCGTAGTCGCCGAACGGTTCGTCGCGGTGCTTGACGGCGTCCCGGAAGCCGTGTTCGACGGCGTCGGCGACGAATGCGTGGCCTTCGGGAGTGTGCCGGGCGACGCCGTCGAACACCGTGCTGACCATCCGGCTGGTGCCCACACCTTGTTGCAGCAGTGGGGCATTGAGCGCGAGCTTGATCATGATCAGCTGGTTGACCGGCAGTGCGGCGATGCGGGCGACCAGTCGCTCGGTGCGCTCGTCGAGGTCGTCGGGCTCGGGCGCTTCGACCGCCAGACCCCACTCGGCGGCCTGGGCACCGGTGATGCAGTCGCCGGTGAACAGCAGGCGTTTGGCGCGCTGGTCACCCAGCCGGTGCGCCCACAGGCCCGCCGCCGGTACACCCCACACCCGGGTGGGAGGGTAGCCGATCTTGGCGTCGGCGGCGGTGATCACCTGGTCGGCGTGCAGGGCGATGTCGGTGCCGCCGGCCACGCAGTAGCCGTGAATCTTGACGACGGTCGGCTTGTCGCAATGCATCAGGCTGGCGAACCCGCGCACGAACCGGCTCATCATCTGATAGTCGATCATCGGGTCCCACGGCTGGTTGGGCAGATGGTTGACGCCCTGGGTCTTGCCGTCCAGCACGGTGCCCCGGTAACTGCCTTCACCGCCCGCCGATCCGGTCCGGTCGGCATAGGCGGACAGGTCGAAACCCGCGCAGAAACCCTCCCCCCGCCCGGACACCAGGATCACGTGCACGTTCGGATCGAGGTCGGCGCGCTCGACCAACGCCGAGAGCTCCAGCGGAGTGTCGGCGATGATCGCGTTGCCCTTCTCGGGCCTATTGAAGGTGATGCGCGCGATCCGGTCGGTGACCTCGTAGGTCATCGTCTTGAGGTTGTCGAAATCGACCGGCCTGATGGCGTGCGTCACCCTTTCACCAAGGCACGCTCGAGGATCGGCGCCAGATCCAGACCCGTGGGCATGGTGCCGAACGCCCCGCCCCACTGCCCGCCGAGTCGGGTGGCCAGGAATGCCTCGGCGACCGCGGGATGTCCGTGCCGCAGCAACAGCGATCCCTGCAAGGCCAGGCAGATGTCCTCGGCGATCTTGCGGGCGCGGTATTCGATGGTGTCCAGATCGGTCAGCTGACGTTGCAGCTGCTCGACGTGGGTGTCCTGGCGGGTGTCCTGACCGGTCGTCTGCGCCAGTTCGTCGAACAGCACTTCGACGGATTCGGGCCGAGTTGCCATGGCACGCAACGTGTCCAGCGCACTGACGTTGCCCGAACCCTCCCAGATCCCCATCAACGGTGCCTCACGGTAGAGCCGCGGCATGCCCGAGTCTTCGACATAACCGTTGCCGCCCAGGCACTCCAGCGCTTCGGCGGCATGCGGGGTGGACCGCTTGCACACCCAGTACTTGCTGGCCGCCAGCCCGATGCGGCGCAACAGCGCCTCGCGCTGGTCGCCGCGCACTGCCTTGTCGGTGGCTCCGGCCATGCGCATCGCCACGATGGTGGCGGCCTCGGCTTCCACCGCTAAATCGGCCAGCACGTTGCGCATCGCCGGCTGGTCGATCAGATAGGCGCCGAACGCTTTTCGGTGTTGGGCGTGATAGATGGCGCGGGTGAGACCGGTGCGCATGCTGGTGGCGCTGCCCAGCGTGCAGTCCAACCGGGTGAGGTTGACCATCTCGATGATGGTCGGCACACCGCGGCCCTCCTCGCCGACCAGCCAGGCGGTGGCGCCGTCGTATTCGACCTCGCTGGAGGCGTTGGCGTGATTGCCGAGCTTGTTCTTGAGCCGCTGCAGGAACATCCGGTTGCGGGTGCCGTCGGGCAGGATGCGCGGCAGCATGAAGCACGACAAGCCTTTTGGCGCCTGGGCCAGGACCAGGAAGATGTCGCACATCGGCGCCGAGGTGAACCATTTGTGGCCGCGCAGACTGTACGTGCCGTCGCCGTTCGGCGTCGCTTCGGTGGTGCCGGCGCGCACATCCGAGCCGCCCTGTTTCTCGGTCATCGACATGCCGGCGGTGATGCCGGGCTTCGTGACGGCCAGCTTGAGTTGCGGGTCGTACTCGCGGCTGGTCAGCAGCGGCTCGTACACCGCCGCGAGTTCGGGATTGAACCGCAGTGCCGGCACCACGGCGTAGGTCATGGAGATGGGGCAGATGTGGCCGGGCTCCACCGTCCACACCGATGTCTTGGCCGCGCGCACCACGTGCGAACCGGGCCGGTCATCGGCCCAGGGCGCGCCGTGCAGGCCGTGCGCGATCGCAGTGCGCATCAACTCGTGATAGGCGGGGTCGTACTCCACTTCGTCAATGCGGTGCCCGACCCCGTCGTGGGTGTGCAGGACGGGGCGGTTGCGATCGGCCAGCTCACCCCAGCGCTGGGCTTGAGGGCTACCCGAGAGGGCACCGAGTTCGGTCACCTCGTCCAGGCCCCACTGCCCGCCTTCGCGGATCAGCGCTTCGATGAGCACCGGCGAGGACGCGGGGTTGTAGTTCTCCAGTTGCGGAACCTGGTTGGTGACGACGTGCGTATCGGACATGGGGACAATGTTACATTTTCCCGACAACCGCACAAGGGGTGTAATGCCCGTGCCGCGCCAAGCCGTCAGCCGCCGACGTGCTCTCGCAAGAAAGCGATGTCGTCTTTGCGGCCCTCGTCGGCGGTCTCGCAGATCACCGGCGCGTCAGCGGATTTCACGACGGCCACCAGCAACTCCGGGTCGATCTGGCCGGTGCCGAAGTTGGCGTGCCGGTCGGCGCCCGAACCGGCCGCGTCGCGTGAGTCGTTGCAGTGCACCAGGTCGATGCGGCCGGTCAACGCCTTGATGCGTTCGACGGCGTCGACGAGCGCCTCGCCCGCGGCCCACGCATGGCAGGTGTCCAGGCAGAAGCCGATGCCGGTGTCGCCAATGTGGTCCCAGAGCCGGCCGATGGTGTCGAAGTAGCGGGCCATCGCATGGTCACCGCCGGCGGTGTTCTCCAAGAGCACCTGCACGTCGGTCTCGAGGTACTGCAGCGCCTTGACCCACCGTTCGAAACCGGCTTCCATGTCGTCGTCGTCGGCGTGCCCGCCGTGCACGATCACCGCTGTCGCGTCGATGGCCGCGGCGGCGTCGCAGGTGTCCTGCAGGATCTTGCGTGACGGGATCCTGATGCGGTTGTTGGCCGATGCCACGTTGATCAGGTACGGAGCGTGCACGTACAGCGGCACGTCGGATGCCTTCAGCGTCTCCGCGTCGTCGCGCGGCTTGGGCTTCTTCCAACTCTGCGGATTACCGAGGAAGAACTGCACCACGTCGGCGCCGTCCGCAGCGGCGGCGGCCAGGGGATCGTCTTCACGGACATGTGAACCGATAAGCACTTGGCCAGTTTAGTGAGTTCCGGCAGTCACTGCGCTTAAGGTGTGAGTCCGTAGGCACGCCGAGGTGGAGGTGGTGGCAATGCTGTCAGTCGGGCGCGGCATCGCCGACATCACCGGTGAAGCCACCGAATGCGGGATGCTGGGCTACGGCAAGGTCGAGCAGCGCACCGCGGGTATACACCTCCGATTGCGTTCGCGCGCATTCGTTTTCGACGACGGGCAGCGGCGGCTGTTGCTGGTGGTCGCGGAACTGCCGCTGCCGATGCAGAACGTGACCGACGAAGTGCTGCGCCGACTCGCGATGGCGTACGGCGACACCTACGCGGCGCACAACACCTTGATCACCACCACCCACACCCACTCCGGACCCGGCGGATATTGCGGGCACCTGCTCTACAACCTGACGACCAGCGGCTTCCGGCCGGCTACCTTCGGGGCGATCGTCGACGGCATCGTCGAGTCGGTCCGGCACGCCCACGACGACGTGGCATCCGCCGAGGTGGCGCTGTCACACGGCCAATTGCAGGACGCCAGCATCAACAGGTCGCCCTCGTCGTTCGACCGCAACCCGTCGTCGGACCGGGAATTCTTCCCCGACCGCATCGACCCCCTCACCACCCTGATACGCATCGATCGCGGCGATCGG
Organism: Mycobacterium sp. NGS67; assembly: GCF_059812185.1. Lineage (NCBI taxonomy): Bacteria > Bacillati > Actinomycetota > Actinomycetes > Mycobacteriales > Mycobacteriaceae > Mycobacterium > Mycobacterium sp. NGS67. The sequence continues at coordinate 16,805 of NZ_JCALCF010000036.1, forward strand.
ACCGTGGGCGCGATCCACTTCTTCGCCACCCACGGCACCAGCATGACCAACCGCAACCTGCTCATCTCCGGGGACAACAAGGGCTTCGCGGCCTACCACTGGGAGCGCGCGGTGCACGGTGCGGACTACCTGCTCGGCCAGCCCGACTTCATCGCCGCGTTCGCCCAGACCAACCCCGGCGACATCAGCCCCCACGTGGAGGGGCCGATCGCCTACGGCCCGGGCACCGTGGAAGAGGAACTCGGCAACACCCGGCGCATCGGGTTGTCCCAATTCGAGGACGCGGTAGCGCAATTGGGCAACGGAACGCCGATCGGCGACGAGCTCGACTCCCGGCTGACCTATGTGGACCTCAGTTCCGTACTGGTGCGCGGTGAATTCACCCCCGACGGTGACGAACACCGCACCGGACGGCCGATGATCGCCGCGTCGATGTTCGCCGGGACCGACGAGGGCGAAGGCTTCAACGGATTCCGTCAGGGTCGAAACCCGTTCTGGGACAGGCTATCCAACACCGTCTACCGCCTCGCCAAGTCGGTTGGATCGGTGCAGGCCCCGAAGGGCATGGTGATACCGGTGCGGCTGCTGAATCGGCTGCAGCCCTTCATCCAGGAAGTCGTACCCGTCCAATTGCTGCGGATCGGGCGACTCTATTTGATCGCCATCCCGGGAGAACCGACCATCGTGGCCGGGCTCCGGTTGCGTCGGACAGTGGCCTCGATCGTCGGTGCCGAGCTGAATGACGTGCTCTGCGTTGGCTATTCGAATGCCTACATGCACTATGTGACCACGCCCGAGGAATACCTCGAACAGCGGTACGAGGGCGGCAGCACGCTGTTCGGGCGGTGGGAGTTGCCCGCGCTGATGCAGACCGTCGCCGGACTCGCCGAGGCGATGCGCGACGGCCGAACGGTAGCTCCCGGCCGCAAAGCGCGACCCCGCAAGCCGCGCAGCTGGTTGCGGAAAGCACCCGCCGACAGCGGCTCGTTCGGGGCGATCCTCGACGAGCCCTCCGGAACGCACCGGCCCGGCGAGACGGTGGAGGCCGCGTTCGTCAGCGCACATCCCAACAACGACCTACACCGCAACCGGACATTCCTGGAGGTCGTCCGCCTCGACGGCGAGGAGTGGGTGCGGGTCGCCGACGACGGCGACTGGTCGACGACGTTCCGCTGGCAGCGCGACGGTCGGGCCGGCTCACGCGTGCGCATCCGGTGGGACATCCCCGCCGATGCGCCGCCGGGGCAGTACCGGATCGTGCACCACTACACCGCCCGCGACACCCACGGCCGACTCGAACCGTTCGTCACCACGACGCGGGAGTTCACGGTCGGCTGAGGTGCGCGCACGGTCGCCTTACGTTGCGCGAGCAGACGCAAAAGCCCCCAATTGCGGTGCAATTTGGGGGCTTTTGCGTCTGCTCGCCAGGTGGTACTTGACGCGATCGGCGAGGCCGACCGGGTCGTGGCGGACGTCATCGACCGTGACCGGCATCGTCAACCAGCCACATTCACCCAGCCGCGCGGTTTTCAACCGGTCGTGCAACAGCGCGTCGCGACCCAGATGCCATTGCACGCTGTCGTACTCAGCGACCACCATGGCCTCCGGCCACGCGAAGTCGACCCGCCACACCCTGCCGTACTGGTCCACGATGTTGTACTGCAGCTCGGCCGTCGGCACCTGGTTGTCGATGAACACCAGCCGCACCTCGCTTTCCATCGGCGACTCGGCACGCCCGTCGGCATAACCGATCAGCTCCCGAACTTGGACGATCCCGCGTCGGCCCTTCTGCTCGCGGATGGCCACGGTGAGTTCGCCACTGGTGCACGCCCCGATGTGCAGAGCGGCGTCGAGCGTGGCCAGGCTGCGCGGGCGCCGCAGCGACCGCGCCACTTCGACCACCGTCCAGGCCGGCGCGGTCGCCAGTCGGCCCTCCACCCGTCGCAGCGGCGCGCCGACTCGTTGATGCACCATCAGTCCCCGCGACGGTCGCATGCGCACCCCCGGATCCAGGATGTGGAGGCGCGAAGTGCGCTCGGTATCGAAGCCGTACAGCGCCGCCGCGGTACCCATGCAGGCGACGATCGGCTCGCGAGCCAACAGGTCCAACGCCTTCAGCTGGTCCAGCACGTCAGGTTCGCGGAGGCCGTAGACCCCGCGCCAGACCCGAATGAGCTTGCCCGCCTTGACAAGTCCGGCAAGGCGCTTGCGGGTCATCGTGGTCAGGAGTTGGGTGGTGGTCGCGAGTCCGCTGTCAGGCGAAAGGCCGGTGTGGATGTCCATGCGCCAGATGGTGGCGGGTGTCGGCCTACGCTAACAGTCACGCATGTGCCAGACCGCGCTGTTGTGTGGACAAAAGTCCCGGTGTGGACACCAAACCTGGTGCGCGAAGAGACGCAAAAGCCCCCGAAAACCTTGGTTTTCGGGGGCTTTTGCGTCTGCTCGCGCAGGAAACGCTACCGGTAGTCGCTGTACCCGTAGTCGTCCAGCGGAACCGCAGCACCGGTGGCCTGACCGAAGTCCGGGCTGTAGTACTGGTCCTCGTAGGACGGGATGGTGTACGCCGCGGCGCGGGCTTCCTCGGTCGGCTGCACCTGGATGTTGCGGTACCGGTTGATGCCGGTACCGGCCGGGATCAGCTTTCCGATGATCACGTTCTCCTTCAGACCGTTGAGCTTGTCACTGCGGCAGTTGATCGCCGCATCGGTCAGCACCCGCGTGGTCTCCTGGAACGACGCCGCACTCAACCACGAGTCGGTGGCCAGCGACGCCTTCGTGATACCCATCAGCACCGGACGGCCGGCTGCGGGCTCGCCGCCCTCGGCCACCACCCGACGGTTCTCCGCCTCGAACTCCGCACGGTCGATCAGCGAGCCGGGCAGGAACTCCGTCGCGCCCGAGTCGATGATGGTGACGCGGCGCAGCATCTGGCGGACGATCACCTCGATGTGCTTGTCGTGGATCGACACACCCTGCGCCCGGTAGACCTCCTGGACCTCGCGGACCAGGTGAATCTGCACCTCGCGCGGGCCCTGCACCCGGAGCACCTCGTGCGGGTCGGCCGAGCCTTCCATCAGCTGCTGGCCCACCTCGACGTGGTCGCCGTCGGACAGCACCCGCTCGGAACCGTCCTCGTGCTTGAACACCCGCAGTCGCTGACGCTTGGACAGCTTGTCGTAGACCACTTCCTCGCCGCCGTCGTCGGGAACGACGGTGATCTTGTAGAAGCGCTCCCCGTCCTCGAGCCGCACCCGGCCCGTGACGTCGGCGATCGGCGCCTTGCCGCGCGGGATGCGAGCCTCGAACAGCTCCTGGACACGCGGCAGACCGCCGGTGATGTCCTCACCCACACCACCCTGGTGGAAGGTACGCATGGTCAGCTGCGTGCCGGGCTCACCGATGGACTGGGCGGCGACGATGCCGACCGCCTCGCCGATGTCGACGAGCTTGCCGGTCGCCATCGACCGCCCGTAGCAGGTGGCACAGACGCCGGTGCCGGTGGTGCAGGTCAGCACCGAACGCACCTTGACCGAGGTGATACCCGCGGCCAGCAGCGCCTCGATGGACGGGTCGCCCAGGTCCTCACCGCGGGCGACGACGACGTTGCCGGCCTCGTCGACCGCGTCGGTGCCCAGAGTCCGTGCGTACGCCGAGGTTTCGATGTACGGGTCGCGGATCAGGGTGCCGTCCGGCTGACGCTCGGCCAGTTCGACGACGATGCCCCGCTCGGTCTGGCAGTCGTGCTCGCGCACGATGACGTCCTGGGAGACGTCCACCAGACGACGGGTCAGGTAGCCGGAGTCGGCCGTACGCAAAGCCGTGTCCGCCAAGCCCTTTCGAGCACCGTGGGTGTTGATGAAGTACTCCAGCACGGTCAGGCCCTCACGGAACGAGGACTTGACCGGACGCGGGATGAACTCACCCTTGGGGTTGGTCACCAGACCCTTCATGCCGGCCAGCGTCCGGGTCTGGGTGAAGTTACCCGTGGCACCCGAGTCGACGATGGTGATGATTGGGTTGTCGCTGGGGTAGTGCTCCCGCAGCGCCTGGCCGACCTCGTCGGTGGCTTCCTTCCAGATCTCCACCAGTGCCTCATTGCGCTCGTCGTGGTTCAAAGCGCCGCGCTGGAACTGCTTTTCGACCTTCTCCGCGCGCTCCTCGTAGTGGTCGAGGATCTCCTTCTTACGCGGCGGCACCAGCACGTCGGCCATCGAGACCGTGACGCCGCTGCGGGTCGCCCAGTAGAAACCGGCGTCCTTCAGCTTGTCGACGGTCTGCGCGACCACGATCATCGGGTAGCGCTCGGCCAGGTCATTGATGATCGCGGCCTGCACCTTCTTGTGCATCTGCTTGTTCACGAACGCATAGCCCAGCGGCAGCAGCTCGTTGAACAACACCCGGCCCAGCGTGGTCTCGGCCACCCAGGCATCCCCCGGCTGCCAGCCGTTGGCGCCGAAGCGCTCGGCCTCGATGTCGGCCGGCGGACGCAGCTGGGTCAGCCGCACCTTGATCTTGGCCCGCACCGACAGCACACCGCGGTCGGCAGCCATGATCGCCTCGGCCGGCGACGAGTACACGCCCGACTCCGGGGTGTCGCCCGAGGCCGGCTGGTACTCGCCCTTGTCGCCCTCGACCTCTGTGGTCAGGTAGTACAACCCGGTCACCATGTCCAGACGCGGCATGGCCAGCGGACGGCCGGAGGCCGGCGACAGGATGTTGTTGCTCGACAGCATCAGGATGCGGGCCTCGGCCTGCGCCTCCGCCGAGAGCGGCAGGTGCACGGCCATCTGGTCACCGTCGAAGTCGGCGTTGAACGCCTCACACACCAACGGGTGCAGCTGAATTGCCTTGCCCTCCACCAGCATCGGCTCGAAGGCCTGGATGCCCAACCGGTGCAGCGTGGGTGCGCGGTTCAGCAGCACCGGATGCTCGGCGATGACCTCTTCGAGGACGTCCCACACCTGCGGACGCTGCCGCTCCACCATGCGCTTGGCGCTCTTGATGTTCTGCGCGTGGTTGAGGTCCACCAGCCGCTTCATCACGAACGGCTTGAACAGCTCGAGTGCCATCAGCTTGGGCAGACCGCACTGGTGCAGCTTGAGCTGCGGACCGACCACGATGACCGAACGGCCCGAGTAGTCGACACGCTTACCCAGCAGGTTCTGCCGGAACCGGCCCTGCTTGCCCTTGAGCAGATCGGAGAGCGACTTCAGCGGGCGGTTACCCGGCCCGGTGACCGGACGGCCGCGACGGCCGTTGTCGAACAGCGCGTCGACGGACTCCTGCAGCATCCGCTTCTCGTTGTTGACGATGATCTCGGGCGCGCCGAGGTCGATCAGTCGCTTGAGGCGGTTGTTCCGGTTGATCACGCGGCGGTACAGGTCGTTGAGGTCCGACGTGGCGAAGCGGCCACCGTCGAGCTGCACCATCGGGCGCAGTTCCGGCGGGATGACCGGGACGGCGTCGAGCACCATGCCCATCGGCGAGTTGCCCGACTGCTGGAAGGCAGCAACCACCTTCAGCCGCTTGAGGGCACGAAGCTTCTTCTGCCCCTTGCCGTTTCGGATCACGTCACGCAGCGACTCGGCTTCGGCGTCGATGTCGAAGTTCTCGATCAGCTTCTGGATCGACTCCGCGCCCATGGCGCCGGTGAAGTACTCGCCGTAGCGGTCCTGCAGCTCGCGGTACAGGTTCTCGTCCACGATCAGCTGCTTGGGCGCCAACTTGGTGAAGTTGGTCCAGATTTCCTCGAGCCGGTCCAGCTCGCGCTGGGCACGGTCGCGCAGCTGACGCATCTCACGCTCGCCGCCGTCGCGCACCTTGCGCTTGGCGTCGGCCTTGGCGCCCTCGGCCTCCAGCTCGGCCAGGTCGGCTTCCAGCTTCTGCGCGCGGGCCTCCAGGTCGGCGTCGCGCTGGTCCTCGACGGCCTTGCGCTCCACCACCATCTCGGCTTCGAGCGTGGACAGCTCGTTGTGCCGCATCTCGTCGTCGACCGCGGTGATCACGTAGGCGGCGAAGTAGATGATCTTCTCGAGGTCCTTGGGCGCCAGGTCCAGCAGGTAGCCCAGACGCGACGGGACGCCCTTGAAGTACCAGATGTGGGTGACCGGGGCGGCCAGCTCGATGTGGCCCATCCGCTCCCGGCGCACCTTGGCGCGGGTCACCTCGACGCCGCAGCGCTCACAGATGATGCCCTTGAAGCGCACGCGCTTGTACTTGCCGCAGTAGCACTCCCAGTCGCGAGTCGGTCCGAAGATCTTCTCGCAGAACAGGCCGTCCTTCTCCGGCTTGAGCGTGCGGTAGTTGATGGTCTCCGGCTTCTTGACCTCGCCGTAGGACCACTGGCGGATGTCCTCCGCAGTGGCCAGACCGATACGGAGTTCATCGAAGAAGTTGACGTCTAGCACGTAACTCCCTTTCCCCTTGCGGGTTTAGTGACTCGATACTTAAGCAAGATCCTCGACAGAGGCAGATTCGTTGCGCGACAAGTTGATTCCCAGGTTGGCCGCGGCCCGCTCGAGGTCCTCGTCCTCACCTTCGCGCAGCTCGATCGCCGCACCGTCACTGGACAGCACCTCGACGTTGAGGCACAGCGACTGCAGCTCCTTGAGCAGCACCTTGAACGACTCGGGGATGCCCGGCTCGGGGATGTTCTCGCCCTTGACGATCGCCTCGTAGACCTTGACCCGGCCGACGGTGTCGTCGGACTTGATGGTCAACAGCTCCTGCAGCGTGTACGCGGCACCGTAGGCCTGCATGGCCCAGCACTCCATCTCACCGAAGCGCTGACCACCGAACTGCGCCTTACCGCCCAGCGGCTGCTGGGTGATCATCGAGTACGGGCCGGTGGAACGCGCGTGGATCTTGTCGTCCACCAGGTGGTGCAGCTTCATGATGTACATGTAGCCAACCGTCACCGGGTACGGGAACGGCTCCCCGCTGCGCCCGTCGAACAACACCGCCTTGCCGTCCTCGTTGACCAGCACCTCGCCGTCGCGGTTGGGCAGCGTGGCCGACAGCAGGCCCTGCAGCTCCTCCTCCTTGGCGCCGTCGAACACCGGCGTCGAGACGATCTGGTTGGGCTGGGCGTGCCGCAGGTCCTCGGGCAGGTTCGCCGCCCAGTCCGGTGATCCCTCGATGTTCCAGCCGGCCTTGGCCACCCACCCGAGGTGGGTTTCCAGGATCTGGCCGATGTTCATCCGTCGCGGCACACCGTGCGTGTTCAGGATGATGTCCACCGGGGTGCCGTCCGGCAGGAACGGCATGTCCTCGACCGGCAGGATCTTGCCGATGACGCCCTTGTTGCCGTGCCGTCCGGCCAGCTTGTCGCCGTCGGAGATCTTGCGCTTCTGGGCGACGTAGACCCGGACCAGCTCGTTGACGCCGGCGGGCAGCTCGTCGTCGTCCTCGCGGGAGAACACCCGGATGCCGATGACCTTGCCGGACTCGCCGTGCGGCACCTTCAGGGAGGTGTCGCGGACCTCGCGGGCCTTCTCGCCGAAGATCGCGCGCAGCAGCCGCTCCTCCGGGGTCAGCTCGGTCTCACCCTTGGGAGTGACCTTGCCGACCAGGATGTCGCCGTCTCGCACCTCGGCACCGATGCGCACGATGCCGCGCTCGTCCAGGTCCGCCAGCACCTCGTCGGAGACGTTCGGGATGTCCCGGGTGATCTCCTCGGCGCCCAGCTTGGTGTCGCGGGCGTCGATCTCGTGCTCTTCGATGTGGATCGAGGTCAGCACGTCCTCTTCGACGAGGCGGTTGGACAGGATGATGGCGTCCTCGTAGTTGTGACCCTCCCACGGCATGACCGCCACCAGCAGGTTCTTGCCCAGGGCCATCTCACCGTTCTCGGTGCACGGCCCGTCGGCGATTACCTGTCCGGCTTCCACCCGGTCGCCGGCGTCGACGATCGGTGACTGGTTGGCGCAGGTGCCGTGGTTGGACCGGGCGAACTTGCGCATCCGGTAGGTGCGACGGGTGCCGGTGTCGTGCATGACGGTGATGTAGTCGGCCGACACCTCCTCGATGACACCGGCCTCGTCGGCGACGACGACGTCACCGGCGTCGATGGCCGCACGCAACTCCATCCCGGTGCCCACCAACGGCGCCTCGCTACGCACCAGCGGAACCGCCTGGCGCTGCATGTTGGCGCCCATCAGGGCACGGTTGGCGTCGTCGTGCTCGAGGAACGGAATCATGGCCGTGGCCACCGACACCATCTGGCGCGGCGAGACGTCCATGTAGTCCACCTCGGACGACGGCACGTACTCCACCTCGCCCGCCTTCCGGCGGACCAGCACACGCGGCTCGACGAAGCGGCCGTTCTCGTCGATCGGCGAGTTGGCCTGCGCCACGACGTGGCGGTCCTCCTCGTCGGCGGTCAGGTAGTGGATCTCATCCGAGACGACCCCGTCCACCACCTTCCGATAGGGCGTCTCGATGAACCCGAACGGGTTGACCCGCGCGTACACCGACAGCGACCCGATCAGACCGATGTTCGGACCTTCCGGGGTCTCGATCGGGCACATCCGGCCGTAGTGCGACGGGTGCACGTCACGGACCTCCAGGCCGGCCCGCTCACGGGACAGACCACCCGGCCCCAGCGCGGACAGACGCCTCTTGTGCGTCAAACCGGACAGCGGGTTGTTCTGGTCCATGAACTGCGAGAGCTGGCTGGTGCCGAAGAACTCCTTGATCGCGGCGACGACGGGCCGGATGTTGATCAGAGTCTGCGGCGTGATGGCCTCGACGTCCTGGGTGGTCATCCGCTCGCGCACGACGCGCTCCATCCGGGACATGCCGACCCGGATCTGGTTCTGGATCAGCTCACCCACGGTGCGCAACCGGCGGTTGCCGAAGTGGTCGATGTCGTCGGTCTCCACCGGCACCTCGGAGCCGCCGGGCACGGTCATCGTGTGCTGACCCTCGTGCAGACGGACCAGGTACTCGATGGTGGCGACGACGTCTTCCTCGGTCAGCGTCGAGCTGGTGATCGGCTGTCCAGCGTTCAGGCCGAGCTTCTTGTTGACCTTGTAACGGCCGACGCGGGCCAGGTCGTAGCGCTTCTCCTTGAAGAACAGGTTCTCCAGCAGGGTCTGCGCGGACTCCTTGGTCGGCGGTTCGCCCGGACGCAGCTTGCGGTAGATGTCCAGCAGCGCCTCGTCGGTGCCGGCGGTGTTGTCCTTCTCCAGCGTGCCCATCATGATCTCGGAGAAGCCGAACCGCTCGTGGATCTGCTCGTTGGTCCAGCCCAGCGCCTTGAGCAGCACGGTGACGGGCTGGCGACGCTTGCGGTCGATGCGGACACCGACGGTGTCGCGCTTGTCGACGTCGAACTCCAGCCAGGCGCCCCGGCTGGGAATCACCTTGACGCTGTGCAGCAGCTTCTCGGTGGACTTGTCGATGGTCTCGTCGAAGTACACACCCGGCGAACGCACCAACTGGCTGACCACGACACGCTCGGTGCCGTTGATGATGAAGGTGCCCTTCTCGGTCATCATCGGGAAGTCGCCCATGAACACCGTCTGGCTCTTGATCTCACCGGTGTTGTTGTTGATGAACTCGGCGGTGACGAACAGCGGCGCCGCGTACGTCATGTCCTTGTCTTTGCACTCGTCGACCGGCGCCTTGACCTCGTCGAAGCGGGGGTCGGAGAAAGACAGCGACATCGACCCGGAGAAGTCCTCGATCGGCGACAGCTCGTAGAGAACCTCCTCGAGCCCGCCCATCTGGTTGACTTCGCCGCGCTTCGCGGCTGACTCACGCCAGCGCTGCGAGCCGATCAACCACTCGAACGAATCGGTCTGCACATCGAGCAACCCCGGAACCTCGAGCGGTTCGCGCAGCTTGGCGAACGACACCCGGTTGGGCGCTCCGGGTACGGAGCTGTTCGAAGAACTCTGAGAGGGATTTACGTTGCTCTGGCGGAAATCAGCCAAGATGCGTCCTTCCAGCACCTCGTGCGACGACGAGTTTCCCAGGGAGGACGGGTGCCTACCAGGCCTGTTCGCCGCAGATAATTGTCGGTTCGGCTGGCGGACGAACTGTCCGGATCTCACGCACGCAACTAAGTAGCTGAGCCGCAGAGAGGGCTCAGGCTAAGACCACAGTGTCTTCAGCGGCCAAGAGGCGATGGTGAGGTGGGCAGGAAGTAGCCAGCGCAACGTCCAACAGTAGCGCACGACGGAACATTCCTCAAATACCCACGACAAGTAACAGTCCGTGGATACGGCGCTGGCTGGCACCTCGAGGTTCCCGCGAACACATGCTGCCCAACAGATTGACCCGTTTAGGCCTGTGCGTCAAGAGGTGGGCGCGGCAAGTTGTGCAAAGTTACCGGGAAAATTACGTCGAGGACCGCTGGTCAGGGGTTTGGCGAGCGTTTGTGGGCGCACAACGGCACGCCAGAATCCCGCCAAGCAGAATCCAGATCCCGGGTGCGCAGACCGGGCGACTCAGTAGTCGTGCGAGGAGTACTTGTGGGTGCCCTCGAGGTCGTCCAGGATCGCCTCCTGGGCGTTCTTGGGCAACGTGTGCAGCATGGCGCGCACCCGCGCCTGACGACGCGCGACCCCCTTGCGCTCCGGCATGCCGGGCGAGGCCTGGATCTGCGGCGGCACGCCCTCGATGTCCTCGACACCACCGGCGTGCTGGCCGGCATCCAGAGCCGCCTGCTCTTCGGCCATGGTGGCCTCGTCCTTCTCCTCGGACATACCGATCGGCCCGATGCGCCGACCGTTGAGGAACTGACGGACCACCGGCTCGTCGCTGGTCAGCAGCACTTCGCGGGGGCCGAACATGACCAGGTGCTTGCGGAACAACATGCCCATGTTGTCCGGCACGGTGCGGGCGATGTTGATGTTGTGCGTCACGATCAGGATCGTCGCGTCGATCTGGGCGTTGATGTCCATGATCAGCTGGCTGAGGTAGGCGGTACGGACCGGGTCCAGACCCGAGTCGGGCTCGTCGCAGAGAATGATCTGGGGGTCGAGCACCAGGGCTCGGGCCAGGCCGGCACGCTTGCGCATACCACCGGAGATCTCACCGGGGAACTTCTTCTCGTCGCCGCCGAGACCCACCATCGTCAGCTTCTCCATGACGATGTCGCGGATCTCTTTTTCCTTCTTCTTGGTGTGCTCGCGCAACGGGAAGGCGGTGTTGTCGAAGAGGTTCATCGAACCGAACAGCGCGCCGTCCTGGAAGAGCACGCCGAACAGGGTGCGGATTTCGTAGAGTTCCTTCGCCGAGCACTCGATGATGTCGGTGCCGTCGATGAGGATAGAACCCCGTTCCGGGCGCAGCAGGCCGATGAGGGACTTCAGGAATACCGACTTGCCGGTACCCGACGGGCCCAGCAGCACGCTGACCTCGCCGGCCGGGACCGTGAGCGTGACGTCTTCCCAGATCCTCGAGGATCCGAAGGACTTGGTGAGCCCGTTTACCTCGATCGCGACACCCATGGGAAACCCTTCCGTCGACGCGCGTTTCAGCCACCAGCCCCGTGTGGCTTGAGTCACTGTAGCGCACGCCTGGGGCCGCACATCAGGGTTGTATCGATAACAATCCGTGAGGCTGGATCACTCCGAGGGCGCCCAGTTTCCGTGGAAGCCCATCGGAACCCGTTGCGGCAGCTCTACGGTGGCCATCGTCTCGAGAGTCTGGGCGTCGAGCAACAGCAGCAGGCCCGCGTCGCGGTCGCGCCGGCTGCCCAGACCCATCAGGATTCCGTCGTCTTCGGTGGTGGCCGACGGGTTCGGCACGAATGACATCTCGCCGATCAGAACGTCCGGGTCCAACGGGGCTGTTTGGCTGGAGCCGGTCGCGTAGTCGTGCTTGTAGACCTGTGTCGACATCTCGTACGCGCCGCCGGCGAGGTAGCCGCCGTCGACGCCGAGGGTGTAGCCGAACCGGTGCCGGCCGCCCAGCACGGTCTCGTTGATCCGGGGGAACTCCTGGGGACGGTCGTCGCGGCACTCGCTGCTCACCGCGCCAGTGGCCAGGTTGATCGTCCAGCGATCCAGGGTAGGTTTGCTGTCCCCGGGGCCACGCAGGTCGTGGTCGAACATCCGCGAGTAGCGCACCACGTCCAGGATCAGCAGCTCGGTGCCGTCACGATCCTGGCTGTAGGCATTGAGCGGATGGAACACGTAGCACGGCTCGATGTCGAACCACCGGACGTCTTTGGCGCCGCCTTCCCGCGGGAGGACGCCGATGCGCGCCGGATAATCGGCGTTCCAGCGATACGGCATCTTGTGCATGGGCTGCCGGTTCCGGTTGAGCATCGCGGCGATCGGGTTGGGCACCCGAACCCGTCCCAGCAGCGACTGCACCACCAGCCGAGCCGGCGCACTGAGCGTGCGCGGCACGTTGGTGGGCATCACCTGCGCGGCATCGAACGTCACGGGTAGGTCGTAGATGACGACGTACTTGTCGGTCAGGGAGAAGTCGTGCATCATCGGCGACCCGCTGACCTCGATGTCCACCGTGCGACGGGCCCGACCGTCGGTGTCGATCACCGAGTACTGCACGGTGCGCCCGCGGGTGAAGGCATAGGACAGCGCGTGCAGTTCGCCCGTCGCGGGGTCGCGGTGCGGATGAGCGGTGTAGCCGCCGAACACGGTTCCGTCGAAGTCGCACGGCGCTACCGTGTCCAGTTCGTCGGTCAGCTCGTAGTTGGCCCCGCCGCCTTCGACGAGCGCCAGCGTCTTGCCCGCGTGGCTCAGCGCGTTGGTGTTGGGACCCACCGACAACATTCCGGCCCGCGGGTCCAGTCCCGTGGGCGCCGGCTCGCCCAGCGCGGCGCATACGGCAGGTGTCCGCACCCAGCGGTTGCGGTACCAGGCGGCCTTCCCGTCGCGCAGCGCGACGCCGTGCACCATCGCGTCGCCACTGAACCAGTGGTAGACAGCCGGGTTGACCTCGGCGACGGGATTGGGCCCGTTACGTAGATACCGTCCGGTCAGGTGCTCGGGGATGTGCCCGGTGACCTCGAGGTCGGTCACGGTCATTTCGGCGCTTACTGGGGCCAGGAACCCGCTGAGATACGGGTTCCCGGCTTTGGTCGTCTGCATGGCCGTCATGTCTGAGCTCCTATAACATCGTTATTACGCCGTTATCGAGACCGTACGCCGCCGGGGAGGAGATGGCAATATTGTTTGCGAGATGACTTCGACCCAGCGCAGCGTCCGGGACGAGATGCTGCATGCCGCGGTGGAACTGCTCAACGAGCACGGGCCCGACGCACTGCAGACCCGGAAAGTGGCCGGCGCCGCGGGCACGTCGACGATGGCGGTGTACACGCATTTCGGTGGGATGCGCGACTTGATCGCCGCGGTCGCGCAAGAGGGATTACGCCAGTTCGATGCTGCGTTGACGGTGCCTGCGACGGACGACCCGGTAGCCGACCTGATGGCCGTCGGCGCCGCCTACCGGCGGTTCGCGATCGAGCGCCCGCACATGTATCGGCTGATGTTCGGCAGCACCAGCGCCCACGGCATCAATGCGCCGACCGGCAATGTGCTGACGCTCACGATCGCCGAGATCGAGCAGCACGAGCCCAGCTTCGCTCACGTGGTGCGCGCCGTGCACCGATCGATACTGGCCGGCCGGATCACCGCTTGTCCGGCGGACGACGACGCGGCGGTGGTGGCGACGGCCGCCCAGTTCTGGGCGCTCATCCACGGCTTCGTGATGCTCGAACTGGCCGGGTTCTACGGCGACTCGAGCGTCAGCGGCTCGGCGCTGGTTCCGGTGCTGGCCGCGGTGACCACTAATTTGCTTGTCGCTCTTGGCGATTCAGCGGAACAGGTGCACCGGTCGCAGCAGGAGCTCCGAGGCTGAGCAGACGCAAAAGCCCCCAAATCCTTGCGGAAATGGGGGCTTTTGCGTCTGCTCGGCAGAGTTACTTGACGGTGACGCTGGCGCCGGCGGCCTCGAGCTTGGCCTTGGCCTCGTCGGCGGCCTCCTTGGCGACCTTCTCGAGCAGCGGCTTGGGCGCGCCGTCGACCAGGTCCTTGGCCTCCTTGAGGCCCAGGCCGGACACGATCTCGCGGACCACCTTGATGACGCCGATCTTCTTGTCGCCGGCGGCCTCGAGGATCACGTCGAACTCGGTCTGCTCCTCGGCGGCCTCAGCTGCTGCGCCACCACCGGCCGGGCCGGCCGCGGCGACGGCGACCGGGGCGGCCGCGGTGACCTCGAAGGTCTCCTCGAACTTCTTGACGAAGTCGGAGAGCTCCAGCAGGGTCATTTCCTTGAAAGCGTCGAGCAGTTCGTCGCTGGACAGTTTTGCCATGGTTTGGGACCTTCCTGATCTCTTGGGGTTTGTCGGGGTTGGTAGTTGTTATTCGGCTTCGGCAGGTGCCGCGGCGGCTGCCGGGGACTCGGAGTCCTTCTTCTCTTGCAGTGCGGCCAACAGTCGGGCCATCTGCGACGCGGGCGCGTTGAACAACCCGGCGGCCTTGGCGAGGTTGCCCTTCATCGCGCCGGCCAGCTTGGCCAGCAGCACCTCGCGGGATTCCAGGTCGGCGATGCGCTCGACCTCGGCGACGGACAGCGCGTGACCGTCCATGTAACCGCCCTTGATGACCAGCGCCTTGTGCTCCTTGGCGAAGGTCTTCAGCGCCTTGGCGGCGTCGACCGGCTCACCGGTGACGAACGCGATGGCGGTGGGGCCGGCGAACAGTTCGTCGAGCCCTTCGATACCGGCCTCGGACGCGGCCCGCTTGATCAGCGTGTTCTTGGCCACCGCGTAGGTCGCCGACTCGCCCAGCGACCGGCGCAGCTCGGCCAGATTGGCGACGCTCAGGCCGCGGTACTCGGTGATGACGGTTGCGCTCGAACTCTTGAACTGTTCGGCGATGTCGGCGACGGCGGTGGCCTTGTCAGCCCGGGCCATGCATGCCTCCTGATAAGTGTGTGGACTCGGGGTCTCTGCCACCGGCGAAAACAACTGACGCCCCGGCGCAGGATGCGGCCGGGGCGTCTACAGGCGCCGACACACGGGCCGGCGGAAGTGCCTCGTCCTCCTGCGTGGGCCGCCGGGATGTTCCCGGACCTTCAACCGATTGCTCGGTGACCGACGGTCTTCGGTGGGTCGGGCACCACCTTAGCGTGGCGTCGTCCGATCAGCCAAAACGGCCGCGTCAGACAGTCAGCCGGACGCGCCAGGCCACCACACCGACCGTCGAGTGCGACATATGCGACAGTCCCGCGGCGTGTCTCGTCGTGGAATTCACACTCGTGGTGGGCTGTGGCGTTATAGCCCGGCGAGCCGGGCCGCTCCGATTAATCCGGCGTCGCCGCCCAACTCGGCCGGGGCCACCTTCAACCCGCGCAGAAAGTCCAGCCCGGTGTGGTCGGCCAGCGCCGCGCGCAGCGGATCGAACAGCAAAGCACCGGATTTGGCCACTCCCCCGCCGATCACGACCAGGTCGAGGTCGCACACGGCGCCCACCGACCCGATCATGGCCGCAAGCGCCCGGGCGCCCCTGGCGAAAGCGGCCAAGGCCACCGCATCCCCCGCCGCGGCGGCGTCGGCCAGTTCCTTCGCGCCGGCTGCCGGGGAAGCCGACCAGCCGTTCTCCCGTGCCCAACGGGTCATCGACGGACCGGATGCGACCGTCTCGACGCACCCGCGACCCCCGCACGCGCATCGTCTGCCGTCCGGCTCGACGGCGACGTGGCCGACGTGACCGGCGTTGCCGGTGCGCCCGTCGTACGGAATGCCGTCGAGCACCAGGCCGCCGCCCACTCCGGTGGACACCACCATGCCGAGCAGAAAACCGGCGCCCCGTCCGGCACCCAGCCAGTGCTCGCCCAGTGCCATGCAGACGCCGTCGCCGCCCAACCGCACGGCAATCCCGGGCAGTGCGTCGCTCACCCGATCGCGCAGCGGGAATCCGCGCCAGGCCGGGATGTTGATCGGGCTGACGGTGCCGGTGGCCAGGTCGACGGGCCCGGCCGACGCGATGCCCACCGCCTCGACCACCCCGCCCGCGGCGCCGACCGCATCGGCGACCATCGCGGCAACCGTATCCCAAACCTGTTCGGCAGCAACATCTTTCGGGGTGGGACGCTTGTCGTTGTACACCAGCAACCCGGGGGCGGCCGGGTCGGCGAGGGCGGCGGCGATCTTGGTGCCGCCGATATCAAGGCAGAGGGTCAGCATCAGTGTCGGTGGGTGTTGTCGGGTTGGCGAGGATCTCCAGGATGCTCGTAGCCGGGCGACAGATGAACCAGCGCCGCCCGGCGCGCGTCCAGCCAGACGCGAAAGGCACGCCTGCGCGCGGCGCCCAGCAGGTGTTCGGTAACGGCCACCCGCACCTGATCCAGAGGTGGGACGGCTGGCGCCGGCACCCGCCAGCCCCGTCCGACCGACCGCGACGGCGCGAACCGCGTCGGGTTGCGCCGGTGGTAGTCGACGACGGCGTCGTCGCTGACCACGACGCCGGCGGTGACGTCGACGAACAATGCGCGTGCCCGCGGGTCAGTCAGCGCCGCGGCCGCGACGCTGCCGATCTCCAGTCGGGCAGTCACGTCGGGCAGGAGTTCGGCTTCGGTCGGGACAGGCACGCCGCTGAGGCCACGCGCGGACGCTTCTGCCTCGACCACCCGCTCGGTCACGATCAGTTGGGTCAGCCAGCGCCGCAGCTGACGGCCCTCGCTGGTGCCGGCGGCCGGTAGCATCGCGGCCCGCGTTCCCCCACGCAGCCGTGCCTCGCGCGCGTCGACTTCGGCCTCTGGAACCGGGGTGCCGGCGACGGTCGCCACCACGTGTGTCGTCACTCTGCGTCGCTCCTCCTCATCGCTGTCGTCACCGTCACCTTGGCCGCGGGTGAATAGATCAGCCGGCCCGCGCAGCCGACCCGGACCAGCGCCCACCACTGTCCGGGGTCCTGCCACGCCGGCGGCGTCACGTCGAAGACGAGTCGGACGGTGCCGTTCGCCGGCAGCGTAGCGCCGAGCGCCGCCGGGCCCATCCACTCCCAGGTCCCCCACGGACTGATCAGGTGTGCTTCGGCGGCGAGGTCGGCGCCGGCGTGGCTGCCGATCGTCACGGCAAGTTGCGTCGCCGCGCCGGCAGCCAGTTCGACGTCGGCCGGACCGTCGACGAGATAGACGAGCTCGCGATCGTCGACTCCGACGGTCACGACGGCGACGTCCTCGACCGCCTGCCGCCATGACGGCGGCACTCCGGTGCCGGTGACCCGCAACTGTGCCCGGATCGGATACCTGCCCGCCGGCGTGTGGGCCGGGATGGTCAGCACGACATCGGTTTCCAGGTGCCCGCCCGGCTCCAGCGAGAACGGCAACTCGGCCGGCTGGGCGGTCCAGCCGTCTGGGCAACGTATTTCGACTTTGCCGCCCAGCACCGCATCGGTGCAGTCGCTGGCCGCGGTCAGACGCAGCACCGGATGGTCGGCGCTGAGCTGCGTCGGATGCAAGTGCGCGACGGCCGGCAGCCCGCCCAGCGGCGCGGGGCCGCGGTTGTGCAGCCAGTACCGGGCATACAGCGGCTGGGCGAGCTCGGCCTGCGGTGCCAACTCGCCTGCCTCGACCGGCACGTCGGGCCTCTCGAGGCGGGCGAGCACGGTCGCGACCTGATAGCCGTGCAGCTGGATCGTCCGGCTGCGACGCTGCGGTTGTTCCAGCAGGTCCGCTTGCCGCAGTGCACGCAGTTCACCCACATCCGAGCCGATCTCGACCCGGGCCGGCGAACCGGTCGCCTCGACCAGCCGCAGCGCGATTTCGTCCGGTACGACGGGATGGGCACTCCCCGAGGTGAGCGGGTTGCCGGCGACCTTGAGCGCACCCAGTTGCACGGAGTCCGCGGGTTCGATCCGCAGCAGCGAGCCGACCGGAGCCAGCGCGCCGTGCCGATCAACCGGGGATACCGCGACCAACGGGTTGGAGAACTGCGCACTGCGTGCCGGCAGCCCCACCCGCCGCCAGTCACCACTCCCGCAGACCAGCGCGTAGTCGAAATCGTGTGTCCAGTGCTGCAATTGGAAGTTGGAGCCGTCCGGTGCGGTGCGGCGCGGATCGTCGATCCAGATCCCCGACGGCCAGCCGGTGCAGGACCGCATCAGGGCGGTGTGCAGGGTGCCTTCGGTGTCGACCGCGAAACTCGGCACGCCGCGGTTGAGGAGCGCGACGGTGTAGTCCTCGAAGGTTCCGGCATCTGAGGGGACCCGCTGGTGCACAAGGATCTCGGCGTCGCCCAGGTCGCGCACCACGGACTTCACGGCGACCGCCAGGCTTGCGTCGTCGCGCCCGTCGATCACCAGAACGGGCAGCGCATCAGCGGCCCGCAGATCGGCGTCGGGCACCCAGACCGCGGCCAACTCCGTCGCCGCCGGCACCCAGACCCGCGCTTTGCCGGTCTTGGCCAGCTGACGATTGAGTTCGGCGGTGTAGGCCGGGTCCGCTTGGGCCAGCACCGATTTCGTGAACGCGTTGCGGTCGGGACCGCCCAGCGCGATCCGCGCGTCGGGCAGGTTGGAGTCGACGTCGAGGTGGCCGTAGCGGGGTCGGTCGGCGCCGCTACAGGTGGCCGTGACGCCGGCGCGGACCAGGGCCACCGTCAGGTCGCGCGCCAGCGGGCCGGAGTCGGCCTCCGAGGGCGTGATCACCTCGGCGACCGACAGCGCCCGCGTTGCGGCACTGTTTTTAAAGCGCACCCGAACCGCCGAGGACAATCCGAACCAGCCGTAGGCCGGGTTGTCCAGCGTCCACAGGTGCTGGGCGGTGTCCACCGAGCGGTCGCCGTCGTGCAGTAGCGCGAATCCGCGCCCGACGACGGCGTCGCCGACCTCGCTGACCGGCGTGGCGCCGGGCACCGGGCACGGCCAGCGCAGGCGCAGCAGCTGGTCTTCGCCGGTGAAGTCGTGGATGGTGGTGCGACAGTCCAGCCGGTCGACGCCGTGCCACAGGGTCAGGGTCTGGGTGTAGCGCAGCAGGGTGCCGATCCGGCCCTGCACGACCAGCCGCTGACCGAGCGGTCCGTCGAAGGCCTGCACGGTCGCGGGAGCTTCCGACGATCCGACCACCGGCCCTTTGGGGAGCAGATGCCACGGGCCCTCGCCTTGGCTGGGGTGCGCCGGATATTCCTCGTAGACGGCCAGCTCGTTGCCGACCCGGCCGTCGGCAATCAGCTCGCGGCCGTGGTGGGTCATCGAATCCACACCGCCGCCGCGCTGCGGGTCCACGGTCACCCGGTAGTGCTCGTTGGCGATTCGCGCACCGGCGACCGGCTGCCAACCCCGCCGCTTGCCACGCCCGGCGACCAGACGATACGTACGCCAGCCAAGTGACGGCACCGCCGCCAGCCAGGTGACCGACCGTCCGTCGTCCGCCACGTGCGCCGGTACCTCAGCGCCTTCGTCGTCCAGCACGCCCGCACAGGGTTCGTCCATTCGGATGGTCACGACGTCCGTGCGTGACTGGGTCAACGGGTTCCAGACCACCACCGAGTCGCGGTCCCGGGCCACCGCGCTGGTGAGCAACCGCAACGAGTTGTCCCGCGCGGCGCGTCCCAGCTCCCACGCGTCTCGCCAACCGGTCAGCAGGTCGAGATACACCTGGTCGGATTCCGAGCCGGTGATCGCGTCATGATGAGCCCCGTACGCCAGCTGCACCCAGGCCTTGGCGAACGCCGCCTGCGGGTATTCGGCGCCGGACAGCAATCCGGCGAACACCGCGAAACGCTCGGCGTCCAAGACCAGGTTCTCCGCGGCGCGGTTGGCCTGTTTGGTGTCGATGAACGACACGTCCTTGCCGGTGTAGATCGGGTTCATGTCCCGGGTCTGCGGCGAGGGCACCGCGTCGCGTTCGGCCAGCTCGGCGCGGACCGCGGCGAAGAACTCGCGCGGCAGTGCGCACACGAACCGCGGCCAGGTGTAGCGGACGGCCCAGTCGCGGTGGATCTCGGTGACCCACTTGTTCGGCGGCGTGTAGTCGGTTCCCACCGGCAGCAGCACATTGCGCGTCAGAGCCACCTTCTTGAGCCGGTCGAACAGCGCATACGTCGCCTCCTCGGCTTCCCCGAGCGTCGTCGCCGAGTCCATCCACCAGCCCGCCGAATAGTGGGCCGGCATGTAGTGGGTGAGCAGTCCCCGCCCGGACGGCGAGATCCATTCGAACTCGCTGGAGAACTGCATGCGCTCCATGCCGTCCTGCCCCGGACCCCACTGATGATGCGGACCCCGGGCCCACGAACTCGAGGTCAGTCCGGCGTCGGCGGCCATACCGGGGAATTGCGGGTCGTGGCCGAAGACGTCGAGCTGCCACGCGGTGGCCGGGTCGGCGCCCAACACGTCGCGCTGAAAACCGATGCCGTGCACCAGGTTTCGGATGGTGGTCTCCGGACTCGTGAGGTTGGTGTTCGGTTCGTTGTAGGTGCCGCCCATCACCTCGACCCGGCCTTCGGCGAAAAACCGGCGCAGGTCGGCGCGGTCCTCGGGACGGGTGTCCCAGTAGGGCTTGAGGTAGTCGACCTCGGCGAGGACGAACTTGTACTCGGGCTCGCGGCGCGCCATCTCCAGATG
This sequence comes from Mycobacterium sp. NGS67, assembly GCF_059812185.1. Classification (NCBI taxonomy): domain Bacteria; kingdom Bacillati; phylum Actinomycetota; class Actinomycetes; order Mycobacteriales; family Mycobacteriaceae; genus Mycobacterium; species Mycobacterium sp. NGS67. The sequence continues at coordinate 37,351 of NZ_JCALCF010000036.1, forward strand.
CGCGTGGACCAGTTCGAAGCCGTTGGTCTGCCGGGCCCGTCCGGGCGGATCCTCCGCCCATTCGCTGGTGTAGGCGCCCTGGGTGTTCCACCACACCGGGTCGTAGTGGAAGTGGCTGATCATGAACATCGTCCAGCCCGGCTCGGCCACCACGAACTCGAACGGCAGGCCCCCCGCCCGGGCCGCGCGCCGTTGTCCGACGACCGGACCATCCACCGTCACCGGAACCTCGACGACCCCGGCACCGGGCCCGACGACCACGTCGCCGCGCAGCCCGTCGCCCTCGATGCGCAGCGTGGTCGGTTCGGTGCAGTGCGCGACGGTCAGCCGCACCAACTGCACCGGGGCGTCCGGCGGCCCGACGAACAGCTCGGTCGATTCCGCCGAAACAACCTGCATGACAGCACCTTACGGCCCCCCGCCGACACGGTGTAGGCGTTCGGCGAGCGCGCGTGCCGGTCTGCCTCGGTCAGCGGACCGAACATGTCCGCTGTGGGTGCCAGACTCGACGGCATGGCAGACCTGACCTCCCAGCTCGCCGACCAACTCGACGTGCATTGGCACACCCAACTGCGCCCCCGCCTGACCGGCTTGACCGACGACGAATACTTCTGGCGGCCGGCGCCCGACTGCTGGACGATCCGCCAGGACGGCGGAATCGACTTCGCCTACCCGCCGCCCGACCCGGCGCCGTTCACGACGATCGCCTGGCGCCTGGCGCACGTGATCGTCGGGGTGTTCGCCATGCGCAACCACAGTCACTTCGGCGCTCCGCCGGCCGACTATCAGAGTTGGCCCTACGCCACCGACGCCGCCACCGCGCTGCGCCAGCTCGACGAGACCTACGCGACCTGGATATCCGGCGTGAGATCGTTGTCCGCGGCAGACCTGAACCGCCCGTGCGGACCGGCCGAAGGCCCCTACGCCGAATATCCGATGCTCGCGCTGGTCCTGCACATCAACCGGGAAGCAATTCATCACGGCGCCGAAATCGCCTTGCTGCGCGACCTCTACGAGCACACCATGCACCAGCACACCAGGGAGGACTGAGCCATGCCCGCACTCGCCGCACCGGTGACCGACGAACGCGACGCCCTGCGTGAATTCGTGGCCTACCACCAGAGCGCCTACTTCGCGGTGTCCTACGGACTCACCGATGAGCAGGCCCGGTCCACGCCGTCGGCCAGCGCACTGTCGGTCGGCGGTCTGATCAAGCACGCCACCGGCATGCAACGCGTGTGGATGGCACGGGTCGCCGCGGCACCCGGTGAGCCCGCAAAAGACACCCGGCCGTTCGAAGTCCGTGCCGAAGAGTTCCAGGCCGAGTACGTGATGGGCGCCGACGAGACATTGGCGGAGCTGCTGAACGCCTTCGCGGAACAGAACGCCGTGACGTTGCGCCTGGTCGAGACGGTCGATCTCGACCTACCCGTCCCGGTGCCGCAGGACGCGCCCTGGTTTCCCAAGGACTTTCCGGCCTGGTCGGTGCGCTGGGTGATCCTGCACATCATCAACGAGTTGGCCCGGCACTCCGGGCACGCCGACATCGTGCGGGAAAGCATCGACGGTGCCACCATGTACGAGCTGATCGCCGGGCTGGAGAACTGGGAACCGCAACCCTGGCTCACGCCGTGGCGCAAGCCTTGAATTGCGCGGCTCTACACCGAGCGTGTAGTCAGTGCGAAATCCGGGCCCGGATTTCGCAGCAGCGGCACGTTCGGCGACCGCGTAACGGCTCGGGAGCGGCGTCACGCAAATTTAGAGTTGACCTCCCCGGTTTGGCACACTGCTGGGATGAGTTCCACAAAGCATCGCGATGTGGCCAAACTCGACCGGGTGCCGTTGCCGGTCGAGGCGGCCCGGGTAGCTGTCACCGGTTGGCAGGTCACCCGCACCGCCGCTCGTGTGGTCACCAAGCTGCCGGCCAAGGGGCCGTGGCAACAGAAAGTCATCAAAGAAATCCCGCAGGCTTTTGCCGACCTGGGTCCCACTTACGTCAAGTTCGGGCAGATCATCGCCTCCAGCCCGGGCGCGTTCGGCGAATCGCTGTCGCGTGAATTCCGCGGACTGCTGGACCGGGTGCCGCCGGCCGACACCGACCAGGTGCACAAGTTGTTCGTCGAGGAGCTCGGCGACGACCCCGCGAACCTGTTCGCCAGCTTCGACGAACAGCCGTTCGCCTCGGCGTCGATAGCCCAGGTGCACTACGCGACGTTGAAGACCGGCGAGGAGGTCGTGGTCAAGATCCAGCGGCCCGGCATCCGCCGTCGGGTCGCCGCCGACCTGCAGATCCTGCAGCGTTTCGCCCAGGCCGTCGAACTCGCCAAGTTGGGCCGGCGGCTCTCCGCGCAGGACGTGGTCGCCGACTTCTCCGACAACCTGGCCGAGGAGCTGGACTTCCGGCTCGAGGCGCAATCGATGGATGCGTGGGTTTCGCATCTGCACACCTCGCCGCTGGGCAAGAACATCCGGGTGCCCCAGGTGCACTGGAACTTGACCAGTCAGCGGGTGCTGACGATGGAACGGGTGCACGGCATCCGCATCGACAACGTCGCCGCCATCCGCAAGGCCGGGTTCGACGGCACCGAACTGGTGAAGGCCCTGCTGTTCAGCCTGTTCGAGGGCGGGCTGCGCCACGGCCTGTTCCACGGCGACCTGCACGCCGGCAACCTTTACGTCGACGACCAGGGCCGCATCGTCTTCTTCGACTTCGGGATCATGGGCCGCATCGACCCGCGCACCCGATGGTTGCTGCGGGAACTGGTGTACGCGTTGCTGGTCAAGAAGGACCACGCCGCGGCGGGCAAGATCGTCGTGCTGATGGGAGCCGTCGGAACGGTCAAACCCGAAGCCCAGGCCGCCAAGGACCTGGAGAAGTTCGCCACCCCGCTCACCATGCAGTCGCTGGGCGACATGTCCTACGCCGACATCGGCCGCCAGTTGTCTACCCTTGCCGACGCCTACGACGTCAAGCTGCCCCGTGAGCTGGTGCTGATCGGAAAGCAGTTCCTCTATGTGGAGCGCTACATGAAGTTGCTGGCGCCCAAATGGCAGATGATGTCCGACCCGCAGCTGACCGGGTATTTCGCCAACTTCATGGTCGAGGTCAGCCGCGAGCATTCCTCCGATCTCGAGGTCTGACCGCATGGAAGTTCGCAGCGGCACCGCGATCTCCGGTGATGTGAAGCTCTACTACGAGGACATGGGCGATGTCGAGCATCCGCCCGTGCTGCTCATCATGGGCCTGGGCGCCCAGATGCTGTTGTGGCGGACCGGGTTCTGTGAGCAACTCGTCGACCAGGGTCTGCGGGTGATCCGCTTCGACAACCGCGACGTCGGCCTGTCCACCAAGACCGGACGGCACAAGTCCGATCAACCGCTGCCGGTCCGGATGGCGCGGTCGTGGCTGGGTCTGCCCAGCCGGGCCGCGTACACGTTGGAGGACATGGCCCAGGACGCCGCGGCCTTGCTGGATCACCTCGACATCGAGCACGCGCACATCGTCGGTGCGTCGATGGGCGGCATGATCGCCCAGGTCTTCGCGGCACGCTTCGCCGAGCGCACCAAGACGCTGGCCATCATCTTCTCCAGCAACAATCAGCGCTTCCTGCCGCCGCCCGCGCCGCGCGCGCTGTTGTCGCTGATCAAGGGTCCCGCGCCGAACTCGCCGCGCGACGTCATCATCGACAACTCGGTGCGGGTCAGCAAGATCATCGGCAGCCCGCGCTACTTGGCGCCCGACGAGGAGCTCCGCGCCGACGCCGCCGAGAGCTACGACCGCAACTACCACCCGTGGGGCATCGCGCAACAATTCAGCGCGATCCTGGGCAGCGGCAGCCTGCAGCACTACAACCGGCGCATCGCCGCCCCGACTGTGGTGATTCACGGCCGGGCCGACAAACTGATGCGCCCCTTCGGGGGACGGGCGATCGCACGCGCGATCGACGGCGCCCGATTGGTGTTAGTCGACGGAATGGGCCATGATTTGCCGAAGCAGTTGTGGGATCGCGTCATCGGTGAACTCACGAGCAATTTCGCTGCAGCCGGCAGGGCGCAGGGCGGATAAATGGTTCCGTTCTCCCTGCTCGGCGCCGCGTGCGACATTGTTACCGTTGGAACAGGAGGTTGTCTGACATGGCCGAATTGAAGCCGTATTACGAAGAGTCCCAGGCGACGTACGACATTTCCGACGACTTCTTCCGGCTATTCCTGGACCCCAACATGGTCTATACCTGCGCGTACTTCGAGCGCGACGACATGACGCTGGAAGAGGCGCAGCTCGCCAAGTTGGATCTGGCCCTGGACAAGCTCAAACTCGAGCCGGGTATGACGTTGCTGGACGTCGGTTGCGGCTGGGGCGGCGCGGTGGTCCGCGCGCTGACGAAGTACGACGTCAACGTCATCGGCATCACCTTGAGCAAGCACCACGCCGCGCTCAGCCAGCAGCGGCTGGCCGCGATACCCACCGAGCGACGCGCCGAGGCACGTCTGCAGGGCTGGGAAGAATTCGACGAGAAGGTGGATCGAATCGTCAGCTTCGAAGCCTTCGACGCGTTCAAGAAGGAACGCTGGCCGGCGTTCTTCGACCGCTCCTACGAGATCATGCCCGACGACGGCCGGATGCTGCTGCACAGCATTTTCACCCACGAGCAGACCTACTGGCGTGACCACGGCATCACCGTGACCATGAGCGATTTGCGGTTCTTCCGATTCCTGGCGACCGAAATCTTCCCCGGCGGGGGCATGTGCGGCGAAGTCGACATCATCGACAACGCCAAGAACAGCGGGTTCTCGGTGGACGAAATTCAATACCTGCAGCCGCATTACGCGCGGACGTTGGACATGTGGGCGGCCAATCTGGAAGCCAATCGCGAGCAGGCAATCGCCGTGCAGTCGCAGGAGGTCTACGACCGCTTCATGCGTTACTTGACCGGCTGCGCGGGCCTTTTCCGCAAGGGCCTTTCCAACGTCGCCCAATACACCCTGATCAAATAGCGCTCTCCCCCACGGCAACCAGGCCGCCGGGCGCACAAATAGGACGTTCTACCTGGTAGGACGGGTTCTCAGTTTAGTGATGCAACGCTGCATCGGATAGCATGCCTCCTGCATGCTCGGGGGGTTTGCAAACGTTTTGCATGCGACCGCGGACCGCGGCGGTCCAGAAAGGCACACAAAAATCATGGCCGAGCAATTGAAGCCGCACTTCGACGACGTGCAGGCACATTACGACTTATCCGACGACTTCTTCCGGCTGTTCCTGGATCCCACCCAGACCTACAGCTGCGCCTACTTCGAGCGCGACGACATGACGCTGGAAGAGGCGCAAATCGCCAAGATCGACCTGGCGCTGGGCAAGCTGGGCCTGCAGCCCGGCATGACGCTGCTGGACGTCGGTTGCGGCTGGGGCGCCACCATGCGCCGCGCGATCGAGAAATACGACGTCAACGTCATCGGGCTGACCCTGTCCAAGAACCAGGCCGCGCACGTGCAGCAGACGTTCGACGAGCTGGCCACCGAGCGCAGCCGGCGGGTGCTGCTGGAGGGCTGGGAACAGTTCGACCAGCCCGTCGACCGGATCGTCTCGATCGGCGCGTTCGAACACTTCGGCCACGACCGCTACGACGACTTCTTCGCGCTGGCCCACAAAGTGCTGCCCGACGACGGCGTGATGCTGCTGCACACGATCACCGCGCTGACCGGACCGCAGATGATCGAGCGCGGCATGCCGCTGACCTTCGAGATGGCCCGGTTCACGAAGTTCATCATGACCGAGATCTTCCCGGGTGGCCGGTTGCCGTCGATCGAGAAGGTCGAAGACCATTCGTCGCGGGCCGGTTTCAAGCTGACCCGCCGTCAGTCGCTGCAGCCGCACTACGCCAGGACCCTGGACACCTGGGCCGCTGCGTTGGAGTCGCGGCGCGACGAGGCCATCGAGATCCAGTCCCAAGAGGTCTACGACCGCTACATGAGGTATCTGACCGGTTGCGCTGACTCGTTCCGCACCGGCTACATCGACGTCAACCAGTTCACGCTGGAGAAGTAGCAGCACCGCGCCACCGTCGGATGAGGCAGCCCGGCAGCTCCTTCTGAAAGGAGCTGTCGGGCATTTCTCAGCGCCCGGCGGTCACGCGATCGTGATCAATACCAGGGGCCTGCGTAGTTTCCGTTCGGTGCGTAGACCAGTTCAGTGTCGTTGCCGACAGGGCAATGGATCACGTTCTTGCTGAAGCACGACTGATTCCAATCCGGATTCTTGTTATCTATCAGCATCCAGTCGCGGGAGACTCTGAGAAGCGGCACCACTTTCCACCCTGACGACACTTTCTGGGAGGTGGTGATGTCAATGACGGGTCTGTCGGAATCGTTGTCAATATAAAGATATTTGCCAGCAAAGTGAACCGTCTTGATATGCAGGTTTTTGACGTCATCGCCGGCGCGGTGGAACACATTACTGTTGGTAGTCAGGTTCAAGACCGTCAAGTAGTCCGCCCCCCATTGCATGAGTAAGTCGTCCCACAGGACCATATTGAACTCGCCGGCAACGTCCTTCATCTTGTTGTCGCGGAAGTCGAAGTAGCCGTACTTGTATGGCCAAGCGGTCCCCACGACGACGACCATCCCGTCGAAGGACATCGGGACACCGCCACTCATGGTCGTGCCGATGTTTTCGCCGACCTTGCTGCCGTCCCTGCCATTGAAAAATTCTTCACCGGCTTCGCGGTCTGCGCGGAATCTGCCGAATCCGGCATAGTTGTGCCAACAGTTGCCGGCGCGGTTGTCAATGGTGCAGGTGAACGTCGTTTTCAGGGTTGCGCCATCGAAGCCGAGTAAGCCGCCTGATGTCTCGGCATAGAATCCATAATTCGACGGAGAGATTGCTCGCACGGTCACGTCTGACGGCCAAGGCGCTGTCTGCGGGGGCGCCGACGTGAAGGGATCGAAAGCGACGATCGAAGTGGATCGCCGTTCTGGAGTCAAACCCTCCGACGGTATCGACAACGTGGTCACATAAAACACCCGAGTATGATCTTCATCGCCGCCGACAGTGCAGCCATATCCCACCAACTTCTGCCCAGCAGGTATCGTGGGCACCGGCAACGCGACGAATTGACCGGCCTTGGGATTGAAAATCTGACCGGATTTATCGAATTTCAAATCGTCGCCAGTAGCGAACCTGTTCTCACACCCGCTGTAAATCGTCCCAGGCCCCACGACGCCGCCGGTTGGAACGCGCAGGGCTTTGGGTGTCGTAGTTGTCGCCGGCGGTGCCGAAGTCACAGCAGGACGGGTCGAAGAAATAGATGTCGAAGACGACCGGGGCGTCGCAGGCTTCCCGCCGCCGCAGGCCGTGGTTCCGCACATCAAAGTGATGCCTACAGTTACGATCACGGCGAGGCGTCGCAGGAAATCGTTCTTAAGCACGGGCTGATCCGGCCTTTCGCGGCGGGGCGCTTATCGGGCTCCCCGATGGTACTGGCGCGGCAGCTGCGGTCTGCTGCGGGTCCGGTGCGTCGGTACCGGTTCGCGCGAAAGCCGCCGAACAGGCTTTCCAAATACGAAGGATGGGCCTGCCCCCGTGTAGGGTGCCGTGGAAGGGCACCTCGCTGGGGGGTGAGCTGTCCCATCGGGAGGACATATGGCGGATACGTACACGCGCGCCGGAAGTCTGCGATCCAATTCAGACGACGTCCAGGCGCACTACGACCTGTCCGACGAGTTCTTCGCGCTGTTCGTCGATCCGACACGCACCTACAGTTGCGCGTACTTCGAGCGCGAGGACATGGACCTGCACCAAGCCCAGCTCGCCAAGATCGACCTGGCGCTGGGCAAGCTTGGGCTAGAGCCAGGCATGACATTGCTGGACGTCGGTTGCGGCTGGGGCCCGGTGTTGAAGCGCGCGCTCGAGAAATTCGACGTCAACGTGATCGGACTCACGCTGTCGAAGAACCAGCACAACTATTGCCAGCAGCTGTTTGACCAGGTCGACACCAACCGCTCACACCGGGTGTTGCTGAGCGACTGGGCCGATTTCGACGAATCGGTGGACCGGATCGTCACCATCGAAGCCGTCGAGCACTTCGGTTTCCACCGCTACGACGACTTCTTCAAGTTCACCTACGAGGCCCTGCCCGACGACGGCGTCATGCTGCTGCACGTGATCACCGGCTTACATCCGCGCGAGATCATGGCGCGCGGCATGCCGTTGACCATGGAGTGGGCGAAGTTCATGAAGTTCATCATCACCGAGATCTTCCCGGGTGGCCGGCTGCCCATGATCGAGAAGGTCGAAGAGCACGCGGCGAAGGTCGGGTTCAACGTGACCCAGATCCAGTCGCTGCAGCTCGATTTCGCCCGGACGCTGGACTTTTGGGGCGAGGCGCTGGAGGCGCACCGCGACGAGGCCATCGCTATCCAGTCGGAGGAGGTCTACGACCGGTACATGAAGTATCTGACCGGTTGTGCCAAGGCGTTTCGCATCGGCTATATCGACTGCAACCACTTCACCCTGGCGAAGTAGACTTTCTGCCAACGACGGGCACCCTCGCGTCATTGATTACCGCCTCGACAAACCATACGGTTGGCATTCCAGCCGAGGCTCGCGCGTGCGCTCATCGCATGAACACGATCCAGGAGAAGAAAGACGAGAATGGCCGAGAACCCGCTTAGCCCGACGAAGACGCGCGAGAGAAACTTTCAGGACATCCAGGCGCACTACGACGTCTCCGACGACTTCTTCGCCCTGTTCCAGGACCCGACCCGCACCTACAGCTGCGCCTACTTCGAGCCGCCGGACATCTCACTCGAGGAAGCTCAGATCGCCAAGGTCGACCTGAACCTGGACCAACTGGACCTCAAGCCGGGCATGACCCTGCTGGACATCGGCTGCGGCTGGGGCACCACGATGAAGCGCGCCGTCGAGAAGTACGACGTCAACGTCGTCGGTCTGACCCTGTCCAAGAACCAGCACGCGCGTTCGCAGCAGGTGCTGGACGCCCTCGACACCGACCGGTCGCGGCGGGTGCTGCTGCACGGCTGGGAAGACTTCAACGAACCCGTCGACCGGATCGTGTCCATCGAGGCTTTCGAGCACTTCGGGCACGAGAATTACGACGACTTCTTCAAGCGGTGCTTCGACATCATGCCCGAGGACGGCCGGATGACGGTGCAGAGCAGCGTGAGCTACCACCCCTACGACATGGCGGCCCGCGGCAAACGCATCACGTTCGAGACGGTGCGGTTCATCAAGTTCATCGTCACCGAGATCTTCCCGGGTGGCAGGCTGCCGTCCACCGAGATGATGGTCGAGCACGGCGAGAAGGCGGGTTTCACTGTCCCCGAGCCTCTTTCGCTGCGTCCGCACTACATCAAGACGCTGCACATCTGGGGGGACACGTTGGAGTCCAACCGCGAGAAGGCCATCGAGGTGACCTCGGTGGAGGTCTACGAGCGGTACATGAAGTATCTGCGCGGCTGCGAACACTACTTCGACGACGAGATGCTCGACGTCAGCCTGGTCACCTACCTGAAGCCGGGCGCGGCCGCCTGACGCGGCGAGCAGACACAGAATCGCATCGCGGACGCGAATATCATGCGATTCTGCGTCTCACTCGAAAATAGAGGTGACCACGGCTGGTGAGTGGCTAGGTGGTGATGGTTAGG